>DASRLC010000226.1:0-22267 GCA_035648655.1 Polyangia bacterium
CTGTAAGGTCGAGCACGGGTCGGCGATAGCGCCATCGCGCCATCGCAACAAGCGGGCCAGCTTGGGCACGACAGGCGATGGCTGGCCGAGCGCATCCGGGGGCGCTAACCTGTATTGATTCCGAACACCTGTCAGCCGTCCCAGCAAACCGCACCCGCGCCGAGCCGGTGGGTCCGCGACAATTGAACGGTATCGCGCTTGCTTGATTCGCGTGGCGTGCGTCTGGGCCGACCGATCCGTCACCGCCTGCTGACCGTGGCGGTGCTCGGCCTGGTGACCGCGGGGCTCTCGGCCGACGCGCTCTACCGTGCGATCTCGGTGACGCGCGCGCAACGGCTGGAACGCGGGCGGGAAGCGGTGCGCGACGAGATCGATCGGATGGTGGTGGAGGGCGCCGGGACGCCGGCCGGCCTCTCGCCCATCATCGGGATGCGCGGCGGCTTGGCGGCGGGGCCAAAGCGGATCGAAGCGATCGGATCGTCGGTGCCGCCGCAATGGCGGATGGTGCTGCGGGCGTTGGCGGGGCGGGCTGGCCGGACGGCATCGCCGGTCGAGATCGAGGCCGAGATCGACGGCGGTCAGCTGGTGGCGCGCATGGCCCCCCGCGCGCCGGATCGCCTGCTCTGGGCCGCGGTCCTGGTTCGACCTTCGCCAACGTTGCAGAGCTGGCGGCTGCTGGTGGTGGCGCTGGCGTTCTCGGCCCTCCTTCTGGTGGCGAGCGCATCGTATTCGCTGGTAACGGTTAAACGCGCGGCGGGCGGCCTCCGCAGCGCGCTGGCGGCGCTGGCCGACGATCTGACGGCGCCGGTGCCACGCTCCAGCGTGCGCGAGCTGGACGACATCGCGATCGGCATCGACACGCTGGCGCGGCGCCTCGAGGAGTCTCGGCGGATTCAAGAGGGGATGGTGCGGGATCTCGCCCGACAGGAGCGGCTGGCGGCCCTCGGTCGGGTGGTGGCCGGCGTCGCGCACGAGGTGCGGAATCCGCTGGCCTCGATCAAGCTGCGCCTCGATCTGGCGGCCCGCCGCGACACCACGCTGCCCGAGGTCACGCGCGCCGCGATCGATCACGCCTCCTCGGAGATCATGCGGCTCGATCGCCTGGTGGCCGATCTGCTGATCGTCGCCGGCCGCGCCGTCGGAACGCGCGCGCCGCTCGATCTGGCCGCACTGCTGCGCGCGCGATCCGAGGCGCTCAGGCCCTGGGCGGCGTTGCGTCGGATCGCGATCGACGTGCATGGCCAGGGGACAGCCGTGGGCGACGCCGACGCTTTGGCGCGCGCCATCGACAACGTCCTGCGGAATGCCATCGAGGCCTCGCCTGACGGCGCGGTGGTCGAGGCGTCTGTCGAAGAGGACGGGGATGGCCTGCGGGTCCGGATCGCCGATCGGGGCGAAGGGGTGACGCCCGGCCGCGCGGGCGAGATCTTCGAGCCGTTTTTCACGACCAAACCGGACGGCACCGGCCTGGGACTGGCGATCTCGCGGGCCATCGCGCGCGCCCACGGCGGGGAGCTGGTGTACCGGCGAGAGGGAGAAGTCACCTACCTCGAGCTCACGCTGCCGGCCGGCGCGGCCGCCGAGCCGATCGCGGCCGCTTCCGCCCATCTGCGCACGGCAGCCGGACCATCATGAGCGGCCTCGTGCTCATCGTCGAAGACGAGCCGGGGTTGCGCCAAGGGCTCCGCGACGTGGTGACGGCGATGGGCGCCGAAGCGGTGACGGCCGCCGGGTTGGGCGAGGCGCGGGGCATCGTCGCCGCCCGCCCGATCGACTGCGTATTGCTCGACATCCGGCTGCGCGACGGCGACGGGCTCGACTATCTGGGCGAGCTGCGCGCCACGGCGCACGGGGTGCCGGTCATCGTCGCGACCGCCTATGGGGACAGCGAGCGGACGATTCGCGCCATGCGCGACGGCGCCTTCGACTACCTCACCAAGCCCTTCGACCTCGAGGCGTTGCGGGCCACCATCGAACGTGCGCTCAAGCAGCGTGTGCTGGCCCGCGCGGCGGCCCCGGCTTCCGATCCGCCGGAGACCCGGGCGGACCTGGTCGGGACCAGCGCCGCGATGCTGGCGATCTGGAAGCTGATCGGCCGCGCCGCGGGTTCAACGGCGCCGGTGCTGATCACCGGCGAGACCGGCACCGGCAAGGAGCTGGTGGCGCGCGCCATCCACGCCTACGCGCCGCGCGCGCGCCAGCCCTTCGTCGCCTGCAACCTGGCGGCGCTGCCCCCCACGCTCATCGAGAGCGAGCTGTTCGGCCACGAGCGCGGCGCCTTCACCGGCGCAGCGGGTCGGCGCAGTGGCCGGTTCGAAGCGGCGGCCGGCGGGACGCTGTTCCTCGACGAGATCGGCGACCTCGACCCCGCGCTGCAGACCAAGCTGCTGCGGGTGGTTCAAGAGGGGACCTTCGAACGGGTCGGGGGCAACGATCCGCTCACGACCGATGCGCGCCTCATCGCGGCCACCAGTCGGCCGGTACGCCCGGGCACGCCGGGGGCTGCGCTGCGCGAGGATCTCTACTACCGCCTGGCGGTGATCGAGATCGAGTTGCCGCCGCTGCGCGCGCGGCGGAGCGACATCCCGTTGCTGGTGGCGCACGCGTTGCGCGGCACGCGCGCGCGCGCCGTTTCCGAAGAGGCCATGCAGCGGCTGCTCGGCAGCCCCTGGCCGGGCAACGTGCGCGAGCTCTTTCATGTCCTCGAACGCGCCGCCGTGATGTGCGCCAGCGAGGTCATCGACGTGGGCGATCTTCCGGAAGCGGTCCAGGGGGCGCCGGCGGTCGAGCGCGAGGCCGCGGGGGCCGAAGACCTGCCGCTCCACGACGCGGTGGCGGCGCTCGAGAAACGCCTCATCGTGCGGGCGCTCGAGCGCGCCAAGGGGAATCGGTCCGCGGCGGCGCGCCTGCTCGGCATCGGCCGTCCGTTGCTGTACGCCAAGATGGATGAGCACGGCCTGGGTGGGCGCGGGTCGGACTGACACGCGCGCGGGTTGGGTCGGCTGCCCGTGCGTCACGGGGCGCCCGTCCGTGCTAGTCGTTAGAGATGTTGCCCCCGCGTTCAGTCGATGCCGTGGCCAGCGATCTCGTCGCGCGTGATCTGGCCGTTTACTGGCATCCCTGCAGCCAGATGCGGGACTATGTCGATTTCCCCCCGCTGGAGGTGGTCGGGGCGCGCGGCACCCGGCTGCAGCTCGCCGACGGGCGCACGGTGTTCGACGCTATCTCCAGCTGGTGGTGCAAGGCGCTCGGCCACGGCCATCCCCATCTGGCGGCGGCATTGCGGCGCCAACTGGAGTCCTTCGAGCACGTCATCACGGCCAACACCACCAGCGCGCCTCTGGTGCGGCTGTGCGAGCGCCTGTTGGCGGCGGTCAATGGCCATCCGCCCGCAAGCTGGGGAGCCTCGGCACCGGCCGGGCGACGGCCCGGTCACTTCGGCAAGGTGTTCCTGGCCGACAATGGATCGACCGCGGTCGAGATCGCGATGAAGATGGCGCTACAGGCCCAGGCCCAGCGCGGCGCACCGGGGCGTACCCGCTTCGCCGCCTTCGAAAATGGGTACCACGGCGAGACGGCGGCGACGCTGTCGGTCGGCGATCTGGATCTTTATGGGGGGCCATATCGGCCGCTCTGTTTTCCGGTGGAGCGGATCGTCGGCTTGCCGTATCGGTCCGGTCCGCACGATCCGGCTTGGCTCGACGCGGGCGACGCCTGGCCGGCCATCGAAGCGGCGCTGTCGCCGCAGGCCGACACGCTCTGCGCCATCGTGTACGAGCCGGTCTGGCAGGCCGCAGGCGGGATGCGATTTTTCAGCCCCGATCTGCTGCGGCGCTTGCGCGACTGGGCCGACGCCCACGGGGTGTATTTGATCGCCGACGAGATTGCGGCCGGGATGGGACGCCTGGGCGCGATCCTGGCCAGTCACCTGGCCGACGGCCCCGGCCGCCTGTCTTTGGCGGCGCTTCCCGACTTCGCCGTGCTGTCCAAGGGGCTGACGGCTGGGACCCTGCCGCTGTCGGCGGTGCTGACCACCGACGCGGTCTACGCGCTCTTCGACGCCGACTACGGCGAGGGGCGCGCGTTCCTGCACTCGAACACCTTCACCGGCAACGCGCTGGCGGTGGCGGTGGCCAACGCGGTGCTCGACGTCTTCGCGGGCGACGACATCCTGGGCCGCGTCTCGGGGCTGGCGCCCGCGCTGCGAGAATCCCTGGAGTCACTGGCTGCCGGCAGACGCACACTCCGCGACGTGCGCGCCTGCGGACTGATCGCCGCCGTCGATGTTCGGGCCCCCGACGGCGCTGCCCTCGATCCCCGGCGACGAACCGGCTATGCGATCTACCGAGAGGCTGTCCGGCGCGGCGCGCTGCTCCGGCCGCTCGGCGACACGATGTACCTCTGCCCGCCGCTCACCGCCAGCCCCGCTGAGATCGATCAGATGGCGGCCATCCTCGCCGACAGCCTCGACGCCGTGGTCGGTCGCTAGGCGTCGACTTCGGGTTGAAGTGGTCGTGGTGCATGAGGTGAGGCCGTATCCGCGCGTCCGGCGAGCGCCATCGAGCGGGCGTCGGCGGTGGTGCAGGCCTCGACGTTCGAGACCGCACGAAATCTGGGCCGACCTCCGTCAGCGCCCGGTCTTTCAGCGGACACCGGGGCTCGAGACCGTTCTAGACACGGTCCTTCAATAGCTCACCGCCGCGACCCAGTAGATGCTGTTGCCGCCACCGGCCGAGAATCCGTGCGCCACGCCGATTTGCGCCTGGGTGTTGAGGAAGTAGCCGAGGTTGAACTGGAAGTGCGCCTCGGCCCCAACGTCGGTCTTGAGCGAGAGCGCATGAAACCGGCCTTGGAAGGCATTGCCGGCGTCGGCGAAGAGGACGCCCCAGATCCGCCGCAGATAAAGCGGGAAGGTGTCGTAGCCGTGCTCGATCCAGATCAGTGGCGCGCGGTACTCGGCCGACAGAAGCAGATAGCTGTCGCCTTGCACGTAGCTGACCGGATAGCCGCGCAGCGAGGCGTATTGATATTGGTTGAGCAGCACGCCGCGCAAGACATCTTGCGGTCCGTAGCCCCCGAGGTTGAAGAAGTCGCGCGTGTCGCCGAAGCCGAAGCCGCCGGCGGTGTAGAGCGCCAGCGCGTGGAGGCGCGCCCAGGGTGGCGTCAGGTATTCGGTCCAGGACCAGCTCACCTCGGTGGTGCGAAATCGGCCGCCCAGCACCGGATCGGACAGGCGCAGGTTGAGGTGCAGGTTTCGACCTTCCTGAGAGCTCACCGAATACGGCCAGCTGTGCGCGTCCGAAAACGACCAGCCGAATTTCAGATCGGCATACGGCCCAATGCTGGGCCTGACCGTGATGCCCCCGGTCGGCTCGCCGACCGGGATCGGGTCGGTGGGGCCGTAGGCCGCGTAGTCGTAGGCGATCGATAGATCGCCCTGCGCGTCGGCGTTGTGCAGGATCGGCAGATCGGTCGCGGCGGTCAGGTTCTCGGAGCGCTGGCGGTACGTGGTGTTCAGGCCGTCGATGACCAGTCCGGGCGTGATCTGATCGGTGCGCGAGAGGCTGATCGAAAGCCCGGGCCAAAGGCGGTTGTAGCTGTAGGACAGAAAGCCCGAGGCGTCGCCGTTCGAAGGGACCAGGAGCTCGACGCCCAGCGAGTGGTTGCCGACCGGATCGCCGACGCTGGTGTTGACCTGGAGGGTATTGCCGAACCCCAGCGCATCGGACTGCACCTGGATGTTCCATTGGCGCGGGTACATGTACTTCCAGGGCGCGTAACCGACGATCCGCTCGGGGAAGGGGATCGCGGCGGCGTCCTCCGGCCTGGCGTCCGGCGAGTCGGTCTCGGCGTCGGGATCGGACGAAGCATCCAGGCGCGCGTTGGCGAACGGCTGCGCGGGCCGGAATCGGCTGGGATCGTAGTCGGTGGTCCAAACGTCGAAACCGTCCGAGGTGAAGCCGGTGAAGATCAGCCGCCGGCCGTCGGGCGAGACCGTCGGCTGAAAGGCGCCCGAAAGGACGTTGGTGACCTGAAACAGGCGCCCGGTCCGAAGCTCGTACGCATAGATGTCGTTGATGGCGCTGCGGTCCGACGAAAAGAGGACGAAGCGGCCGTCGGGCGTAAAGCGCGGGTCGACGTCCAAGGCGCGATCGACCGAGATCGCGCGGTCGGTGGCGGTCGCGAGATCGTAGATGTGGATGTCGCGAAAGCCGCCCGGCTTCCAGCGCGAGTAGGCGATGAGGCGGCCGTCCGGCGACCAGGCCGGGGTGAACGCCAGCCCGGGCGCGCCCGGCATGAGGATGCGTGGCGTACCGCCGCCGATCGGCACCAACGCCAGCCGGCGGGTTCCGGTTCCGGCCATCACGAAGGCGATCTGCTGGCCGTCCGGCGACACGTCGGGCTCGTGCGCGCGGGCGCCGCGCGTGAGCGCCCGGATCGTGCCGTCGGCCAGATCGAGGCGATAGAGATCGTTCCAGCCGAGCTCCGGGCTGCCCGAGATGCGCAGCGGGAGCTGCAGGTAGTTCACGCGCGGAAAGATCAGGGCCTGTCCGTCGGGCGTGGGCACGGCCGGTCCGCCCCCCTGCATGTCGGCCAGCGTCCGCTGGGCGCCCGTGGCCGGATCGAGGCGGACGTAAGCGGGGGACTGATCGTCGTTGGCTCGGTGATAGACCAGCGTGCCGTCGCGAAAGAACCTCGGTCCGGGGCCTTCGCTGCGCGGCGAGGGCGCCGTCCAGGTCAGCCGCGTGGCGACGGTCAGCGGCCGATGGCTGGCCTCCTCGACCTGCAGCGTATAGCGGTGCGAGATCGATCGCCTCCAGTCCTCCCACAGGCCGGGCCCGAAGATGCCGACGTAACCGTGCCCCACGGTCTCGGCCACCGTACGGTTGAGGGAGCCCGGGAGGCAGGTGTCCGCGTAGCGGTGCGAGATCTCCTGAATCTTGGCGGGGCCGTAGCGATCCTCGATGTACTTGAGCAGGTGCGAACCGTAGTCGTAGGCCGCGGTGCCGCCCGGGTAGGCCAGCGGGATGGCCGACACCTGATCGATGCCGAACAGGCGCCCTTCGAGAAACGGGACCCGCAGGTGCATGTCGAAGAAGCTGCTGCGCAGGCGGCCCGCCGTGGTCTGGCGTGACTCCATCAGCACCGCCATCCCTTCGATGAACCAGGTGGGCTGCGACAGGTTCGGCGCCCACGTCCTGCCCATGACGGTGTTCACGAACAGCGGGCACCAGCTCAACATCGTGTCGAGGTGGACCACATGGGTGAACTCGTGCGTGATGAGCAGCTTCACGTAGTCGTCGAAGTCGTTCAGCTCGTCGAGCGAATCGGGGGGCACGCCGTAGGCGTAGATGAAGGTATAGGGAATCGAGCTGGCGAACCCGTTGGCCTCGTCGGTGTTGTCGTTGAGCGTGACGTTGACCTTGCCGCTCGGACGCCAGTTGAGGTAGCGGGTGATGAGGCGGTAGGCGCGCTCGGCGATGTGGGCGGTCCGCTCGGCGAACTTCTGCTCGGCCGGATAGAAATGGATGTCGAAGTGCGGCGTCTCGAGCGTGTACCAGAACGCGCGGGGCAGGGGGGGCGTCGCCAGCGCCTCGCCCGGCGCCTCCGGCGTGTCGGCGTGGGCGACGCGCGCCAGCGCAAAAAGTGCCACCAGGACGAAGCCGGTCCTGGCGTGCTTTCGCATCGCGCGCGATTCTAGCCGCGACCGTGGCTCCGGAGAAACCGATCGCCCGTCGGTCGTCCTGGCACCGGGGACGGTTCGTGGTTAACCTCGGCGTTCGTCAACCGAGGAGAGAGACATGAAAAGGTCGGCAACTGCGAATTGGAAGGGTGGGCTCAAGGGGGGCAAGGGGACGTTCTCCGCCGCGAGCGGCACGTTCAAAGACGTCCCCTACAACTTCGTGCAGCGCTTCGAGAACCCGACGGGCACCAGCCCCGAGGAGCTGATCGCGGCGGCGCACGCCAGCTGCTTCGCGATGGCGCTGTCGGCGCAGCTCGAAGGTGCGGGCCTGACGCCCGAAAACGTCGACTCCCGCGCCACCGTGACGCTCGAGAAGGTGGAAGGCGGCTTCGCCGTGACCTCGTCGCACCTGGAAGTCACCGTCAAGCTGACCAACCCCGATCAGCAGAAGTTCGAGGCCGCCGCCCAAGCTGCCAAGACCGGCTGCCCGATCTCCAAGTTGATCGCCGCCGCCAAGATCACCCTCGACGCCAAGCTGGCCTGAGCGCCGCGCGGGAGGGGCTTCACCTCTCCCGCCGGCCCATACCCGACGCGACCGAAGAGCTGGGCGTAGCGGAGCACACTCACTTGCGGGTGAGGTCGCGGCAGATGCGGAGGTGGCGGAGCGCGGCGCCGTAGTCACCGGCCAGGTCGTAGAGGCGGGCGGCGTTGTAGTGTGCGTCGGCGTTGCGGCCGTCGATGTTGATCGCGTCGCCGTAGGCTTCCAGGGCCGCGGCGTTGCGGCCCTGATCCTCCAGCACCACACCCAGGTTGAACAGCGCGGTGGGGTCGTTGGCGCGGATCTTCAGCGCTTGCCGATAGTGTGTCTCGGCGGCAAGCAGGTCGCCCCGTTCGTGCAGGATGCGGCCGAGATTGATGTGGGCGTCGGCGTGCTCGGGGGCCTGCATCAGGACCTGCCGGTAGCTGGTCTCGGCCTGCTCGGGATCGGTCTCGTCGACGTCGCATCCGATCTCGTAGATCTCGTCGGTCGAAGGGGGAACGACATCGGCTCCCGCTGGCACCGTCTGCCGTGACGGCAGCATCGACATCGGCGCGCTCTCGGCCAATGGTCCGCCGAAGGCCAGCAGCACCTGCCCCGACTCGACTTGCCAGCGGGCATTCCCTTCGTGAACGACCACCGACGTCCCCTCGGCACCCAGCTGGACGCCGGTGAGCGGGTGGCTCTCCGGCAGCTGCGCCCGCAGCTTCTTGAGCGCCATGCGCACGCGGTGGGGCGGGATGCGCTGTCTGACCAGCTCCTCGGCTTTGCGCAGCAGCAGGAGATCCTGGAACGAAAACCGCAGCTCGCCGCGCTGGCCGTGCTCCGGCGACAGCACCCCCGCGCGCAGATAGGCCCGCAGGCGACCGGCCGAGACGCCGATCATCCGCGAGACGTCCTGGGTGGTGTAGCCGCTCAAGCGCGGCGAATATAGCAGCGCCCGATCTTCACGGTAAACCGTCTAGCGCTTGCGGGCGCGCTTGCGTTCGGCCGGCGCTTCTTCCGAGCGGTGGGCGCCGCGGCGCGCAGCCCCGTCGTCGTCGGTCTCGGCCGCTTCCGCCGCCGGCTTGGCCGGTGCGCCCGCCTTGCCCAGGCTGGCTTTGAGCGCCGCCATCAGATCGATGATCCGCGCCGGCTCGGGCGCCGGCGCGGCCTCCGAGATGTCCTGTCCCTGCACCTTGCGCTCGATGTCGGCCTGGATTCGCTCCCGGACCTCGTCGTGGAAGAGCGTCGGCTCGAAGGTTTCTTTGGCGATCTGATCGATGAGCTGCTTGGCCAGCTTGAGCTCGGGCTCGCGCACCTCGCCTTCCGGCAGCGGCACATCGGCCATCGGCCGGACCTCATCGGCGTAGAGCAGCTCCTGCAGGATCAGCGCGCGACCGTCGGCGGTGGGGCGCAGGAGCACCAGGTACTGCTTGCCGCGGGCGGCGTAGCGGGCCAGCGCGGCGCGGCCGGTCTCGCGCATGGCCTCCGCCAGCAGCAAGTAGGCCTTGTCGCCGCCTTTTTCGGGGCCGAGGTAATAGGGCCGCTCGAAGTAGATCGGATCGATGGCCGCCAGCGGGACGAAGGAGGCGATGTCGATGCTCTGGGTGGCCTTCTCTTCCAGCGACTTCAGCTCTTCGGTCGTGAAGGTGACGTACTGGTCCTTGGCGAACTCGTAGCCTTTGACCATCTCGTCGCGGCTCACGATGTCGCCGTCGCGCGGGCAGACGTACTGTTGCTTGAGGCGCGAGCCGCACTTCTGGTGCAGCAGGTTGAACGAAATGGCTGCCGAGCTCTGGGTCGCCGGGAACAGCCGGACCGGGATCGAGACCAGACCGAAGGAGATGGTGGCGCCCGCGATTGCTCTAGCCATGATTTATACGCCAGTGTAGCCGAGTGTAGGATGACGGGCAAAAAAGCCTCATGCCACCATCTCTCCCAGCGCGAGCCGCAGTCGGTTGGCCGCGTCGGGCCCTTTGCCGGCGTCCTCGTGCTTGAAAAAGACGTAGGCCGTGGACCAGCTCCGGGCCTGGAGATACGCGGCCCAGCGCGCGATGGCCGCTCCGTCGTAGTCGAGCCGCCGCAGGCGCAGGTAGCCCCAATCGGCGGTCGCCTCGAGCGGGGTCTCGAATTCGTCGGCTTCCGCCAGGCAGAGCGCCGCCCGCCGGGCGCGCAGGCAATCGTAGACGTCGTCGGAGAACCAGGAGGCGTGGCGGAACTCCAGCGCGGCGTGGAGGCCGGTCGGCAACCCGGCCAAGAAGGCGTCGAGGCGCGGCAGATCCTTACGCTGGTTGGGCGGCAGCTGAAACAGCACCGGTCCCAGCTTTTCGCCCAGCGCGCGCGCCACCTCGGCCAGTCGCTCGACCGCCGATCCCACCTCGACCAGGCGCTTGTCGTGGGTAATCTGCCGGGGGCTCTTGAGCGAGAAACGGAACCCCGGCGGCGTCTCGGCCGCCCAGCGCTGCAGCACCTCGGTGGTGGGCATACGGTAGAAGGTATTGTTGATCTCGACCGCCGCAAGCCGCTCGGCGTAGTAGGCCAGCATCCTGGCGGGCGGCATCTTCTGCGGGTAGAAGCCGCCGCGCCAGGCGGGATAACTGAAGCCGCTGGTTCCGATCAAGACCTGCGTCCGTTCCATTCTTTTTGCCTTTGGGTCGCTTTGCCTTGGGTCGCTTTACCTTTTTGAGCGTCGAGGAGTTTGCTTAACCACCGTCCCCGTCGGTAAACTACCAGGATGACGCGCGACCGCGTCGCCAATCCGCTCGACGACACGACGCGGATGGCGCCGACCCCCGAGGCGCCGATCGTGGCGGAAGGCCGGAGCGCAGCCGCGTATCTGGTCGTGCTGTCGGGATCGAGCGTCGGAGAAATGTACCGGCTCGACCAGGAGCGGGTGCTGATTGGGCGTGGCGACAAGGCCGACCTGCGGCTCATCGACGACGGAATCTCGCGCGAGCACGCGCAGATCGTCCGCGACGGCGGCCAGATGTTCCTCGAGGATCTCGGCTCCACCAACGGCACCTACCGCAACGGCGAGCGGGTCAAGCGCGAGGCGCTCGCCGAGGGGGACAAGATTCTGGTCGGCTCGACGACCATCCTCAAGTTCAGCTACCAAGACCGCCTCGACGAGATGTTCCAGCGACAGATGTCCGAGTCGGCGCTGCGCGACGGCCTCACGCACGCCTTCAACAAGCGCTACTTCAACGAGCGGATCGACAGCGAGTTTCAGTACGCCAACCGGCACCGCACGCCGCTTTCGCTGGTTTTCATCGACATCGATCACTTCAAGCGGATCAACGACGTGCATGGCCACCAGGCGGGCGACGCCGTGCTCACGCAGCTGGCGACCCTGCTCATGAGCATGCTGAGCGAAGAAGAGGTGTTCGCCCGCTACGGCGGCGAGGAGTTCGCGATCGTCGCGCGCGGCTCGACGCTGGAGGTGGGGGCCGCGCTCTCGGAGAAAATCCGCGCCGCGGTGGCGGGCCATTCGTTCGGCCACGACGGCGCCGCTATCCCGGTGACGGTCAGCGTCGGGGTAGCTGCCGCGCCAGCCGCCGGCATTGCCTCGGCCGCCGAGCTGGTCGCGCGCGCCGACGAGACGATGTACGCCGCCAAGCGCAGCGGTCGCAATCGGGTCTGCGTCGCCGGCGACCAGACCGCCATCAAGTGAAGTTGGCGGCGACCGTCAGCGCCCGCCGCAGCCGCGCCAGGTAGTCCGCCCGCGAGACGGACACGGCGCCCAGGTGCGTGAGGTGCGGCGTCGGGACCTGCGCATCGAGCAGCGTGAAGCCACCCGCCCGCAGCCGCTCGATCAGATGGCCGACGGCGGCCTTCGAGGCATCCGTGCGTCGGTGGAACATCGATTCGCCACCGAAGAATCCCCCCAGCGCCACGCCGTACAGGCCCCCCACCAGCGCGTCGCCTTCCCAGACCTCCACGCTGTGGGCCAGCCCGCGGGCGTGGAGTTGTCCGTATGACTCGACGAACTCGTCGGTGATCCAGGTCGAGGGACGATCGGCGCCTGCTTCGGCGCAGGCGCGCATCACCCCTTCGAAAGCCCTATTGACGCTGAACGTCCACTCCGCGCGCCGGGCCGCCCTTACCACGCTGCGGTGGGGGCGCCAGGACGCCAGGTCGAAGATCGCGCGGGGATCGGGCGACCACCAGGTGAGCACCGGATCGGAAGACCAGGGAAAGATTCCCGCGCGGTAGGCGGCCAGCAAGGTCTCCGGCAGCAGCCGGCCGCCCAGCGCCACGAGGCCGTTCGGGGCCGACTCCGACTCCGAAGCTATCTGCACCGGCACCGGGCCCGGTGCCGGCCGGTCTTTGGGCTCCACCCGGGCAGTTTACGCTTGATGGCCGGCTTCGCTGCCTTTCGATGGGTTTTCGTCGCCATGGCCCTCGGGTCGCGCCGACTCACCGTTGGTGTTGGCCACGTCCCGTGAACGTCGCCGACCCCCGCTCACCATGCCCCCCTTGCGGCCGGCCTCACGGGCTTCATTTGAATCGAACTCGTGCGCGGTGCCCTTCTGGTGGGCGGCTTTACCGCCCTGGGAAGAGATCTCGCGCTGGCGCTCGCGATCCATGCTCGCGAATCCGCGCCCGTGGCTCTCTGCTTTTTCGTTGGTCATCGACATGACGGCTCCCTTCGTGCCCGCTTGGTTCCCGAAGCGTCCTAGGGAAAAAGTGGCCACGACCGAGCCCCGGCGACAGGGGGGGAGGTCAAAAATCTCTAATCCGGACGGACGTTTCAGCTCTCGGACATCTCGTCGGGATCAAGCTCGACCATTCCCGGCACCGGCGGCGGACGGTTTCCCGCCACGCCGCCCTGCCGCACGGCGAGCACCTTGACGCGGTACTCGATGTCTCGGCCGACCAATGGGTGAAGCAGGCGAACTTTGGTCGTCGCTCCGCCCGCGGAGAGGATCTTGAATCGCACCGGCGCGCCCGAGGCAGGGTCCTTGGCTTCGAAGATCTCGCCGACCTCCAGCTTGGCCCCCGTTGGAAAGACGCTGCGCGCCATCTCGGTCACCGGGAGCGAGTCTTCTGTTCCGAACGCCTCGCGGGCCGGAACCTCGCCTTGTCGCTCGTCGCCCGGCTCGAGGCCTTCGAGCCGCTTTTCCAACCCCGGCAGCATCTTGCCGTCGCCGTGGACGTAGCGCAAAGGCCCGCTTTTGGCCGAGGATTCGATGACTTCGCCGCCTTTGACTTTGAGCTCGTATTCCAGCTCCACGGTCCGACCTGGCACGATCTTCATGGTTTGATCGTAATGCGTCCGCGGTCGCTTTTAAAGGTCCCTAAAAGGTCATCGTGGATTCAATTTCGTGGCGCGCGTAATATGGCGGCTGGTGCATTTTCCCCGTCATCGCCCGATGAAATCGGTGCGTCGGGATCACCGACCGAAGTTATTCAGAGCTTCCCCTTAGAAAGGCCCGTCATGAGCATAGGTTTCCCCCAGCCTAGGGTTCGACGCTCGGCTGGCCGCCCCCCCGGGTTGGCTGGCGATGCGGGCCTGGCCGGCTGCCTCGGGGTGGCCTGGATGGTCGTCGCGTCGCTGGCCCTGGCGGCCGGTTGCGGTGGCGGCGCGCAGACCCGAAAGCAAGATGGGAGCGTTCCCCCCAACGACGGATCGCAGACCACGCCGCACGACGGTTCCGGGATCGACGGCTCCCGCACGGACGGCGCTCGCGGCGAGACGGGCGGGATCGCGATCGGGCAGCCCTGCTCGCCGGGCGCCAACTCCAGCTGCGCTTCCGGATTCTGCGCCGATGGCGTGTGTTGCCAGACGGCTTGCGACGGCCCCTGTCTGACCTGCGCGGCCGCCGGCAGCGTCGGCACCTGCATCCCGGCCGATATCGGCACCAATCCCCGCGGCGCGTGCCAAGATCTGGGGAGCGCCAGCTGTGGCACGGACGGGGTCTGCGACGGGACGGGCAGCTGCGAGAACTACGGCTCCGGCGTGGTCTGCCAAGAAGCTGGTTGCAGTGGTTCGATGCTGACCTTTGCCGGCCGCTGCGACGGCACCGGCGCGGCTTGCCCCGCGGCGACGGGCCAGTCCTGCGCCCCGTACGTCTGCGGCGCCACCGGTCAGTGCAAGACTACCTGCACCGCCGACGCCGATTGCATCGCCCCCACCACCTGCAATAGCGGCAGCTGCGGCAAGAAGCCGATCGGCGCCGGCTGCGGCGCCGACGCCGACTGCAACTCGGGGATCTGCGCGCAGGGCGCCTGCTGCTCCACCGCCTGCACCGGCAATTGCAAATCCTGCGGACTCACCGGCAGCGCCGGGGCCTGCACGAGCGTGCCGGCCGGCCAGGATCCGCTGGGCCAGTGCGCGATGAGCGATCCGAGCACCTGCATGACCAACGGCTTCTGCGACGGCGCGGGTGGGTGTCAGCTCTACGCGTCCGGCACGGTCTGTGGGACCGACGCGTGCACGGGCGGCACCGAAACGGTGGCCTCGAAGTGCGACGGCAAAGGAACCTGCGCGACGGGGGCGTTGTTGGCTTGCGGCGCGTACGTCTGCGGCGCAGCGGATTGCAAGACCACCTGTGCGACCAACGCGGACTGCGCCGCTGGCTACGTCTGCAACGGCACGATTTGCGGCAAGAAGGCCCCCGGCGTCGCCTGCACCGCGCCCACCGACTGTACCTCCGGGTTCTGCGAACAAGGCGTCTGCTGCAACGCTGGGTGCGAGGCGGCCTGCCAATCCTGCAACCTGACCGGCACGGTGGGGACTTGCACCTCGATCCCGGTGGGGACCGATCCGCTCAACCAGTGCGCGGACGTCGGCGCCACCAGCCCGTGTGGCACCAACGGTTCGTGCGACGGCGCCGGCAAGTGCCAGCTCTATCCCAGCGGCAAGGTTTGCACGGCACAGACCTGCAGCGGCTCGACGCTCACCCAATCTGGGCGCTGCGACGGCAAGGGGACCTGTGCACCCGGTGGAACCTTGAGCTGCTCGCCGTTCAACTGCGGCGCCAGCGGCGCGTGCCTCATCACCTGCGGCGGCAACACCGACTGCGTGTCGCCCACCGTCTGCACCGCCTCGAGCTGCGGCAAGCTGCCGATCGG
Organism: Polyangia bacterium; assembly: GCA_035648655.1. Lineage (GTDB taxonomy): Bacteria > Myxococcota_A > Polyangia > Fen-1088 > Fen-1088 > JADGRB01. Next base: position 15,279 of record DASRLC010000226.1, read on the forward strand.
CGCGGTGTGTACCGCGGCCGCCAGTTGCAGCTCGGGATTCTGTGCGCAGGGCTTCTGTTGCAACTCCGCCTGCGCGGGGACCTGCCAATCCTGCGGCCTCACCGGCAGCCAAGGTGCCTGCACCAGCGTGCCGGCCGGGCAGGATCCGCTCAACCAGTGCGCCGATGGCACCGCCCCGACCTGCGGCAACAACGGGTTCTGCAACGGCGCGGGCGCTTGTCAGAAGTACGCGGCCGGTACCCAGTGCGCGGCCGCGACTTGCACGGGGTCGACCTATACGGCGGCCTCCGTTTGCAACGGCACGGGGACCTGCACGGCGGCGACGCCGACTTCCTGCGGCGCCTTCGCGTGCGACACGACCAACAAGGTCTGCAAGAACACCTGCACGGGCGCGACCGGGTCCACCGATTGCACCGCGCCCAATGTCTGCAACGGGACCACCTGCTCGCTGCAGGGGAACGGCACGACGTGCACGATGACTTCCCAGTGCGCGTCCGGGTTCTGCCAGCAGGGCGTCTGTTGCGCATCGGCCTGTTCGGGCACCTGCGCGTCGTGCGGTCTGGCTGGCTCGATCGGCACCTGCACCAACGTCCCCGTCAACACCGACCCGCTCAACGCCTGCACCGATGGTACGGCCGCAACCTGCGGCAACGACGGCACCTGTGACGGCAGCGGCAAGTGCCGCCTCTACGCCGCCGGCACGGTTTGCGCGCAAGCGTCCTGCGCCACGACGACTTACACCCCGGCGCGCACCTGCGACGGCGCGGGAAATTGCCAGGCCGTCACCTCTACCTTGTGCACCCCCTACGCGTGCAACACGACGATGAACGTCTGCAAGGCCACCTGCAGCACCGCGACCTCCAGCACCGACTGCGTTGCGCCCGCGAGCTGCACCGGCGCCGGCGCCGCCACCGGCACGGGCAGCTGCGGCCTGCTGTCGATCGGGTCGGCCTGCACCAGCAACGCCGGCTGCAACTCGGGGTTCTGCGCGCAGGGCGTCTGCTGCAACACGGCCTGCACGGCGCTCTGCAACTCGTGCAACGTCGCCGGGTCGCCCGGCACCTGCGTCGACGTGCCGAGTGGCTCGACCGATCCGACCGCGCGCTGCGCGGCCGCCAGCATGGCCAGCTGCGGCCTGGACGGCTTCTGCGATGGAAATGGCGCCTGCCGAAAATGGGCCAGCGGCACCCAGTGCATCGCGCAGACCTGCGCCACCTCGACGCTCCACCCGGCGTCGAGCTGCAACGGGACGGGAACCTGCGTGACGCCGGCGACCAGCTCCTGCACCCCCTTCATCTGCGGCGCCAACGCTTGCAAGACCACCTGTGCGACCAGCGCCGACTGCATCTCGGCCGCCTACATGTGCTCGGGTGGGAGCTGCATCCAGGCGGTCAACCTGACCGTCAAGACGCACACGCTCAATACCTCCAACCTCGAGTTCATTTACTTCGACATCCAGCTCATCAACAACGGCACCACCGCCATCCCCCTCTCGCAGTTGACGGTGAAGTACTGGTACACCTACGACACCACGCCGATCGTGACGCAGAACCCGGCTTGCACGTACGCGCTCGGCACCAGCTGCGCGAACACCACCATCACCACGGGGACCGACTTCGTGGCGGTCAGCCCGGCCAAGACCAACGCCGACTTCTACTTCACGTTCGGCTTCACGACCGCCGCCGGCAATCTGGCGGCCGGCGCCACCGCCGAGCTCGGCCCCGGTTTCAACAAGAACGACTTCTCGAACTACACGCAGACCAACGACTACTCGTACAACAGCTCGACGACCTTCACCACGACCACCAAGGTCACCGTCTACCTGGGCGGCGCGCTGGTCTACGGCACCGAGCCGATGTAACCGGAACGGGCGGTGCCCCGAGCGCGGCTGGCGCCCAGCGGCTCGACCAGGCTTCGGCGCCGCGGCCGATACGGGCGCCCTCGGACGCTACGACTTCGCGATGTCGATCGTGACGAGGCTGGGGGCGAAGGCGCGGAGCGCTTGCAGACTGCGCGATTGCCAGTGGGCGCCGGGATCGCTGAGGAAGCGGATGCGGTAGTGGTTGTCGGGGCGCTCGTCGACCTGGGCGATCCAGCGGACGAACTCCTTGAGACAGGAGGAGTTCATGAACACCAGCTCACGGAAGTCGGCCACCACTTCGCCCATGTGGTTGCGCTGCGCCTCGTCGTCGACCGAATCGAGGAAGGGGCCGAGGGGCGCGTTCACGCGCAGATCGGCGTTGCCCCAAAGTCGCATGACCAGCGCTTGTCCGTCGACCGCGGCGGTGGCCTCGAATTCGGTATCTTTGATACCTGTGATTTGGACGGCGGCCACCATGACCTAGCGTCTACTCTACCACGGCCGCGGGGCGTCTGTCCGGGCGCGCAGACGCCCCGCCCCGCGCCGCTCACTCGAAGGGGTCGGCCTTTTTGTCGCCCGACGTCGCCCCGTTTGACGCCGGCGCGGCGGCCGAAGCTTCGTCGCGGCGGGCGTGTACCCGCCGTCGCGGCCGAGCATGGGAGGCGGCTTTCACGGGCTGCGTCGCGGCGGGCGGTGTCCCGGGGATTCCCGCCGTCGGCGCCGCCATGGTCGGGACGGGCGCCGTGATCGGGGGCGGCGTTGGCGTGGTCGGCAGGCCGGCGGGTCTGGCCGCCGGGCCGGCAGCGGCGCCCACCGGCGCGGCAGGTTTGAGGGCCTCGGGTCCGGCGGCCATCGACTTCGACACCTGAGCGGGCGCCACAGCCGGGGTGGGCGTGGGAATGGCGGCGGGTAGGGCCAGCGCCGGTGGCCTTTCGCGGTCGCCACCCGCCGGTCCTGGGGGCCGGGCCAACATCCAGGCGCCGGCGGCGGTGATCGCAGCCAAGATGGCCAAGCCGCCATAGACCCAAACCCGATCGCGTTTGCTGGGCGGCTCGAACGAGGAGGTCGCGGACGGCGAGGTGGCCGAGGGTGAAGACGGTGAGGTCGCCGAAGTCGGCGAGGTCGGCGCCGAGGCCGACGACGGGGCCGTCTGGCTGCGCGAGAGCTGACTGCGCGATCCGTGACTGCGCGGGGCGCGGCTCTGCGTCTGCTCGGCGGGAACGTCGGTCCCCGGTCGCACGCCCGACGAGGACAGGCCAGGGCGCAGCGTCATCGTCGGCCCTTGCGTGACCGGCTCGGCGCCGAACGGTTCGATGCGGGACTTGCCCTGGACCGGCTCGACCTCCATGTCGAGCGCCGCCGTCGCGGTCTTGCGCCACTGCAGGAACTCGGGCGCGAAAAGCCCCTTCATGTACCCCGCCACCTGCTGCGGGCTGAAGCCGTCGTTTGCGAAGGCGTAGCGCTCCAGCGCCAGCGCCATCTCGTGCGCGCTGGCGTAGCGCGCGTCGCGCCGCTTGCGCAGCGCGCGCATGACCACCGCCTCCAGCTCGGGCGGCACGTCGGCCACCTCCGACGGCTTGGGGATCGGGTCGTCGACGATGGCGCGCATGGTCGCGAGCTCCGTCTCGCGTCGGAAGAGACGCCGCCCCGTCAGCACCTCCCACAGTACGACACCCAGCGCGAAGACGTCGGCGCGGTGATCGACCTCCTCGGCCGAGGCCTGCTCGGGCGACATGTACTCGATCTTGCCTTTGAGGCCGCCCGGGCTGGTGTGGGCGATGCGGCCAAAGGCGCGCGCCACGCCGAAATCGATCAGCTTCACCGCCCCTTCGAACGAGATCAGAACGTTCTGCGGCGAGACGTCGCGGTGAACCACGCCCAGCGGCTGGCCGTCGCCGCCGGTCAGCCCGTGCGCATAGCCGAGTCCACTGGCCGCCTGGGCGATCAGATAGGCCGCCAGCGCCGGGGTGGGCGGCCGCCGCTCGCGCGCCGCCTTGCGCAGGACCGCCGACAGCGGCTTGCCCTGCACCAGCTCCATCGCCAGGAAGTACTCCTCGCCGTCGTGCCCGACTTCGATGATGCGCACGACGTTCGGGTGGTCGAGCAAGGCAGCGAGGCGCGCCTCGTCGAGAAACATGCGGATGAATTGCCCGTTGGACGCCAGGTGCGGCAGGATGCGCTTGACGACGATCAGCGTCCGAAATCCCGGCAGCTCGCCCGACAGCGCCAGATAGACCTCCGCCATCCCGCCGGTCGCGAGACGCCCGATGATCTGAAAGCGCCCGAGCCGCCTGACCGCGTCGTCCATCCCATTCCGAGATTGCGAGGGCCGCCCGCCCTGGCGGAGATCGGAGGGCGTACCAACGGTCATCTTCCCATTAATTGCAACAGCTTCGCAGGATGGGGTCAAGGTGAGCGCCACACGGAGGCGCAATCTTGGCGGATATCCGCCGCTCTTCGCGCACATTGGGCGACACGCCAGCGGGAAGAACCGGCGCGGCGGACCAAGCGCGCGGGTGGCTGTTTGAATGGGGGCGGCTATACTGAAGCTTTTACGGAGAGTCAGACTCGTGAATAACCAAACTTATTCCTCAGTTATCGGAGTGGTTGCACTAACTGGCCTGCTGGGCGCGCTGGGTTGTGCCGGGGTCAAGGAAAAGGGTAGCTCGACGGGCAGCGCCGGCACCGGCGACACGTCGGGCGCTGGTCTGTCGACCGGAACCGCCGGAACGGGGGTCATGCCGACCGCCTGCACCGGCAAGTGCACCGATTTTCCGACCGATCCGATCAACACCAACATTCCGGCCATCGATCCCGGGATGTTCGGGGCACCCAGCGGGGCGGGTCCCTGCGTGACCGAGCCCGAGGACGGGAGCTTGTTCCCGAACAACTGGCTTCGCCCTCGGGTCCGCGTGCCGGGCGCCAGTTACATGAAGATCACCATCCACGCCGACATGGAGGCCAATGATCTGGTGGCCTACGCGAGCGGTGAGACCTGGAAGATGCCGGCCAATATTTGGAAGGGCCTGGCCGGCCACGTGGTGCAGCAGCCGGTCTCGGTGACGGTCCAGTTACCGTCCGGTGGGGCGACGACGGTGAGCTTCCAGGTCGCGCCGGTCTCCGCGGCCGGCAGCATGGTCTTCTGGTCCGCCGATCCGAGCGCGGTAGGCAAAGATCTCTCCAACACCTCGACCTTCCCGACCAGCGCCATCGTCAACGACTCCTATCTGGACGGCTTCACGGTCGGGGACGAGTCGACGGTAGCGGTCGCCAACGGTAAGCCGGTCTTGGCGATCACCGACGTGCAACAGCCGACCGTGGACAACAACGGCAACACGCGGACGGCGCCCCGCTGCATCGGGTGCCATGCCGGTACGCCGGACGGCGACTACGTGGCCTTCAACGATTTCTGGCCCTGGTCGGCGGCTTTCGCCGGCGTGACGCCGAGCGCGGCGGGCGCGGCGGTCGGATATCCGCTGCCAAACTACGGTGGCGCGACCTGCACCAACTGGAACACCTGCACGCCGACCTGCGCGCAGGGGAGCACCTGCACGGGCGGTCGGACCTATGTCCAGGAGCCGTGGGGCGGCGCGGTCACGTTTTCGCCGGCGCACTGGAGCATCGGCGGCACCGATCGGGTCGCCATCATGGTCACCCAGCTCCCCGACGCGAGCATGCCCTGGTCGCAGAACGACAAGGACCCGGCGCATCTGGTCTGGATGGATACGACTTCGACCGCCTTCACGATGATCAACGGCGTGCCCGTGCCGGAGCAGGGAACCGCTTGGGGACCGCTGGCGCATTCCGGGGATCTGGGCGGCGCGGCTTTCCCGACCTGGAGCAACGACGGAAACACGATCGTCTATTCGTCGACGGCCGGCGCGACGGGCGATCAAGACGGGCGGCTGAACCAAGGGACCACCGATCTCTATTCGATTCCGTACGCCGACAAGGCGGGCGGCGCCGCGACGCCCGTGCCGGGTGGATCCAGCACCAGCCTCGAGGAGTACTACGCGGCGTTCGCGCCCGACGATGCGCTCCTGGCCTACACCGCGGTGCCGGCCGGGCAGGTGATGTACGCCAATACCCAGGCCGAGCTGTACGTCACGCCGTTCGGGGGCTCGAACGGCAAGGCGACCCGTTTGGCGGCCAACGATCCGCCGGCCTGCACCCTCCTCAAGAGCCCGGGCGTCAACAACCATTGGCCGAAGTGGTCTCCCAATGTGTCGTCTAGCGGCGGCACCCGGTTCTATTGGATCATCTTCTCGTCCAACCGTTATGGGACGGCGCCCGTGACGGCATCCAACAGTGGCACCACGACGGTCGTACAGGTCTCGCAGCTCTACATCACGGCGGTCACGGTCAGCGAGGTCGGCATCGTGACGACCTATCCGGCGATCTATCTTTGGAACCAGCCGCTCAATCGCCTCAACACCACGCCCGCGTGGCAAAACTTCAACATCCCCATCATCATCGGCTGAGCGTCGCGCTGGCGGTCGCGCTGGCCGCGGTGGGCGGCTGGCGGGCCTCGGCGGCCGGCCTGGTGGTGCCGTCGGGATCAGCGCCCGCGGCTCCCCGGACCGTCGCGTTCGGGCCTTGGACGGTGCGGGCGCCGCGGGGTCCTGCCGGCTTCACCGACGGGATGCCGGCCCAGGTGCCGGGGTGCGTGCACACCGATCTCCTGCGCGACGGGAAGATCCCCGATCCGTTCTACGGCACCAACGAAAAGACCCTGCAGTGGATCGAGAAGACCGATTGGGAGTACCGGTCGACGTTCGCGGCGGACGCGGAGCTGCTGCGGCGGGAGCGCATCGAGATCGTCTTCGCCGGCCTCGACACCTACGCCGAGGTGTCGATCAACGGCGTGCAGGTCTTGGCGGCCGACAACATGTTCCGGTCCTGGCGGGCCGACATCAAGGCCCAGGTGGTCGCCGGCACGAACGCCGTGGTGGTGCGTTTTCGTTCGCCCATCACAGCTGTCAAATCGGCCTACGATCGGCTCGGCTACACGCTGCCCGCGGTCAACGATCAGGCGCCCGAGATGGTCAGCATGTTCACGCGCAAGGCGCCGTACCAATATGGCTGGGATTGGGGACCGCGCTTCGTGACCAGCGGGATCTGGCGGCCG
>DASRLC010000227.1:0-2820 GCA_035648655.1 Polyangia bacterium
CCTTTGATGCCAATCTTCGCCAGAATGGCCGTCGCGGACGCGGCCAGCGCCGAGATGAGCGCGAAGATCCACCACGTCATCGAGCGCCCCGCCGTTCACTGGATAGCATTTCCACGACACATTTACGTCCGTTCGCACCGACGCGACCAGGGGAATTCTTCGACCCAAGACCGACGCGCAGCATGATCCCGACCTCAGTCCAACGCAGACGTTGTGCTACCGTGGCGCTGGGCTGAACGGGGGCGGTCCGGAAGGGATCCATGAGACGACTCACTCCGGTTGCAGCTCACCGCTCCAAGCTCTCCGTTTCGATGTGGTCTGCGTCACGTCGTCGGCCTCGTCCCGCAATAAAAAATGACAACGCGCAAATCGACGGGTGCACCAATGGGTTGAAAGAGAGCTTAGCGAAATGAACGTATCTCCCTCGCGTACGGGCAGTGGTAATCGGTGGTCTACCGTTTTGGGTCTCGGGTTGTTGCTGAGCGTGGCCGGGGCGTGCGGCGGCGGCAGCACTACCAAGGTTGGACCGGGCGGGACCACCGTGGCCTGCGGCGGCTCGGGCCAGATCTGCTGCGCGGCCAACGCCTGTAACGGCGGTGGCTGCTGCGAGGCGGGGATGTGTACGGCCAGCGGCGGCGCCTGCACGGGCGCCGGCACGAGCGGAATGTGCACGGCCGGATCCTGCCAAACGGCCACCGGTACAGCTTGCGGGAACGTGAGCCAGGTGTGCTGCGGCGGCTCCACCTCCGACGGCGGCGGCGGCGGGCCGATGACCTGCACCGCCTCGGGGACGCGCTGTTCGGGGGGGACGTGCACTGCGTGCGGCAGCCGGGCAGCGGCCTGCTGCGGTGGTGGCGCCGACAACTCCTGCGGCTCGGGTCTGTCTTGCCAGGGGTCCGACGGCGGCATGGCATGCGAGTCGTGTGGCGCCAGCGGTCAGCCCTGCTGCGCGGCCGACACCTGCTCCACCGGACTCGCTTGCGCCAACCCGGGCGGCGGCGTGCCGCGTACTTGCATGAGCTGCGGCGCGCTCAATGGCGCCTGCTGCCCGGGCGCGGTCTGTCAGACTGGGGGCCGCTGCACCGGCGATTTGATGGGGATGGGCGGTACCTGCACGGCGTGCGGTGGATCGGACCAGGCTTGTTGCGGCGGACTCGGCGGCACCTGCGATACCGGATTCAGTTGCCGGGCCGACCCCGGCGGCGACGGGGCGGTGACCACCTCGTGCAAAGCCTGCGGCAGCGCGGGCCAGCCATGCTGCGCCGGGGGCGGATTTGGACTGGGCATGTGCAACACCGGGCTGACCTGCGGCATGCCCGACGGCGGCGGCGCCGCGACCTGCCGCTAGGTCGGCGGCCGCGCGCCGCCGATCAGATCGAGCTCAGATAGGCGACCAGCTCGCTCTTCTGCCCGTCGGTCAGTAGAACGAGACGTTCTCCACGCCGAAATTCGACGTGCAGGCGCTGCCGGTAGCCGCTGTGAGCTGCCACTGCAGCGAGATGATCTCGTCTGATTGACCGTTACGGCCGGCGAGCCGCCACGAATGCAAGCGAACCGCACCAGGATGGTCGGCGCCACGGTCGTCGCCGCCAGCGCCTCGGCGACACACCACTTCCATGAAGTCATCGAGAGAGAATACGGGGGGTACCTATTTCCCTTGGCGATCGGGCGATCGGTCGGCCAAGAGCTATAGGGCTGTTGAGGGTTTCCAGGAGGGCGCGATGAACAGGCGGCGGTATTGGGTCTCGTTGGTGTTTGTGTTTGCGGCGGTTGGTTGGGCAAAGCGCTCGTTCGCGGTGGCGGAGGCGACGCCCGAGGTGCAATCTGCGATAGTACCGGGGCCACCCCCGGTCCAATCCGCGATCGCGACGGCGCCCGGGGTGCAATCCGCAATAGTGCCGGCACCGTCGCGAGACCGCGTCTTGGGGGTGGGATTTCACCCAGGGAACTTCGTCGGTCCGCTCGCCTTCGACGTGATCCTTCGTCCGCTGCCACACATCGCGATCGACGTTCAAGCGGCCGCCTCGAGCTCAGACCCAGACCTTGGCGTACACACACTGCAGGTCGCGCCACAGCTCCAGTGGGAATTCCGGCGTGGATGGCGCTCGACGCCCTACGTGGGACTCGGCTATCGCTATGAAGAGGATCGGTTGGACGGTGTGACGGCCACCAGCAAAGGCGGGTTCCTGGTCGGCGGCTGGCAATTTCGCTGGAGGTCCGGGTTTGGGGTGCTGGTGGGTGGGGGCGTCCTCTACAAGACGCCGCTGACGCTCAACACGCCCGTGGCGAGCACCTGGAGCTCCGGCGGCTGGTCGGGGACGTACGAGGTCGGCGCGCGCTATTTTTTCTAACGCCGAGATCCTGCCTCCTCGGGAATTTGATCCTTGATGATCGCACGGCGCATTGCTCTATCCTCATGCGATGAAAGGTCTTCCTGGTTCCGGTGTGGAGTTACCCGTCTGCGCCAGCTGGCTTCGAAAGGTGCCATTGGCGTTGAGGGCGTAGGTCACTGTCGCCGCACCCCAGACTCGGATCCGGAATCTTGCCCCGTCTGGGATACCTACTATAAACCGGTGCTGGGCGTCCACCGAGGAGCCTCGGCCATTGCATGATGGAACCTCCAGCGCGGCTGGCGGTTCGCCGGCCGACCAAGGCCGCATTTCAAGGAGGCTTTCGTGAAGCTCTCGTCGAGCAGGTGTCCTACGGCGCGTCCGGATGACGATCCTCGAACTTCATCTCCTCACGTTCGTTGAATTGCATAACCGCGCGCAGCGCGTCCTGATAGGCGAGCGAGTAGTCGATGCTAAGAACCACGAGTCC
>DASRLC010000228.1:0-6304 GCA_035648655.1 Polyangia bacterium
TCGGGGATGTCGGCGGTGCCTGCGAAGAAGCAGGCGTGGATCCCCCCGACCGAGGTGCCCGAGATGATGTCGAACATGACCTGGCCACCCAGATCGCCCGCCAGATCCTCGCGGATGTAGCGCATGACGCCGGCCTCGTACGCGCCGCGCGCCCCGCCGCCGGACAGCACGAGGGCGACCCGGGGACGATCGCCGCGATTGCGGGGCCGCGTCGGCGCGCTCATCCGATCTTTCACAGTATGCCTGTCGCGGTTCTGCGCAAGATCGTTTCTCACCCACGCGCCGTTTGCCGAGATCGGCGCGCTGGGATATGGACGAACCGGGCGATCCACACCGCCCGATGATGCCCGACGAGGCGACCCCCAACGCGAACCCGGCAGCGACCCCACCGCCGGCGCCCTTCCGGCTGGCCGGCTGGTTGCGGGCGAGATCGCCGGCCTTCTGGGCGACGCTCGGCTGTCTGGCGGTGATCGCCAGCCTGGCCGCGCCGATGATCGTCTACTGCCCGAACGGCGTTTCGTCGTGTCAGCTCAGTCTCACCCACCTCGGCACCACCGACGATCAGCGCTACTTCGCGTCGCTCTGGGAGACCACGCGGGTGACCATCCGCGATTTTCACCAGCTGCCGTCCTGGAATCCTTACCACTGCGGCGGGATTGTCCTTTATCAGGATCCGCAGGCGCCGTTTCCGGGTCCGCTGCTGCTGCTGACGTTTTTTTGGCTGCCGACGGCGGCGGGGCTCAAGGTTTGGGTCTTCGCCCATCTGCTCTGCGGCGTGCTGGGCGCGCGGGCGCTGGTCGCCGATCGGGGCGGCAACGCCGCCGAGCAGGTGCTGGGCGCGACGCTCATGGCCGCCTGCGGCTTCATGGCCGAGCACATCGGCGGCGGTCACCTGGCCTTCACGCCGTTTCTGTTTCTGCCGCTCATCCTGTGGGCGCTGCGGCGGGCGCTGCGCGATCTCCGCTACGCCGTGTTGGTGGCGGCGCTCTTCGCCCTGGCCGATATCGAAGGGGCGACCTACCCGATCCCGCTCATGATCGTCGCGGTCGCCATCGAGTGTTTGGCGCGGCTGGGTTCGGTTTCCGAGCGGCGGGCCATGCTGCGCGTCCTGCCGTTGGTGGGACTTCTCTTCGGTCTCTTGGCGGGGGTGCGGTTGGTGCCGGTGCTGCACTATCTGCGCGAGCACCCGCGGCTCATGCCGCTCGACGACCACCTCTCGCTGGGCGAGGTGTTCGGCTTCTGGACCACGCGCGCGCACGCCCGCGGCGTGCCCGGGCACCCGTATGTCTGGCCCGAGTACGACGACTACGTGGGCGTCGTGCCGGTGGCGCTCATGCTGGCGGGCGTCGGGGTGGCACTCTTCGCGGGGTCGAAGGGCGATCCGCGGCGGCGCGAGCGGCGTATCGATCTGGCGCTGCTGGTCGGGTTGGTCTGGTGCGCGCTCGGCAACATCTCGGGCCCGTCGCTGATCGCGCTCCTGCACCACCTACCCATCTATGCCTCGCTGCGCGTGCCGTCGCGCTATCTCGGGCCGGCGACCGTGGCCTTGGGCCTGCTGGCGGTGGCGGCGCTGGCGGCGGGAAGGGGTGCGCTCGAACGGTGGGGAATCGGCCCGCGCGCGTTGCGGGCGGCGCTGGCGCTGGAGGTGCTGTTGGTCGCCGGCGTGGCGATCGACGTGACGCTCACCAACCAGACCGTCATCCAGCAGGGGCTCGATCCCGTCTTGCCGTCGCGCCCGGCCAGCGCCGATTTCTTTCAGAACGGCGCCGCCAGCTACTCGCGCTTCGCCACCTTCCCGGTGTCCGGGTTCGGGACCCGCGCCTGCTATGTCCCGATCGAATGGAAGACGGCGTCCGGGATCACCGACGGCCGGGGTCCGCAGGTGCGCCTCGAACCCTCCGACATCGGGAGCGTGACGCAGTCGTCGTGGTCACCGAACGAGCTGGTGTACGAGGCCAGGCTCACGGCCCCGGGTCTGCTGGTCGTCAACCAGAACTACGAGACCGGCTGGCGGCTGGAAGGGGACGATGTAGGTGGGACCGTGGGCGCCTTCGTGGTGGCCCAAAATCGATTCTGGGACATCCGCGCGCGACCCTCCGAGCTGCCCGCCAAAGGCGCGATCGGCCTGCTGGCCGTGCGGCTGCCGGCCGGAGACCATCACCTGGTGCTGCGGCACCGACCGCCGGGTTTGCGGCTGGGAATCGTGCTGTCGTTGATTGGCGTCGGACTATCGATCGCGATCCTCCGGCGGCGCGCGAAGCCCGACCAAAGCTGATATCCTAGAGGGATGGGAGCCCCCCCGATCACACTGTCGCCCGGTGGTGGTTATCTGCTCGAGCCGACCGGCTCGGTGACCATCTTCACGCCCGAGATGCTCACCGACGAGCAGCGGATGATGAAGGAGACCGCCGACGACTTCGTCGTGCAGGAGGTCATGCCGCGCGTCGCGGAGATCGAGGCCAAGAAGCCCGGCCTCATGCGTGAGCTTTTGCAAAAGGCGGGCGGCGTGGGCTTCCTTGGCCACGACGTCCCGGAGGCCTACGGCGGCCTGGGCGGGGACAAGACCAGCTCCAGCCTGATCACCGAAGCCGCCAGCCGGCAGGGATCGTACGCGGTCAGCTTCGGCGCCCACGTCGGCATCGGGACCATGCCGCTGGTCCACTTCGGCACGGCCGAGCAGCGGCAGAAGTATCTGCCCAAGCTGGCCTCGGGCGAGATGATCGCCGCCTACGCGCTCACCGAGCCGGGCTCGGGCTCGGACGCGCTGGCCGCCAAGACCAAGGCGGTCAAATCGGCCGACGGGAAAAGCTGGAAGCTCACTGGGTCCAAGCTCTACATCACCAACGCCGGCTTCGCCGACATCTTCACGGTCTTCGCCAAGGTCGACGGCGAACAGTTCACCGCCTTTTTGGTCGAGCGCGGCGCGCCGGGCCTCACCATCGGGCCCGAGGAGCACAAGCTGGGCATCCGCGGCAGCTCGACCTGTCCGCTGTTCCTCGAAGACTGCACGATCCCGATCGAGAACGTCCTCGGCACCATCGGCCAAGGGCACAAGATCGCCTTCAACGTCCTCAACATCGGCCGCTGGAAGCTGGGGATCGGCGCCGTGGGCGGCGCGAAATATTGCCTCGAGCTGGGGATCAAGTTCGCGCGCGAGCGCAAGCAGTTCGGCAAGCCGATCGCCGAGTTCGATCTGATCCGGAAAAAAATCGGCGAGAGCGCGATGCAGACCTTCGTCGCCGAGTCGATGGCCTTCCGAACCGCGGGGCTGCTCGACGCGCGGGCGGCGACCATCGATCCCGCCGATCCGCAGGTGCAGAAGAAGCAGGTCGACGCCATCGAGGAGCACAGCATCGAGGCCTCGATCATCAAGGTGTTCGGCTCGGAGATCCTGCACGAGACGGCCGACGAGACGTTGCAGATCTTCGGCGGCGCCGGCTACATCGAGGACTACCCGATCGAGCGCGTCAGCCGCGACGCCCGCATCAACCGGATCTTCGAGGGGACCAACGAGATCAACCGTCTGCTCGTGCCGGGGACGATGCTCAAGCGCGCGCTCACCGGCCGCCTGGCGCTCATGAAGCTGGTCGGCGAGGTGCAGCAAGAGCTGGCCGATCCGATCAAGATCGACCGCCGAATCCCCGGCGGTCCGCTCGGACGCGAGCGCAAGAAATGCGATTTCACCAAGCGGGCCATCGCCTACTCGGCGTCGCTGGGCGTGCAGAAATATATGCAGCAGATCTCCGACAAGCAGGAGCTGCTCGGCGTGCTGGCCGACGCGTTGATCCTCACCTTCGGAATGGATTCCGCAATCTCGCGGACCCTGCAGCTCATCGCGCTCAAGGGCGAGGCGCAAAGTCAGATCCCGATCGCCATGACCCAGCTCTTCGTGGCCAAGGCGCACGCCCAGGTCTTCGAGATGCTGCGCGAGATGTTGATGTGGATGTCGCAGGACGAGGAGTGGGGGCGCGAGATCCGCGACATCAACACTTACTACAGCCTGGATCGCGTCAACACCTTCTCGCTGCGCCGCAAGATCGCCCGCCACGTGATCGACGCCGGCGGCTACGCGCTCTAGATGCCCCGACTGGCGGCGGAGCGCCGGGCATGAGCGGCGCGACGTTGGTCATCCCCGCCTACAACGAGGCGGCTCGGCTGGATGGCGCCGCGCTGATCGCGCTGTGCGCTGCGCGCGCCGACCTGCGCCTGGTGCTGGTCGACGACGGCTCGACCGACGGGACGCTGGCCGCGCTGCAAGCCATCGGCGCCGCGTGCCCAACCCAGATTGCCGTGCTGTCCCTGCCGGCCAATGCCGGGAAGGCCGAGGCGGTGCGCCGGGGCATGCTGGCCGCGCTGGCCGGGCCGGCGGAGATCGTGGGGTTCTTCGACGCCGATCTCTCGACGCCGGTGTCGGAGATCTTGCGTCTGGTGGCCATCGCCGAGGAGAGGCGGGTCGCCGTCGTGATGGGGGCGCGGGTGGCACTGCTGGGCGCCGACATCCAACGCCGCGTCGCCCGCCACTATCTCGGCCGCATCTTCGCCACGCTGGTTTCGATGCTGCTGGACCTACCGGTTTACGATACCCAGTGCGGCGCCAAGGTCTTCCGTCGCTCGTCGTCGCTGGTTGCGGCGCTCGAGACACCTTTCCGTTCACGCTGGTCGTTCGACGTCGAGCTCCTGGGTCGGTTGCTCACGGGCACGCCGTCGTCGCCGCCGCTCACGGCCGCAGATTTCGTGGAGGTCCCGCTCGCCAGCTGGCACGACGTCCCCGGATCGAAGCTGCGCCCGGTCGCGATGGTCGGGATGTTGCGCGAGCTGGCGATCATCCGGTCCGATCTAGAGCAGCGCCGCCGTGCAGTGGCGGGCCGGTGACAAGTCGATCGCCCGACCTCGCTCCGCCATCTGGATCCGCTACGGAATTCGTTTCCAGCTCGGGCGGAAGGCGGCCGAATAGGTCGGCGGCCCGTCGGAGAGCACGTAGTCGACGCGGCGGTTGCGGGGCTCATCGACGTTATCCGCGGTCTTGACCTCGGGCGACGTCTCGCCGAATCCCTCGTACGACACCGGCAGGCGGACGCCGCGCCGGCGGAACCAGGCGGCGATCGAGCGGGCGCGATCCTGCGACAGCTTGAGGTTGTGCGCCGCGCTGCCCACCGTGTCCGTGTGGCCCGCGATGTAAAGCGTGATGCCCGGGTGCATGCTGCCGTGGGCCTTGTCCTTGGCCAGCACCTCGTCGAGTTTGGCGTAGGCGGCCTCCAGCTTGGGCGTCTCGGCCTCTTCGATGTCGGCCGAGCCGGTCTTGAAGTTGACGTCCTCGTGGGGGATGGGGACGAACCAGGGGGCGATCTCGACCCCCACCCACGACCCCTGCGCGTCGTAGGCGCGAACCTCTATGCGGGCGACCGCCGCGTCGCTCGAGGGGGTCCAGGTCACCACCAGCGGGCTGCCGGCCGGGCGCCCTGAAAAGTCCTGCTCCTCGTCGGCCAGCACCGCGTCCGACTGGGCATAGACCTCGATCTCAACCTTGCCGGCCGGGTGCGACATCTTCACCTCCAGCCGGTGCTGCTTGAGATCGACCTTCCCTTTGTCGACCTGCACCCTGAGGGCCGGCGCCGCCGCCGCCATCGGCACTCCGGCCAGGATGGCCGCCGCGAAGATCAGCGTCGCAGGACGCGAGGCCCACCGCACGGGGACATCCTAACACCTCGTGCCCCCGGTGGCTTTCATCCACGTTGCGCATTCCGCGTTCCCCGGGGCCGCCCAGGGCGCGCGTGCTAGCGTTGCGGCGTGCGCGTGCGGTTTCCAGCGTTGGCGCTGGCGGTCCTGGCCTGGTCGGCCGGCTGCGCGACCGCGCCGCGTCCGTCGATCGATCCGGGGTTCGCGGCGCGCGCCTACACCCCCGGTCGGATCGCGCTGTTGCCCCCCGACGTCTTCCTGGTCCTCGATCAGGTCGGCGAGGACGATCCGGTGAAATCGGCCGCGCTCGGCCAGACCGTTTCGGCCGAAACGGTGCGCGCCGTCGAGCAGACGCTGCACGCCCGCGGCTACGACGTCGATCTGTCGGCGCGCTGGGACGGCATCTTCGGCCACGACGGTACGTTGTTGGTGGGACGCGACGAGCTGGGCGCCCTGGCGAACGGGATCATCGCCTTCTCCAACAGCCCCGCCGGGGACGCCGGCGGACCAGCGGTGGTTCCGCGCCTGGTGGCGCCCGAGCTGGCCGCGCGGGTCGGCTGGGCGACGCAATCGGACGCCCTCCTTTACGTGAACATCAAGGGCGCCGTCACCACGCCGGGCCGTCGGG
>DASRLC010000229.1:0-6068 GCA_035648655.1 Polyangia bacterium
TGGCGGTGGCGATTACGGCGGCGGTGGTGGCGGCGGTGGTCGTTCGCGCCGCGGCGGCTGGTAGCGCCGATTCACCTCGCGGCGGCGTCCTACGGGACTCCGTGAGCCGGCTAAGAAAAGGACCCTGAGAGGGTCCTTTAAGATCCCCGCGCGGACGAGCGCCGCCGGGCAAGCCCGTCATCC
Organism: Polyangia bacterium; assembly: GCA_035648655.1. Taxonomy (GTDB): domain Bacteria; phylum Myxococcota_A; class Polyangia; order Fen-1088; family Fen-1088; genus JADGRB01. The sequence goes on from DASRLC010000229.1 coordinate 184, forward strand.
GTCGCTCACGCGATCCTCACGCCAGAGCGCGCAGGCCTTCCAGGTCGGACAAAATCACCCGACGGCCTTCCGTCTGAATGAGGCCCTTGCGCTTGAACTGAGACAGCGTGAGCGACACAGTCTCGCGGGTCGAACCGATCAGGTTCGCCATCTCCTGGTGGGTGATCTTGAGGCCCACGGCGATGCCGCGCTCTTCGGGAATTCCGTGCTCCTGGCCCAGGTTCAGCAGCAGCTCGGCCAGCTTGGCGCTGACATCCTTGAAGATGAGCTGTTCGACGCGGGTCTCGAGATCCTTTCGGCGCACGATGAGCGCCCGAGCGAACTTGTAGGCCGCGGCCCCGTCGCCTTTGAGCAAATGGTCCAGCATTTCGCGTGGGATCTCGACGGTGACCGATGCGTCCATCGCCTCGGCCATCTCCTCGCGCGGGCCGCCCTCGAGCAGGCAGGGCTCGCCGAAGAAATCGCCTTCGTTGCGATAGGCCAGCGTCAGCTCTTTGCCGTCACGCGTAACTTTGGAGATCTTGATCCGGCCGCTGGTGAGGAAATGCACGCCTTGGGCGCGATCGCCCGGCAGGTAGATCACCTGGCGCGGGCGGTAGCTGCCTGTCGTGAGTCCCGGCAGGAGAGCGTGCATGGCTTCCGGCGCGACCTCCGAGAGCACGTCGCACTTTCGGAGAAGAGCCAAGGTTTGCTTTTCTTCGGCCACCGACATCTCGCCCTTTGTAGCATAGAAACGCGTCGCGGGATAAAAAGTTAGTGAAGTAGGCTACATATCGCGTCGCGTCTTGGAACTGCGCGCCAGCAGCATGGCGCCCGCCGTAAAAACCAGTGCGCCCCCCGCCAGCCAGCCGAGCCGGGCGCCGCGCGAGAGGGAGGCGGTGTCGTCGGCATGCAGGCGGGCCAACAGGATCACGCAGGCGTTGTTGGTGAAATGCGCGACCATCGAAGGGATGATCGAGTCTGCCGCCAGCGCGATCCCCGACAGCGCGATGCCCAGGAGGGCCGTGGGAAGCAGCCGCCACGCGTCGACGTGATAGATGCCGAAGAGCAGGCCGGTCAGGATGGCGGTCATCGCCGGGGAAAAACGGGTGCGAAGGCCGCGCAGGATCGGACCGCGAAAGAGCGCCTCTTCGCAGATGGCGGGGGTGACAGCCATCAGCAACAGCGTCGCGAGCATCCCGCGATCATGGCCGGTCGGCGCCACGATCCGGCGCAGACCGGCGACCACCTCTTTCGGCGCGGGAACGATCCACTCGGCGAGCAGGCCCACCACCACCCAGGCCGACAGGCCGATTAGGATCGCGCCGATCAGGGCAGGTGGCGTCGGGGGCACCAGGTGCAGCACGGTGGCGAGCCGCTGCCCGCGGCCCCGTGCATAAAGCCAGGTCAAGCCCAGCAGCCCCCCCCACTCCGAGATCGCCAAGCCCGGCTCGAGCCGCCAGCTCTGCAGCGGAACGAACACGAAGAACAGCAGCACGCAGGCGATCGCGTAGAGCCCCATCGCCTGCCCGGCGGTGGGGGCGTCGTCGGGTTCGGCGGTGTGGCCCAACCCGCGATGACCCGCCACCAGTTGGCGCAGCCAGGTGCCCAGGCCCACGCCGGCTTCGTCGCTGAAGAACAGACGCTCCGAGTCGTAGAGGCGCGCCGCCAGCGCCAGCGCGGCCAGGCCGTACATCAGCGTGCTCGCGATGACCGCCAACGCCAAACCCCAAGGCGCGCGGCCTACGATCAGATCGCGCGCCAGCAGGGTGACGTTCACGCCCGGGATGAAGGCCGTCGCGCCGTCGAGTCGAAAGTCGCCCAGCGCCGCCGTGAGCGACGGCGCCATGCACAGGAAGTAAACCGGCGTCAGCAGCGTCTGCGCCTCCTTGAAGCTGCGGGCGAGCGAGCCGATGGCCACCATGACGGCCGCGAACAGAAAGGCGGTCGGCGGGATCACCGCGAAGGCCGCCGCGATGTGGACCCAGGGGATCGACAGCGGCGCGCTGTTGGCCATCAGGTGCGCCCCTTCCAGCACGGTCAGCGACATCGACGCCAGGTTGAGAAAGCCGGTCAGTGCCGCCAGCGCCGCCACCGCCAACACCTTCCCCGCCATGAGCGCGTTGCGATCGATCGGCGCGGAGAGGGTCGTCTCGAGCGTGCCGCGCTCGCGCTCGCCGGCGGTGATGTCGATGGCGGGGTGGAACGCGCCCAGCATGACCATCACCACGACGACGAGCGGAAGGACCTTGGAGAGCAGATAGCCGCTCATCCGGGCCCGCGGCGCGATCCCCTGCGTCGCGACGGCGAACGGCGGCGCGCAGCCGGCGCCGGAGACCGCGCCCAGCGCCTGGGTCACCCGATCGCGCGCGGTGGTCGAGTCTTCCCGCGTCTCGTCGAAGAAGACCCGCACGGCGGGTGGCCTGCCGGCCGGCGTCGCCGTCACCTCGACGAACGCGTCGACCCGGTTGGCGGCGACGTCCGCCGCCGCGCCCACCGGCGCCAGGCTGAAGTCGGCGCCCGACAGCAGGCGGCGCACCCGCGCCACGATCGGCGGCGGTCCGGCGATCGCGATCCGGGCCACGTGGGCCTCGACCCGGGCCACCCGCGCCGAGAGCACCTGCGCGGTCACCAGCGAGACCAGCGGATACACCACCAGCGGGAACAGCACCATCACCGCCAGCGTCCGGCGATCGCGCAACGTCTCGCGCAGCTCCTTGCCGGCCACCAGCCGGACCGTGTGGAGCTTCACGAAGGTTCCGCCACGATGGCGTCGGGGTCGTCGTGCGTGGCGACCAGACGCAGGAACGCCTCCTCGAGGCTGGCGGCGCCGCCGGCTGCCGCGCGCAACGCCGCCGGTGTCCCCTCGGCCAACAGCCGGCCGTGGTGCAGAAGGCCGATGCGATCGCAGAGCAGCTCCGCCTCGGCGAGATAGTGGGTCGAGAACACGACCGCCTTGCCGCGATCGCGCTCGGCGCGAACGAAGGCCCGCAGGAAGCGCGAGGCCAGCACGTCGAGACCGGCGGTCGGCTCGTCCAGGATCAGCACGGTCGGATCGTGGAGCACCGCGCGCGCGATCGAGAGCCGCTGCCGCTCGCCGGTGGACAGCGCCTCGCAGCGGCGTTCGAAGAACGGCGCCAGATCGAGGGCCTCGACCAGCGCGGTGATGCGCGCGTCGGCCGCCGCCGGCGCGAGGCCGTAGAGGCGCGCGAAGTAGCGCAGCAGCTCGCGGCCCGTGAGGCGCGCGTAGAGGCCGGTGGTGTTGGTGAGAAAACCGAGCCGGCGCCGGACCTCGAGTGGGTGGGCCGCGACGTCGAGGCCGGCGATCACCGCCCGACCGCTGGTGGGTGTCAGGATCCCCGCCAGCACCCGCAGGGTGGTGGTCTTGCCCGCGCCGTTGGGCCCGAGGAGACCGTAGATCTCACCGCCTTCGACGGAGAACGATAGGCCGGCGACCGCCGCCTTCGACCCGAAGGTCTTCACGAGCGCGTCGACGACGATGCCGGGGTCGCCCATGCGCTGCCCAGGATAGCCCGGTGACAGCCCGGTGGCAGCCCGGCCCACGAGGCCTTGGCCAAACCGGGCTACGGCCCCGGGCAGTCGCCGAGGTAGCAGTAGTCGGTGCCGGTGAACTTTCGCGCGTTGCACGCGCCGACCGCGGCCACGCCGGAGACGGTGGGATCCGAGCTCGCTGTGAAGGTTCCCGTGCAGGTGGGCGGGGGCCCCGCGCCCGCGGGTGGCAAGCCGCAGAAGCCTCCGGCATCGTCGTACTGGATGTAGACCCGCATCGGCACCGAGACACCCTTGTTCCCGACCTGGTCGACCGTCTGGATCGCGATGCAGGCCCAGCCTTCTGGAATGTTGTTGGCCAGCGCGTCGAACTGATTGCCGAGGCAGCGGAAGGAATCGATGGGCTCGACCGACCAGACGGCCGGTTCGTCGCCGGCATAGGAGATGGCGATGGTCGGCTGCTCGAAGTTGCACAGCAGCGGCGGCGGCGTGGCGTCCGATCCTTGGGCGCAGGTCGAGTTTCCCACCAGCGACTTGTCGGGCTCGAAATCCGCGGTGCCGGCCGGTGGTACGCCGGCCAGGCGAATCTTGAGGACCTGGTTGGCCATCGTGGGGGGATCGGTGGTGGGGACCAGCAGGGGGTTGATCTCGTCGCAGTTCCCGTCGCCGTCGCTGTCCACCACCAGCGGTTGCCCGATGTCGTGCAGGACGTAGACACTGGTGTTGTTGGGATCAATCCCGGCGATCGGCACCACCTTGAGGCCCGAGGCGCGGTTGCCGTCGTCCTCGATCCGGGCGCGCAGATCGAACACCTGGGGGACTAGGCAGCCGTCGTTGGGCATGTCGCCGACATCTCGGTTGACGCTCAGGGGATCGAAGGCGAACGAGCATTCATACCCGTTGGTGCCGACGCGCACGTCGCGGATGGGTGGGGGATCGAGATCGGCCACCGGCGCGACGTTGTCGACCGAGAAGTCGTACCCCAGCACGGTCTGGTTGCCGAGCGTGTCCGAGGCCCGGAACGAAATCGTCGGGAAGACCAGACAGAGGCTGGTCGCCGGCGGCGCCACGCAGCGGGTCAGGTTGGCCGTGTCGAAGAGGACGCCGTACACGCCGGCCCCTTCCGGCGCGAGCGGTAGGTTGAAGACGGCATTGTTCTGGTCGCCGATGATTGCGATCACCGACGAATCGAAGACGCCAGAGTCATCGGTGATCGTCGCGGAGATGTTGATCACCCCGCCCACCACCTGGCCGGTCGTCGGCGTCGTGAGTGTGATGGTCGGTCCGGTGTTGTCGATGCCGAAGAGCACGCGCACGTCGGTCAGCACGCCGTTGGCGTTGGTGGCCTTGACGTCGAGGAGCTGCACGCCGGTCAGCGGCGGCGAATAGGCGTCGAAGGTGACGGTCCCTCGGTAGCTGTTGGGCGCGGCGTTGGGCGAGCTGTCCACCATCAGGTCTTGCACCGGCAGCCCACCGACGGTGGCGCTGGGGTTCGGGCTCGCGGTGCTCGGCCCGCTGGCGCCGAAGTCGGCGGTGAACTCGACGGTCAAGCTGCCGTTGTAAGCCTTTCCGGCGATCGGCGAAGAAACGCTCACCGCTGGCCCGTTGTCGATGACGATGCCGATCGAGGCTTGCCCCACGGCGCCGCCCGAGCTGGTGGCGGCCACGGTCAGCGTGTAGCTGCCGAGCTTCAGGCTACCCAGGCCGATCGTTCCGTTGAAGATATCGGCGCTGGCCGCGACGAGCTGGCCGGTGACCGCAGGGGCGGTGGCGCCGGTCTCCGTGATGGTCGCTTTCACGCTGCCGGCGGCCACGAAATCGCTGCCTCCGACGATGTCGACAGTCACGCCGATCGGCAGGTCGCTGTTCGAAGCCAGCGTCGAGCCGTCGGACGGCGTCGGCGGCGATAGAAACGCGACGACGACGGTTCCACTCGGGGTCGTGGTTCCGGATCCCCCGGTTCCACCGGTCCCCGTCGTGGGCAGGTAGGGGTTCTTGCCCTGGCTGGAGCCGCAGGCGACCAACGTCAGGAGCGCGATCGCCGACAGGCCGCGCCGATCGTTCACTGGGCCGCCACCGCCGCAGAACCGCAGTAAAGCGTACCGTTGTCGCTGCAGCAGTCGACCGATTGGTCCTGGGCCGGGTTGCAGGGGTTGCCGGGGTTGGCCGGCGCGCCGGTGAAAGGACAGGGGGCGGTGGAGGCAACCAGACAGCCGGCGCAGACCGAGATCGGGAAGATGAAGGGATCCGATTGCATGCTCCGGCCGCTGTTGGTGCTGCCGAGCGCCTGGATCTTCAGGTTGACCGTCAGCGACGGCGTCGAGTCCAGGTTTCCGGCGGCCAGCAGCTGCTGCGCGAGCGCGACCGGGAACGCATGGACCTCGGCGGAGAGCTGG
>DASRLC010000230.1:0-19223 GCA_035648655.1 Polyangia bacterium
CCGCCAGCGCCGCGGTCTTCGCTGGCGCCGCGCTCCAGCGGCTTCGAGGTCGCGGCGGGCCTGGTCGCCTCGGAGCTCCTCTCGTCGTCCCTCAGCGCCGGCGCCGGGATCTCGGCCCGCCTGGCGGCCCCGGCCCGCGGCGGCCTGACCCCGTCGGCGGCGCTGGCCCTCATCTTTCTTCCGACCGACTTCCTGCAATCGGGCGACGACCTGGGCATCCGATTGACCGAGCTCACCGTGACCGGCTGCCCCGGCTGGGCGCTGCGCTCCCGGGTGGAGGTCGAGCCCTGTGCCCGGGCGGGGGTCGGCCGCCTGTCGGCCACCGATCACTCGGTCACGAACCCGCGATCGGTCGACCGGTCCTGGTGGAGCGCCGGCGCGCTCTTACGCGCGACGACGCCGGTGGGCAACTCCGGGTTCACGCTGGAGGTCACCGCGGGCGTCGATCTTCCGTTGGTGAAAAGGAGCTTCGTCACCACCACGCCGTCCCGCGGCGTCGGACAAACCCCCACCCTGGCCCCCGATCTGACGCTGGGGGTCGTTCACAGCCTGTGAAATTGGCCCGCCAAATGGTCCTGGGCGCCGGGTCGGCGCAAGACTATGATCAATTGTCTCGGGAGCGGGAATTGAGACCACGGACGACGATGACCACCGCTGCGGTCTATGAGGTACCCCCTCTCGACCGCGGGATCTCGTTGCCCCGAGATCCCGCGGTCGAACGCACCGCGCGCCTGCGCCGGCTGGTGGACAGCCACATCGACTTCGTGGCCCGCGTTCTCCGAAATTCGGGCACCCCGCAGGCCGAGGTCGACGACGAGGTTCAGCGCACCTTCATCGTGGCCGCGCGGCGCCTCGACGACATGCGGGTCGGCGCCGAAAAGAGCTTCCTCTTCCGGATCGCGCTGAACTTGGCGGCACACGCCCGCCGCACGTTGGCGCGCCGGCGCGAGGTGTCCGCCGACCAGGCCCCGGAACAGGTCGAGAGATTCGCGACGCCCGAAGCGCTCACCGATCAGAAGCGGATGCGGGAGCTGCTCGATCGGGTGCTCGGTCAAATGGACGAGTCGCTGCGCGCCACCTTCGTCCTGCACGAGTTCGAGGAGATGAGTACGTCGGAGATCGCCGAGCTGCTCGGGATCCCGCGCGGCACGGTCGCCTCCCGACTGCGCCGCGCGCGGATCGAGTTTCGCGAGCGGGTGGGTGCCATCGAGGCTTTCGGTCAGAGGGAGAGGGAGACATGAAGGAGCCGTCGCGGCTGCGGGACGAAGATGCGAGCGCCCTCGAGCGGGCCCTGCTCGAGGCCGGGGTTGCCTACCGCAGCCCGCCGTCGGCCCGAGCCAAGACGCTGGGCGCTTTGGGGCTGGCCGGTTCGGCTACTTTGATCGCGGGCGCCACGCAGGCGGCGCCGGTTTCGGCGGTCGCCAAGCTGACCTGGACCAAGCTGCTCACGACGGTGTCGCTGGTCGGCGTGGTCGCGGCGGTGCCGGTTGGGTACTACGCTGGGCGCCGACATCGGGTGGTGGCCCACGTGGTCGCCGCGCACGCGGTCCCAATCGCGCCGGTGCAAGCGGTCGAGACACCGGAGCCGGCGCCCGCGGCTGGTGGGGGACCGGTCGTCGCCGAGCCGGCCGTGGCGGCGGCTTCGCCAACGGAGCATACCCACATTGGCGTCCGCGTCGCCCACGCCCGACCCGAGACAGGGCCCGCGTCGGTCACCTTGGCGCGCGAGCTGTCTTCGATCGACGCCGCCCGCACCAGGTTGGCACGGGGCGACGCCGAAGGGGCGCTCACCCAGCTCGACGCCTATACCCGCGGCTATCCGCGCGGCCGCCTCGCTCTCGAGGCCGAGGTCTTGCGGATCGACGCGCTCGACCAGTCGGGTCGCACGACCGCGGCCCGCGAGCGGGCGGGGGCGTTCTTGCGGCGCCACCCGCACAGCGTTCTGGCCGCGCGGGTTCGCGCCCGCCTCGGCGACTGAGCGTTTCATGCGGTTCAGGCAAGTCGGCGCTGCGCTCGGCGCGGTCGCGAGCGCGATGGCGTGCGCCGGCTGCGGCTCGACCGTCGATTCGCTGGGGTACAACGACACCGACAGCGCGGTGTTGCACCCGCTGGTGAAGCCGGCCTCCTATCCCGACCCGCTTCGCGATTTGATCGGCCAGACCGACGCGGCGATCACGAGCAAGATCAACGCCGCCTTCATGCAGCTCTTTCACGGCGATCCGAGCACCCAGGCCATCTACGTCGAGGTGGGGACCGACCAGGCCTATATCCAGGACGTCTTGCACGGCAGCGAGGTCCGCACCGAGGGGATGGGCCTCGGCATGTTGATTGCGGTCGAGCTGAACAAGACCGACGAATTCAACCGGCTGTGGAACTACTCGAAGGCGATGCTGGAGGTGACCAGCGGTCCGAACCAGGGCTACTTCATGTCGTTCTGCGATCCGGCGGACGGCAGCGCGCCGACGCCGTGCCTCGATCCGTTCGGCTTCGAACAGTTCGTGATGGCGCTGCTGTTGGCCAACGATCGGTGGGGGAGCACGGCGGCCAACAACTACGCCGCCGACGCGCTGGCGCTGTTCCACACCTTACGCCACAAGCAGGACGACAACGGCGGGGTGGTGGATGGCGTGACCGATACGTTCGATCCGACGCAGACTCTGGCCTTCGATCTGCCCGACGTCGCGGCGGCCGGCGAGACGCGCCCGGCGGTCGAGATGCCGGCTTACTACACCCTTTGGCAGGAGGCGACGACCGATTCGTTTTGGACCGTCGCAGCCACCGCCGGACGGGGCTTCTGGCAGAAGACGGCCAACGCCAGCACCGGCTTTCAGCCGGTGCGCGCGAGCTTCGCCGGTGTGCCGCTGCCGACCTGGAACCTCTTCGCGCCGGAGGGATACCGGTCGCAGATCAACGTCGCGATCGATCAGATCTGGTCGGGCGGCGCGGCCTGGAACGTCACCGAGAGCAACCGGTTGCTGAGCTTTTTCTCGGGTCAGGGGATCAACACCTACGGGACCTCCTACACGCTGGACGGCACCACCTGCCTCAACACCGCGCGCGAGCCTTCGCTGATCGTGGCCAACGGCATCGCCGCCGTGGCCTCCACCAACGCCGATCGGAGCGACTACGTGAGCGCGGTCTGGGCACTGGAGACCCCGACCGGAATCTCGCGCTACTACGCGGGAATCCTGGACCTGGTCGGTCTGCTGATCCTGGGCGGTCAGCTCCAGGTTTATTGAGAAACGGACCTGGGAGGTCCTGGATCCCCCGCGACGAGCGCCGCTGGGCGAAGCCCGTCGTCGCCACGCGCTAGAGGTGACGTTTCAGGTCGGCGCGCGGCCGCCGCCGGGGACCAACATTCGCGTCAGCGCCGACGGCGAACGCACGCCGTTTCGTCGCATCCAACCCTGGCCCTCGGCACCGGCCGCGTCGTCGTCGCCGCTCGCACCGGCCGCCACCTGGGCCGCGGCCCGGAAGAGCGAAAGTCCGTGTGCGCCCGTCTCTTCGATGGCCCGGCGCAGCCAGGTCGCCCCTTCGGCGCCGTTGCCTTCGAGGCGCTCGACGCCGGCATAGAGCAGCGCCGCCATGGCGCTGGCCCAGCCGCCTTCGCGGCGCAGCTCCAGCGCGCACCGTCGGGCCAGGCGCAACCGTTCGATGCGTTCGCCGCCCGCGGCCACCAACGCGCCGGCCAGCGCGGTGCGCCCGCGCAGATGGATCGCGACCGTCCGCGTGTGCTGCAGGCGCAGCAAGAGCGACTTGCGGAGCGCCGGCCATCCCGCCCGGAAACGGGTGTAGGCCGCCTCGCCGTCGCCGCCGTAGAGATCGATCTGCGTGTGCGCGATGAGCTCATACCAATGCTGGATGTGGTAGCCGCCGGCCGACCAGGCCTGCATGGCGGCGCGCGCTTCGTTGCGGGCCCGATCCGGTTCGTCGCCGATCAGCGAGACCGCGTTGGCCAGGCCGATCCGTAGCGTGGTCGAGGCGTAAACCGAGCCGCGATCGTTGGCCTCCTTGAGACCCTCGATGGCCGAGGCGCGAAACCGCTCCAGCTCGCCCAGATAATAGAAACACTCGAGCGTGAAGTGCCGGACCGCGTTCAGCTCCCAGGCCGCGCCGACACACTTGTCGCGAAAGATCCGTTCGGCGGCCACCAGGTGATCCAGCGCGGTCGCGAAATGACCCCCCAGGTGCGCCGAGAGGCCGCTCATGAGCGACACGATCCCGGTGGCGTGCGGGTAGTCGAGCTTGGCGGCGATGGCGCCCGCCTCGGCCAAGAGGCGCCGCGAGCGCGCATCGTCGCCCTGCGCCGCCGCGTAGGCCGCTTCGCCCGCGATGCCGCGCGCCACCCGGTAGGGCTCGCCGGCGGCCAGGGAGAGCAACAGGCTGCGCACCTGGAAGTGCGCCCCCTGCACCGGATCCATCAGCCCGAGGCCCGACGAGATCGACCAGCAGAGATCGACGCGCGCCAGCTCGCGCGGCGCGATCTCCTCGGCGGTCCGGCTGCGAAATCGCCGGCCGCGCAGCCGCAGCTTGGCCCGCTGGGCCAGCAGCGCGCGCACCGGCGAGCGGGCGAACTCGAGCCCCGCGTCGGCCAGCGCCTCGGTCGCCACCGCGCGCCCCTCGTCGAGCCGGCCGCTGCGGATCAGCTCCTCGGCGCCGCGCCGCCGCAGATCGAGCGCGTGGGCGGGACCGGCGTTGCGGGCGGCGGCCAGGTAATTCGGCGCCGCCTCGGCGCCCCGGCCCACGTTGGAGAGCGCGTCGCCCAGGCCGATCAGCAGCTCGCGGCGTTGCTCCTCGGACCAGTTGCCGAGCGCCAGCGCGTCTTTGTAGTGGGCGGCCGCGCGATCGAAGGCCAGCGCCTCGGCGGCGCGCCGGGCGGCCGACGAGAAGTGGATGGCCGCCCGATCGGGATGCCCGGCCTCGCGCCAGTGACCGCCGGCGCGCAGCGAGTTCCCCGCGTCCTCGAAGGCCTCCGCCAGCTGCCCGTGCAGCTCGCGGGCATCGGCGGTGGAGGTCGACAGGCGCGCCACCTGGCGGATGCGATCGTGCGAAAAATCGAGCAGCTCGTCGCCGCGATCCGACACCGAGTTGACCAGCTTGGCGGCGCGCAGCTCGTCGAAGAGGCGGATCGCCGTGGCGCCGTCGAGCGCGGTCAGACGGCGGAGCATGCGCACCGGCGTCGGCGCACCGGCCACCGCCAGGGTTCGCAGGATCCGGACGGTGGGCGCCGAAAAGGCCTCCATCTGCGCGCGCAGCACGCCGTCGAGGGTCAGCGGCGCCGCATCGGCGCGGCGCAGATGCGAGGTGCGGGCCAGCTCGAGCAAGAACAGGGGGTGCCCGGCCGATTCGCGCACGATCAGGTCGGCGCCACCGTCGGGATCGGTCGAGCCGCCCGAGGCCAGCAGGCCGCGGGCCAGCGCGTGGGCGGCGGCCTCCTCCAGGTTGCAGAGCGGCAGGTGCTGCTCGGGCACGCCGGCGGCCAGCAGGTGGGCCACCGCGGCGTCGGCGGTCGGCGTGCGCAACGTCCCCAGCATCAGCAGGCGCGGCGCGTTCGGCGGCCGCAGCACCTCGGAAAGCAGCGCCAGCGAATCGGCGTCGGCCCACTGCAAATCATCGACGAACGCGATGATGGGGGCCCGCTTGCCGAGCGCGTGCAGCAGTTGCCGGAAGACCGCGAACATCGAAGCGCGGACCTCGCGCGGATCCGGGCCCACCATCTCCTGCGGGGCGTGCGCGATGACCGGCACGCGCCCCAGCACCGGGAAGGCTTGCAACAACACCGCGGCGCGCTGCGGGATGATCGTCTCGAGGACCGCCTGGTCCATCTTGCGCAGTACGTGCGTGAGCACGTCGACCAGACCGTCGAGCGCTTTGAACGGCACCAGCTCGCGCTCGTAGCAGCGGGCGGTCAGAAGCACCACCCCGTGGCTGGCTTCATCGGGGCTGGCGTCACCGTCGCTGGCTTGGTGGGCCTCGAGGAAGGCCCGCACCAGCGACGATTTCCCGACGCCCGATTCACCGCGAATGATGAGGGCCAGGGCGCTCTCACCGGTCCGCACCGCGGCCAGCGCCGCCTCGACCAGACCGAGCTCGTTTTTGCGCCCCACGAAGCGAACGGGCTCGTCGAGCGGCATGAGCGGGGCGGCGGGGGTGCCTGGCGGCGGCGGCACGAGCCGCGCCAGCACCTCGGCGCCGGTCAGGCGCGAATCCGGGTGGGCTTCGAGCAGGCCGTCACAGAGGGTCGCCAGGTCCACCGGCGCGTCGGTCACCAGGTCGGTGACCCGCGGTGGGCGGCCGTGCTGTTTGCGGTAGAGGATCTCGTGGGGCAAGCCCTCGAACGGTAGGCGCCCGGTCAGAAGCTCGAACAGGATCACGCCGAAGGCGTACCAGTCGGCGGCGGCGGTCACCGGCTGGTGGGCCACCTGCTCGGGCGCCATGTATTCGGGGGTGCCGGCCCCGGATTGGGTGGTTTCGATCGAGGCCGCGCTCACCAGGCCGAAGTCGAGCAGCACGGCGCGTCCCGCGTCGGTCACCAGCACGTTCGACGGCTTGACGTCGCGGTGCACGCACTGCGCGGCGTGTAGCGCGGCCAACGCCTGCGCCAGCTGGCCGAGCACCGGCCGCAGCCGCTCCGCGCGATAGGCCACCACGGCGGGCGCCTCGGGGCGGCGCAGACCTTCGCCCGGCAGCACGATGGGGGTCGGCGCATCCGACGCCAAAATCGGGATCACCGAGGACGAGCGCGCCGCCTCGACGCCGCGCACGTAGCTCATGAGGTCGGTCCCCTGCACGAGTTCCATCGAGAAGAACCACTGCGACCCCTCGGAGACCAGCTCGCCGAGGCGGACCAGGTTCGGGTGGCGGACGTCGGCGACGGCGCGGAACTCGCGCTTGAACCGCAGCAGCATGTCGGGATTCACGACCGGCAGCAGCTTGAGCGCCACCGGCACGGCGTTGACCTCGTCGAACGCCTCGTAGACCACACCCATCCCACCCCGGCCCAAAAAGCGCACCAACCGGAATCGCGTGGTTCCCCGAAACGCGACAGCGCCCAAATCCATGGTCAGGTTCGCGGCGTCAAGCTTCCTGTCTATCGCGAAACTCCGGGGTCCGTCCAGCCGCGGCGGTCTTCCCGACCGGCCAGAGTGCGGAGATAATCGCCGCCCACGATCGCGGAGGAGAGCCCATGGATCTGGTCGCGCTGGAGGATTTGACGAAGCAAAACCTGTTGGCGGTGGGGGACGTCCTGGCGTTTCGCGGTGTCTCGAAGGTCGACGAGTTCATCCAGGGCGCGACGCTGTCCGGCATCTCGCACGTCGCGATCGTCATTCGGGAGACCGCCGCGGCGCCGCTTTCCCTGCTGGAAGCCACCGGCCTAGGCGTCACCGTCACGCCGGTTCCCGACGCCGTGACGGCCTACCAGCAGGACCATACCTGTTTCTATCTGCCGCTCGCGCCGGCCAAACGCGCCCAGATCGATCCGACCAAGCTGGCGGCTTACTACGTCGCCAACGCCAAGGAGAAATACAACTACGCGGGCGTGGCGGCGGCGGGTCTGTACGACCTGGACAACCCGCTGCTGGCCAAGCTGGTGACGCACCTGGGGGTCCATTCGCCCTTCGGCGCCGCGCTCGAGCGCTATGAAGCGTTCGCGGAAGGGCTCTGGCAGCGGGTCTTCGATTGGAACCCCAGCTACCGGCGGTTGTTCTGTTCGCAGCTGGTCACCGAGGCGCTGCTGACCGCCGGCGCTTCGATTCCGGGGCCGCCGAATCCCCGCCTGGTGGTCCCGGTCGAGGTCTGCCACTTCCCGATCTACGGTGGCGCCTACCAGCTCAACCCGCCGCCGTTTTCGGATCCCTTCCGCTGGGGCGCGGCCCCGATTTGAATCCCGTCCCGCCGTATCCGTCGACCGGATCGACCGCCGGTTGGGGGAAGGACCCGCCGGGCGTCCGGGCGGCACGGGTTTGTCCCGCTACGGCGACGTGATCGACTACCCGGGGTGGCGGTTCGCAAGCGCCGGTTGATCTCGCAGCGGCAGCTTTCCAGGGGCCGAGCTGGATTCGAACGCGATCGCCGTAACCGTTGCCATCGAGGATCGTAGACTTATTAGTCGCGTGAGCGCCGACGGGCTTCGCCCGGCGTCGCTCGTCCGCGGGGGATCTAAAGGACCCTCTCAGGATCCTTTACTGGATTTTCAGGAGGTTTGCCCATGAAGTCGCCGGAGCATCAGAGTTTCCGCACGCCCCTGTCGCGCACCACGGTCGCGATGGTCGCGGCTTGTGCGATTGCGCTAATCGGTGCGACGCGGCGGAGCCGCTCGGCATCCAACGTCACCGGCCCCAAGCGGGAGGTCGTCATGTCCCAGAAGAAATACAGCAAGCCGGCGGCGGCGGATCTGCACCGCACGCTGACGCCTATTCAGTACGAGATCACCCAGAACGCGGGGACCGAGCCCCCGTTCCACAACCCCTTCTGGGACAACCACCAGCCGGGGCTCTACGTGGACGTCGCGACTGGCGAGCCGCTCTTCAGCTCGACCGACAAGTTCGATTCAGGGACCGGCTGGCCCAGCTTCACCCAGCCGGTCGAGCCGGGGCGGGTGGTCGAGCACCGCGACATGAGTATCGGCATGGTGCGCACCGAGGTCGTCTCGCAGGGAGGCGCCTCGCACCTGGGGCACGTCTTCGACGACGGGCCGGCGCCGACGAACTTGCGCTACTGCATCAACTCGGCGGCGCTGCGCTTCATCCCGGCGGCCAAGCTGGAGGCGGAAGGCTACGGCGCGTACCGGCCGCTCTTCGGAGACGCGCCCAAGTCGGCGGCGGCCACCACCCCGGCGCCCAATAGCTGCACCCGCCCGGGAGCGGGCGGCAAGCCCGGCTGCGAGACCACGTTGGAGACGGCCGTGCTGGCGGGTGGCTGCTTCTGGGGGATGGAGGACATCATCCGCAAGATTCCGGGCGTCGTCGAGACGGAGGTCGGCTACACCGGCGGCAAGACCGGGCACCCGACCTACGAAGACGTACACACCGGCCAGACCGGCCACGCCGAATCGGTGCGGGTGGTCTTCGATCCCAAGAAGCTCACCTATGCCGACCTGTTGGAGAAGTGGTTCTTCCGGATGCACGACCCCACCACCCGCAACCAGCAGGGCAACGACATGGGATCGCAGTACCGCTCGGCGATCTTCGTGACCTCGCCCGAGCAGCGCAGGACCGCGGAGGCGGTCAAGGCGCGCGCCGCCAAGTCGGGCCGCTGGAAGAACCCCATCGTGACCGAGATCGTCGACGCCGGGCCGTTCACGCCGGCCGAGGCGTACCACCAGAAGTACCTGGAGAAGAACCCGGGCGGCTACACCTGCCACTACTTGCGCAACTGAGATCTCGCAACCGAATCCGCGACGGGCGCGGTCCTGCCGCCCGCGGGCCGCTGAGGGGGCGCGCCAACGCCCTGGCCGGCGCGCCCGGCCGGGCCCCTACTGGGACTGCGCCTGGCGGCTGATGAACTCGGCCTCGGCGAGCCCTTCGAAGCCCCCCTGCAGCTCGCCGCAAGCGGCGCCGATCTCGTCGACCACGTGGGTGAGCAGCGCGTGCTCGGAGAGCGGCAGACCGTCCTTCTCCTGCTGATCGAGCCAGCGATCGAGGGTCTCGAGCCGCGCGCGGGCGGCGGTGGTGCCCCCGCTGCGGGTGGGCGCCAGCCGGCGAAAGAGCGCCAGCGCGGTCCGAAGGCAATAGCGCAGCGAGCGCGGGAAGCGCGCCTCGAAGAGCAAGAATGACACCACGCCCTCGCGGCTCACGCGCCCCTGCTCGCGGCGCATGTAGGCCTCGAAGCCGGAGCAGGCGCGCAGCAGCGACAGCCAGAGGGCGGTCTGCAGGAGCGGTTGCTGTCCCTCGGCGGCGCCTTGGATGTGGTGGTGCATGTCGAGCGTGCGCGCGGTCTGTCCGACCCGCTCGAGCATCACGCCCAGCCACAGGAAGTCCATCGGTTCGTCGTGCATCATCGTGCTGCGAACGAGACCGAGACAGAGCTGCGTCGAGCGGCGGATGTGGCGGTACACCTCGTCGCGATCGTGCAGATACTGCGCGGCCGCCGCCTCGCCCATGAACCAGAGGTAAAGCTCGTTGGTGGCTTCCCAGATGTCGTGGCCGATCACCTCGCGGATCGAGCGCGCGCCCTCGCGGGCGGCACGGATCGAGGTGCGGACCGAGACCGGGTTGTCGGGCGCCCAGGTCATGTAGCGCTGGACCGCGTCGCCGTTGCCGGCGGCGTCGGCGCCCAGGTGGCTGGCCAGCTCCGGGTACTGCCCCGACACGATTACCAGCGGCCGCCAGCAGTAGAGCGGCGGCAGCTCGGCATCGAAGGCCAGCGTGCGCGTCACCTGCAGCAGACGCGCGGTGCTCTCGGCCCGTTCGATATAGCGGCCGAGCCAGAAGCAGTGGTCGGCGACGCGCGAGATCACGGGGTGGCGTCCTCCTGGACCCAGGTGTCCTTGGAGCCGCCGCCTTGGCTGGAGTTGACCACGTACGACCCGGCGCGCAGCGCGACCCGCGTGAGGCCGCCGGGCAGGACCCAGCTTCCGCTCTTGCCGGTCAGGATGAACGGACGCAGATCGATCCGCCGCGGTTCGATGCGGCGCTCTTCGGCGACCCAGGTCGGCGAGGTGGACAGCTCGATCCGGTGCTGGGCGATGTAACGGCGCGGATCGCTGGTGATGCGCTCGCGGAACATGTCCAGCTCCGCCGCGCTGGCCTCGGGGCCCATCAGCATCCCGTAGCCGCCCGCTTCGTCGACGGCTTTGACGACCAACTGGTCGAGGTGCGCCAGCACGTACTCGCGATCCGCCGGGCGTGCGCAGACGAAGGTCGGCACCTGCTCGATGATCGGCTCCTCCGAGAGAAAGAAGCGGATCAGATCGGGGACATAAGGGTAGATGGCCTTGTCATCGGCCACGCCGTTGCCGGGCGCGTTGGCCAGCGTGACCTGACCCGCCGCCCAGGCGCGCATCAGGCCCGGCACGCCCAGCATGCTGTCGGGGCGGAAGAACTCCGGATCGATGTAGGCGTCGTCGGTGCGCCGGTAGATGACGTGGACCCGCCGTGGTCCGAGGGTGGTCTTCACGAACACCTGGTCGCCGCTCACGAACAGATCGGAGGCCTCGACCAGCTCGATCCCCATCGAGCGGGCCAGGAAGCTGTGCTCGAAGTAGGCCGAGTTGAAGGGGCCGGGCGTCAGGACGACGATGGTGGAGCGCGCCGGATCCTCCGGCGACACCGAGCGCAGCGTCTCGACCAGCTGGGTCGGGTAGTCGTCGACGCGCCGGACGCCGATGCGGTCCATGGCCGCCGGGAAGACCCGTTTGGTGATGAGGCGATTCTCGATCACGTAGGAAACCCCCGACGGCGTCCGCAGGTTGTCCTCGAGGACCCGCAGCACGCCGTCCGGGCTGCGAATGAGATCGATCCCCGCGATGTGGATCCGGACGCCGCCCGGCGGCTTCATCCCCTTGAGCTGGGGTAGATAGTGCTTGGAACCGAAGATCAGATCGGCCGGCATCACCCGCTCGCGCAGCGACCGCTGCTCGCCGTACAGATCGTCGAGAAACATCTGCAGCGCGGTCAGGCGCTGGACCAGGCCTTTCTCCAGAACAGTCCACTCGCTGGCGCCGATCACCCGCGGCACCAGGCAGACCGGCATCACCTTCTCGGTGCCGCGGTTGTCCGAGTAGACCGAGAACGTGACGCCGCGCTGCGAGAGCGCCAGCTCCGCCAGGGCCTGGCAGCGGGCGAAGGTGTCGGCGTTCATGTTGCCGAGCAGGTTCGCCACCATCAGCGCATGCTGGCGCGTCTTCCCGCCGGCTTCGACCAATTCGTCGTAGGTTCCAGGCAGGGCTCGGTAGCCGTCTAAGACTGTGGACGTCGACAATCGGGTCGCCTCTTGTTCGATCAACACCATCGCAATCCTAGAAAACCACCGACTTGCAATCTATCCCAGCGTCGTCCGTTTACGGTATTTGATCCGTCTAGAAACCTTTCATTAACCTTCGAGCTCTATCGTGACCGTCATTCCCACACTGCCCATACCGCCCACGCAGCCGTCCGTGACGCCGTGGGACGAGATGCGTGGCCGCGACGGGGGCGTGCGCGAGCAGTGGCGGGTGCTGGACGGTGCCCTCAAGGCCTTCGGGCCGGGGGAGATGTGGCGTCGCTGGGAGCAGGCCCGCCAGCTCATCCGCCAGCACGGCGTCACATTCAACGTCTACGGTGACCCACGCGGCCTCGAACGCCCCTGGCCGCTCGACCCGGTGCCCGTCGTGCTCTCCTCCGGCGAGTTCGCCAAGCTGGCCGAAGGGTTGGCCCAACGCGCGACGCTGCTCGACCGGCTGCTGGCCGACCTCTACGGCCCGCGGCGCACGCTGGCCGAGGGGATCTTGCCGCCGGAGGTGATCTACGCGCACCCGAATTTGCTGCGCGCCTGCGCCGGGCTCAGCCCGCCGGGGGGCCGGTTTCTGCATTTCTACGCCGCCGATCTGGCGCGCACCCCCGACGGGACGCTGCGGGTGCTGGCCGATCGGACCCAGGCGCCCGCCGGCGCCGGCTACGCGCTGGAGAATCGGATCGTCCTCGGACGCGTGCTGCCCGAGGCCTTTCGCGACTCGAACACCCAGCGGCTGGCGATGTTCTTCCGCACGCTGCGCGAGACGCTGGCTGGCCTCGCGCCGCACGGGATTCCCAACCCGCGCATCGTCCTGCTGACGGCCGGCCCGCACAACGCCACCTACTTCGAGCAGGCCTTCCTGGCCCAGTACCTCGGTTATCCGCTGGTCGAGGGGGGCGATCTGACGGTGCGCGACGGGCGCGTCTACCTGAAGACGCTGGGCGGTTTGCACCCGGTCGACGTGATCCTGCGGCGGCTGCGCGACGACTACTGCGATCCGCTGGAGCTGCGGGGTGATTCGCTGCTCGGCGTGCCGGGGCTCCTGCAGGCGGCGCGCGACGGGACCATCGCCGTCGCCAACGCCATCGGCACCGGCGTCCTGCAGACGCCCGCGCTGATCCCGTTTCTGCCCGGCCTGTGCCGCGCGCTCCTCGGCGAGGAGCTCAAGCTGACCTCGGTCGAGACCTGGTGGTGCGGCGAGCCGGACATCCTCGAGTACGTGCTCGATCACCTCGACGAGATGGTGGTCAAGCCGACCTATCCGCTGGGGCCGACCGATCCGATTTTTGGCGCGCGCCTCGATCGCGCGGCCAAGGAGACCCTGGCGGGCACCATCCGCGCCGCGCCCAGCCGGTTCGTCGCCCAGCGACACGCCTCGCCGTCGACGGTGCCGGTCATCGAAGGGGACGAGCTGAGGCCGCGGCCGCTGGTGTTGCGCAGCTTCGTGGTGGCCGACAGCGACGGTGGGTACCAGGCCATGCCGGGCGCGTTGGCGCTGGTGGGCGGCGCCAACGAGGCCGAGATCTCGATCGCGCGCGGCGCGCGCAGCAAGGACACCTGGGTCATCAGCGACGGCGCCGTGAGCGAGTTTTCGCTGCTGCCGCCCACCGTGCAGCCGGTCGAGCTGACCCGTGGCGGCGGCGATCTGCCGAGCCGGGTGGCCGACAACTTCTTCTGGCTCGGTCGCTACGCCGAACGGGCCGAAGGGATCGCGCGCCTCGGCCGCATCATCTGCCTGCGGCTGGCCGACCCGGCGGCGGGCTCGACCATCGGTGCGCTCGGGCCGCTGCTGGGCGCATTGCAAGCCCAGACCATGGTGGCTTCCGGTTCGGCGCTGCCGCTCGTCGTGACGCCGTCGACCGAGGCGCCCGATCGCATGGTCCACGACGCGCTCTTCGATGCCGCCCATCCGGGGACGCTGTGCGCGACGGCGCAGGCCATCGATCGGGTCGCACGTTCGATCCGGGATCGCCTGTCGATGGATACCTGGACGGTGGTGTCGACGCTGGCGCAGGAGCTGGGCGAGATGGAACGGGCGGGCGAGGGCGAGCGTCCCATCGTCCTGGCGGCGCGGCTCGACCGGGTCGTGATGATCCTGGCGGGACTGTCCGGCCTGACCTCCGAGAGCATGACCCGCGAGGCCCCCTGGCGGTTCCTCGACATGGGGCGCCGCCTCGAGCGCGCGCTGAACACGGCGCTGGTGATCGAGCGGACCATGGCGGGAATGGGGGCCGACGAGCTGCCCATGTTGGAGGCCCTGCTCGACGCGGCCGACAGCGCGATGACCTACCGGCGCCGGTACCGGGCCACGCTGCAGGTCGCGCCGGTGGTCGATCTGTTGGTGGCGGACGAACGGAACCCGCGATCGATCGTGTTTCAGCTGGTGGCGCTGGCCGAGCACGTGGCCTCGCTGCCGCGCGACGTCGCCGCCGCGCGGCGCAGCGCCGAAGAGCGGGTGGCCTTCGAGGCGCTGGCCGAGATCCGCCTCATCGACGTCGAGGCGATCTGTGTGCTGGCCGGCACCGGCCGGCCGGCGCTGGGATCGTTGCTGCGCGATCTGGTCGCCAAGATGCAGGGCCTCTCGGACGCGCTGTTCACGGCCTACCTGACGCCGGCCACCATCTCGCGGGCGCTCTCGGCGCCGGAGATCGGCTCGTGATCTATCGGGTCAAGCACATCACGGCCTACGCCTACACGGTGCCGGTCTCGACCTCGCACCACGATCTGCACGTGCTCCTGCGCGGATCGGCCGACCAGCGGATCTTGTCGGAGCGGGTCTCGGTGACGCCGACGCCGGCCGTGCGGCGCGATCGGTACGACTGGTTCGGCAACCGCGCCACCCACCTGGCGATCCACGAACGCCACACCGAGCTGACGGTCACCTCGGAGGCCGAGCTCGAGGTCTCGGCGCCGGTGCCACCCCCGGGCGACGGTGGTCCCTGGGAGGCGACCCGGGATTGGGTGCGGGCGGGCGGCCACACCGAGGCGCGGACCGCGCTGGAGATGACGCTCCCTTCGCCGCACATCGAGCTGTCGCCCGCCGCGCTGGAGTTCGCGCGGGCGTCCTTCCCGCCGGGGCGGCCGCTCATCGAGGCGGCGCTCGATCTCACACATCGGCTGCACGACGCGCTGACCTACGATCCGGAGGCCACCGACACCTCGACCTCGGTGGACGAGGTGCTGA
This sequence comes from Polyangia bacterium, assembly GCA_035648655.1. Classification (GTDB taxonomy): domain Bacteria; phylum Myxococcota_A; class Polyangia; order Fen-1088; family Fen-1088; genus JADGRB01. The sequence continues at coordinate 15,119 of DASRLC010000230.1, forward strand.
GCGGCCGGCGCGGCGTCTGCCAGGACTTCGCGCACCTCCAGATCGCCTGCCTGCGGTCGCTCGGCCTGCCCGCCCGCTACGTGAGCGGCTATCTGGTGACCGCGCCGCCGCCCGGAAAGCCGCGCCTGGTCGGCGCCGACGCCTCGCACGCCTGGCTGTCGTTGCGGCTGCCGTCGAGCGGCTGGCTCGATCTCGATCCCACCAACGACGTCGTCCCCTCCGACCGGCACATCGTGGTCGCCTACGGTCGCGACTTCGGCGACGTCACCCCGATGCGCGGGGTCCTGCTGGGGGGCGGGCACCACCAGCTCCGCGTCTCGGTCGATGTCGGTCCGGTCGATTGATGGCCCGCGGAGGTGGCCAACCGCCCCGATTCGGTCGAGTTTTCCTGATCTTGACCATCCGGCAAAGCTGCGTTCACCGGAGATCCGCTATTGTGGCGCGTTGAGGTAACCGATCACCCATGGCCATCCGGGTCTCGCTCACGCACACCACCCGCTATCGATACGACCGTCTGGTCACGCTGCAGCCGCACGTGGTGCGCCTGAGACCGGCGCCCCATTGCCGCACGCCCATCCCCAGCTACTCGCTGAAGATCGCGCCGGCCGAGCACTTCCTCAACTGGCAGCAGGATCCCTACGGCAACTACCAGGCCCGGCTGGCGTTCCTCGCACCGGCGCGGGAGCTGCAGGTCGAGGTCGATCTGGTGGCCGAGATGGTGGCGCTCAATCCCTTCGATTTCTTCGTCGAGGAGTACGCCGAGAAGCACCCGTTTCGCTACGAGGAGACCTTGGCGCGCGAGCTGCGGCCGTACACCGAGACCGCGCCGCCCGGCCCCAAGCTGGCGGCGCTGGTCGAGGAGCTGGGCAGCCGGTTCGCGCGGTCGGGCCGCCGCAGCATAGATGTGCTGGTCGACCTGAACCGCGAGATCGCGCGGCGCCTGCGCTACGACATCCGGATGGAGCCGGGCGTCTTCCCGGCCGAGGAGACGCTCGAGCGCGGACACGGCTCGTGCCGCGACTTCGCTTGGTTGGAGGTGCAGCTGGTGCGCTGCCTCGGTTTCGCGGCGCGCTTCGTCTCGGGTTATTCGATCCAGCTCAAGGCCGACGAGAAGGCGCTCGACGGCGGCCCTTCGGGCGTGACCGAGGACGTGGCCGATCTGCACGCCTGGACCGAGGTCTATCTCCCCGGCGCCGGCTGGATCGGCTTCGATCCGACCAGCGGCCTCTTGGCCGGCGAAGGGCACATCCCGCTGGCCTGCGCCGCGCTCCCTTCGACGGCCGCGCCGATCAGCGGCTCGTTCACCTGGGCCGGCGCCAAGGAGCACGAGAAGGTCGGTGAGGAGTTCACCTTCGAGATGCGGCTGCGGCGCATCGCCGAGGAGCCGCGCGTCACGCTCCCCTACCGCGAGGAGCAGTGGGCGGCCATCAACGATCTCGGGCGGCGGGTCGACCGCGATCTGGGGCGGCTCGACGTCCGGCTCACCATGGGCGGCGAGCCGACCTTCGTGTCGATCGACGATCGCGACGCGCCCGAATGGAACACCGCCGCCGTCGGTCCGACCAAGCGCGGGATCGCCGATCGCCTGCTGCGCCGGCTGCGGGCCCGCTTCGCGCCCGGTGGCCTGCTGCACCACGGGCAGGGGAAGTGGTACCCGGGCGAGGTGCTGCCGCGCTGGGCGTTCTCCTGCTATTTCCGCCGTGACGGCGAGCCGGTCTGGCGCGATCCAACGCTGTTCGCCGAGGACAAACCGGCGCGTCCGGCCGACGCCGTGACGGGCGAAGGGTTCATCCGCGCGCTGGCGGGCCGATTGGGGCTGGCGCCCGAGTCGGTGCTGCCGGCTTACGAGGACGTCTACTACTACCTCTGGCGTGAGCACCGGCTGCCGCCCAACGTCGAGGTGCTCGACAACCGGATCGACGACAAGATCGAGCGGGCGCGGCTGGCCAAGGTGTTCTCCGGCGGTGTCGGCAAGGTGGTCGGCCACCTGTTGCCGCTGGCGGCGGTCGACGCCGGCGACGAAGCCGCGGTCTCCTGGCAGAGCGGTCCCTGGCGGCTGCGCGCCGATAACGTCTTTCTCTTGCCGGGCGACTCGCCGATGGGCTTTCGCCTGCCGATCGACGGCCTGCCGCACGAGCCGGAGGACCAGCGACAGCGGATCTACGAACGCGATCCGCTGGCGTCGCGTCCGGCGCTCACCATCCTGCCGGCCGGCCGGCAGGCGGCGCCCGCCAAGACCGTCGCGGGCCCGGTCGTTCGGACCGCGCTCTGCGTCGAGCCGCGCGACGGTGTGCTCTGCATCTTCATGCCGCCGCTGGCCAAGCTCGAGGAGTACCTGGAGCTGGTGGCGGCGGTGGAAGACGTGGCGCGCGAGCGCAAGCAGCCGGTGCGCTTCGAAGGCTACACCCCGCCGTCGGACCACCGGCTCGATAAGTTCTCGGTCACGCCCGACCCGGGCGTCATCGAGGTCAACGTGCAGCCGATCCGCACCTGGCCCGAGCTGACCGAGATGACCACCGCGCTCTACGAAGAGGCGCGGCTCTGCCGGCTCGGCAGCGAGAAGTTCATGCTCGATGGGCGCCACACCGGCACCGGCGGCGGCAACCACGTGGCGCTGGGCGGGGCGACGCCGGCCGACAGTCCCTTCTTGCGCCGCCCGGATCTGCTGCGCAGCTTGGTCGGCTACTTCGTCAACCACCCGTCGCTCTCGTACCTGTTCTCGGGACTCTTCGTAGGCCCCACCAGCCAGGCGCCGCGCCTCGACGAGGCCCGCCAGGACAGCATCGCCGAGCTGGAGATCGCGTTTTCGCAGATGCCCAAGGAGGGACCGGTCTCGCCCTGGCTGGTCGATCGTATTTTCCGCCACCTGCTGGTCGACGTGACCGGCAATACCCACCGCACGGAGATCTGCATCGACAAGCTCTACAGCCCGGACGCCGCCAGCGGCCGGCAGGGGTTGGTCGAGCTGCGGGCCTTCGAGATGCCGCCGCACGCCCGCATGAGCCTGACGCAACAGCTGCTGCTGCGCGCGCTCACGGCCTGGTTCTGGCGTTCGCCGTATCGCCGCAAACCGGTGCGCTGGGGCACCGGGCTCGTCGATCGCTTCACGCTGCCGCACTTCGTGGCCCAGGACTTCGACGACGTGCTGGACGATCTGCGCGGGGCCGGCTATTCGTTCGATCGCGGGTGGTTCCATCCGCACCACGAGTTTCGCTTCCCGATCTGCGGCTCGATCGCCGCCCGCGGGCTGGAGCTGGAGCTGCGCACCGCCATCGAGCCCTGGCACGTGCTGGGCGAGGAGCCGGGCATGGGCGGCACCGTCCGCTACGTCGATTCGTCCTCCGAGCGCCTGGAGGTCAAGGTGCGCGGGATGGTCGACTCGCGGCATGTGATCGCCTGCGCAGGGCGCCGCGTGCCGCTGCACCCGACCGGCGCACCGGGCGAGTTCGTGGCCGGCGTGCGCTTCCGGGCCTGGCGGCCCGGCACCGGGATCCTGCACCCCACCGTGCCGGTCCACGCGCCGCTGGTGTTCGACGTCATCGACACCTGGAACGAGCGCGCCATCGCCGGCTGCACCTACCACGTCTCGCACCCGGGCGGCCTGTCGCACGAGCGCTTGCCGACCAACGCGCTCGAAGCCGAAGGGCGCCGCATCGCGCGCTTCCTGCCCTTCGGTCACACGTCGGGCGTGGTGCCGACGCCGCCCGAGGAGCGGAACCCCGAGTTCCCGCTCACCCTCGATTTGAGGCGGGTGGTCTGAAGCAGGCGCGCCCTAACCGGCGTTGCGCAGGCCGGCGGCGATCCCCAGCAGCGACATCATGAGCGCGCGCGCCAACCGCGGGCGCTCGGGCGAATCCTTGGCCATCGTCCGGTAGCGGTGCAGCAGCTCGACCTGCAGGCGGCTGATGGGATCGACGTAGGGATCGCGCAGCTCGATCTGGCGCGCCAACACCGGGTGGCGCGCCAGCAGCGGCCCTTCGAACGTCTCCTCGAGCGTCGCGCGGACCCGCGCGAAGGCCTCGGTGAGCGCCGGGAAGAACCGCTCGGCCAGCTTGGGATCGACCAGGCGCAGGTACTGCCGGGTCACCTCGGGGTCGCCTTTACC
>DASRLC010000231.1:0-22954 GCA_035648655.1 Polyangia bacterium
GGTCCTGGGAAGGCGCCGCAAATCTCCGCCAGCCAGCTGCCCCCCGCCAACAACTCGCGCGGGGCCGAGAGCAGGACGCCGTAGATGCTCCCCCGCGCGGCGCAGGCTCGGATCTGGCTGGGGTCGGCGCTTTCGAGGAACAGCTTCATGGGCGCCCGCGGCCTAAATCGCGGCGGCGCCCTTACGGTCGAGGTAGTTGATGTAGAGCTGCTGGAAGATGCCGATGAGATAACTGGTCAGCATGTAGATGGCCAGACCCGACGGCAAGAAGAGCGAGAAGGCCGTGAACATGACGGGCATCATCATCGACATCATCTGTTGCTGTTGCTGATCGGCGCCCGAGGGGGACATCCGCATTTGCAGGAACATCACCGACCCCATCATGAGCGGCGTGATGTAATAGGGGTCCTTGGCAGTCAGGTCATGGATGTGCAGGATGAACGGCGCCCGATACAGCTCGACGGCGTAGTTCAGCGTCGAGTAGAGCGCGATCCAGATCGGCATCTGGATCAGGCTGGGCAGGCAGCCACCAAAGGGCGAGACGCCGTGCGCCTTGTAGAGGTTCATCGTCTCGACCGACTGTCGCTGGCGATCGTTCTCGTACTTCTTGCGGATGGCGTTCATCTTCGGCGCCAGCTTCTGCATCTTCTTCGCCGACAACAGCGACTTCTGCGTCGGGTAGAACGTCACCGCCTTGATGAACAGGGTGAGCAGGATGATCGCCACACCCCAGTTGTGCGTGAAGCCGTGGAAGAACTTGAGCAGCGAGAGGATCGGCCGCGAGAGGATCGCCAGGCTCACGTCGACCGCCTGATCCAGCTTGACGTCTTGGTTCCCTGGTCGAACCTGATCGAGATCGCTGATGTCCTTCGGCCCGGCGAAGATGGCGAAGGCGTAGTCGATCGTGCCGTGCGGCGGCACCGTCCGCTCGGCGAACGACAAGCTCACCTCGCCCGCGCCATCGCCGGTCGACTTGGCGGCGCAGCCGCGCTCGGCCGCCGGGGACTCGGAGTATGGAACGGCCGCGAACAGGAAGAACTTTTCGTCGGAGGCCACCCAAAGGACCGCGCCGAGCTTGTCGATCGGATTCTTGGCGAGCTTGTCGATGGGGCGCCGTTCGAGCTTGTCGTCGACCTCGCACAGCATCGACGAGACGCTGGCGGTCGATCCGGAGAAGAACCCGCCGCCCCGCTTGTTGGGATCCTGGCGCCCCGGGATCGAGACCACCAGGTGATCGTCGATCGCCTGGTCGCCCCGGTTGCTCAGCGTCACGTCCAGGTGCAGGCGGTAACGGGTGGCGTCGACGATGTAGCGCTTCTCGATGTGCATCGGTCCCGAATCGGCCGCGAAGATCACGGTGTCGGGCGCGGGACGACGTACCTCCCAGGCTCCGTCGGGGGGGGACTGGAAGCCCGAGCTCGGGAAGGTGGTGCGAAGCGCCGCATCTTTGGGATCGGCCATCCGCACCAGATCGTGGCCGGTGGACGGATCGTCCGGACGGTCGAAGAACTTGGCCGCCCGGAGCTGGGCGTGGAGCAGGGTACCGCCCAAGCTGGAGAACACGAAGCGCTCCTCGGCGGTCGTGAGCTCGACCTGCTTCTCGGGGTGATTCGCCCCAGCGGCCGCGCTCGGGCTACCGACCGCGGGCGTGGGGGCCGGCGTTCGATCGGCCGCCACGGGCGCGCTCTGCGCCTGGGGCGCCACGGGCGGCCGCGCAGGAAACATCTTCGTCCAGACAATGAGCACCGCGATGCAAAGACCAATCGCGATGATGACCCGCTTCTCCATGGTTGATCTCGAGTCCGGGCTACCTCGGCCCGGGAACCGCGTCTATACCACCCCGGGCGAAAGGTTGGCAGCGGAGAAGCCGCCAAACCGCCAATCGAAGACCCTTCCAAGGCCCGTGAACCCGCAAGGCTTCCTCGGCGTAGGCCGAGCAGGAGGGCTCGAAGCGGCAGCGCGGTCCGAGCCATGGGGAGACGATCCGGCGGTACAGCCAGAGCAGGCCGAGAAGCAACCGGGTGGGCAGGCCGCCCAACCACGCCCCCAGCTTACGCATGGCCTCGGGCGGTGCTCATGGGCTCCCAAACCGGCGGGCCAGGGTGGTCAGCTCTCGGCAAACGACCGCGTGACTGGCAGCTGCCGCAGCGGGACGCGCGACGACCACCAGATCGAGGCGGGTGGGGAACTGCGGCCGGCTGCGCCGGTAACACTCCCGGATCCACCGCTTGACCCGGTTGCGCACCACGGCGTTGCCCACCTTCTTGCTGACGGTGATGCCGATCCGACCCTGCCGACCCTGCCGACCCTGCCGACCTTGCGTGCGTTGCTGGCCCGGCGGCCCCTCCTGCGCTTGACTGGCGAGCGCGAAGAGCAGCAGGTTTGGACCCGCCACGCGGCGGCCGCGGTTCTGGATTGCCAGGTAGTCGCTCCGGTGGCGCACGCGCGCGGCGCGCGGAAGGCGCTCGCGACGCCTGTCCGGAGCCATCGCCGGCGCCAAGCGACCTACTTCTTGGAGGTCGTCACGGTCAGCTGCCGGCGGCCTTTGCGGCGGCGGCGACGGATGATCTCGCGGCCAGACCGCGTCCTCATGCGCTTGCGAAATCCGTGGGTGCGCTTGCGGCTCTTGCGGTGCGGCTGAAACGTCCTCTTCACGACATCCTCCGAGATCTTTCCGTGCTCTTGCCGCGCGACAGATCCGCCGGCTAAAGGGCGACCTGAATAGCATCGCTCCCCTTGCCTGTCAACGGACCCAGCTCATTCTCTCGGGTGGCGCCGCAATCGGATCCGAAACCGGCGCGTCGCCCCGTCGGTAGCGATTTGATCGCATGATCGCCATCTCCGCTAGAGCCCATGTCATGGGGCTTTCCGCCGTCGATTGTCGGAAACCCGCGTGAATTCTACCTCCGCGCCGCTCACGGTCACGCGACTTCTGGAAAATGCGCGCCTGTACGCCGGGTTACGGACCACGACGGCGAACATCGCGCTCCGCCCCGCTTCGGATCGGTGACAACCCTGAAAATTTTTCCGTCCTGATCTTCGGGGTCTGGCGGGTGGTTCCCCGATTGCCGCTTGCTGGCCTCAGCCCCGATTGATAAACAACCTGCACCGCACGCGTCGCTTCTGGGGCGCGGACCCGGCGGGCCCACACAGGCGGCGCTCCCGCGGGCCTTGTCGGCAGGGTTTCGCATTGCCTTTCACTGTGGACAAAAAGAGGGATCCTGCGTGATGTTCATTGAAATCATTGGTGATTTCTTAATGGGCCGGCTGTGGAAAGGTTGCGCAGATGTTTGAGCTTTGGAGCGAGGCCGTCCGCTCGATCGAGCCACTGGTCAAGCCGGCCCACCGCGATCTGTGGCTGCGTCCGATCGAATGCGTCGCCATCGACGATGGGTGCATTCGCCTTCGGGCGCCGAACCGCTACCACAAGGAATGGTTCGAGGACAATTTCCTGAGCTCGGTCCTGACGGACATCCAATCGCGAACGCAGCGGGCATTCACGGTGGAGTTCGAGATCGCCGGAGAGGCGGCGACCGCCCAGCCGACCGAGCCGCTCGTGCCGGCCCAACGTCGGCCGAGCCCGCCCGTGCCCGTCGTTCGGCGGCCGGATCTGGTCGAGCGCTACACCTTCGACAAGTTCGTGGTTGGCCCCACCAACCAGTTCGCGCACGCCGCCGCTCGCATGGTAGCCGAGGCGCCCGCCTCGCGCTGGAACCCGCTGTTCATCTATGGCGGCGTCGGCCTGGGCAAGACCCACCTTTTGCACGCCATCGGGCACGAGATCCATCGGCAACATCCCGACTGGCTGGTGGCGTTCGTGACCTGCGAGAAGTTCGTCACCGACTTCATTGGGTCGATGATGCACCGGAAGCGATCGTCGGGCGGCAGCTCGATGGAAGAGTTTCGTGCCCGCTATCGGACGTCGCCGGACGTGCTGCTGGTCGACGACATTCAATTTCTCTCCAACAAGGACAGCTCGCAGGACGAGTTCTTTCACACCTTCAATGCCCTGCACTATGCGCACAAGCAGATCGTGCTCACCTCCGACAAGCTCCCCGCCGAGCTGCCGGGCGTCGAGGATCGCCTGCGGAGTCGGTTTACCTGGGGGCTTATCGCCGAGGTCGAGACCCCGGACCTGGAGACGCGGGTCGCCATCCTCAAGCGAAAGGCGGAAGGCGAAGGGGTGGCGCTCCCGGACGAGGTGGCGCTGTACCTGGCGGCGCACATCAAGACCAACGTGCGCGAGCTGGAAGGGGCCTTGCTGCGCCTGGCCGCCCGCGCCTCGTTCCAGGGGCAAAGCATCTCGGTGGATCTGGCGCGCGACGCGCTGGCCAAGCTGATCGCCAACGCCTCGACCGGTCTGACCATCGAGGGCGTACAACGTGAGGTCGCGGCTTACTTCGACGTCAAGCTGCATGACCTCAAGGGCCCCAAGCGCCACCGCGCCGTGGCGCACCCGCGCATGGTGGCGATGTACCTGGCCCGCAAGCTGACCAAGATGAGCTACCCGGAGATCGGGAGCCGCTTCGGCGGCAAGGACCACTCGACGGTCATCAGCGCGGTGCGAAAAATCGAGCGGCTCTGCGCGGAAGATCCCTCCGTGCGGAGCGTAGTCGGCACAATCGAGAGCCACCTGCGACAGCCCTGAAATTTCTCCCCGAGAGCCTGTGGAACACGCTGTGGAAGAATCGGAGATCAGCGGTCCCGTCGACCCCTCCACCGTTTGTCACGCACGCCGCCCCCGACCCATCCACACCCAAAACAACGACGCCTCCCGACGGTGACGAAGCGTTGTCCACATCTCCACAACCCCTACTACATCTGCTTTTTAATCTTCTAAATTAAAGATAGAAGAAGACCCGGGAAAACAAGGAGCGAGCGATGGAATTCAAGATTCGAAAAGACGAGTTCCTGCGGGGACTCTATCTGGCGCATGGGATCGCCGATCGGAAGAGCACGCTCCCTATCCTGGCCAACGTTCTCCTCCGCACAGACGGCAAGGACAAGCTCCTGTGCGGCGCCACCGACTTGAACGTCACGACGCTGGTGACGCTGGGCGCGAAGATTGAAAAAGAAGGTGGTCTGACCGTCGGGGCGCGGCAGCTCTACGAGATCGTCAAGGGGCTCCCGGGCGACGACGTTCACGTGCGCCGGACGGAACAGAACTGGGCCGAGATCCGGGCCGGAAAGGTCGAGTTCAAGGTTGTCGGCCTGTCGGATCGCGACTACCCGAAGCTGCCCGCCATTTCCGAGGCGCAGACCTTCAAGGTCGAGACCGCCGCGCTCCGCGACATGATTGCCAAGACCATCTTCTCGGTCTCGCTGGACGAGACGCGCCAACACCTGGCGGGCGTGTTGTTCGAGTCGGACGGCACCACCGCGCGCATGGTCTCCACCGATGGGCATCGGCTGTCCAAGGCCTCGCGGCCGCTGCCGGGCGGACCGAAGCTGGCCGCCAGCGTGCTCATCCCGCGCAAGGGCGTGGTCGAGCTGCGGCGGGCCATCGAGACGCGCGAGGCGCCGGTCGAGATCGGCATCCACGACGGCAACTTCGTGCTCAAGGCCGACGATGTCGGAATCTCGGTCAAGCTGATCGACGGGCAGTTTCCGCCCTACGATCAGGTCATCCCCAAAGAGAACGAGCGCGCTTTCACAGTTTCGCGGCTTGGCTTCCTGGACGCGCTCCGCCGCGTTTCGCTGATGTCGTCCGACAAGACCTCGGGCGTTCGAATCGGCCTCGAGAAGGGCAAGCTGCGGATCGAGAGCGACAACCCCGACCTGGGCGCGGCGCGCGAAGAGATCGACGTCGCTTACAAAAGCGCCTCGGTTCAGATCGGTTTCAACGCGCGCTACTTCATCGACCTGCTGAGCGAGATCGAGACGGCCGAAGTTCGGGTCGAGCTGGCCGGTGAGCTGGATCCGGCCGTGGTGCGCCCGGCCGACGGCAGCGACTACGTTTGCGTCGTCATGCCGATGAGGCTCTGACCGGCGCTCTGACCCGCCGCCCTCTGCGTGCCGTGCGAATACGCGAGCTGTGGGCGGAGGGGTGGCGCAATCTCGAGCCGCTTCGGCTGGCGCCGGGGGAGCACCTCTCGGTCCTGTTCGGCGACAACGGACAGGGCAAGACCAACGTCCTCGAGTCGGTTTACTACCTGGCCGCGCTGCGCTCGTTTCGAACCACGCACGCCGATGATCTGATCCGCCGAGGTGGGCAAGCCGGACGGGCCCGACTGCGGGCCGAGGTCGAGCACCGGGGGCTCGATCGCCGCTTCGAGATCGAGCTGTCGGCGGTGGGGCGGCAGGCCCGCCTGGACGGAAAGTCTGTGCGCAGCACGGCCGCGGCGCTCGGCGCGGTGAGCGTGGTCCTGTTCGTCCCAGAGGATCTGCTCCTGTCGCGCTCGGCGCCGGTGGCCCGGCGGCGCTTCCTGGATCTGGCCATCTTCAACGTGGAGCGCGGCTACTACGGCGAAGCCAGCGCCTTTCAGAAGGTCCTCAAGAATCGCAATGCGCTCCTGCGCCAGGGGGCGTCCGATCCGCGGTTTCCGACGTTTCCGACGCTGCTCGACACCTATGACCACGAGCTGGCCCGGACCGGTGCCCGGGTGGTCACGCGACGGCGCGCGCTGGTGGCCGCGCTCGAGCCGCGCTTCAAGGATCACTTCCGAGCGCTCCACGGCGACCTGCCGGTGTCGCTCACCTACCGCAGCGCGCCCGAGGTGGAGTGCGCCGGCGACGAAGCGACGCTGGCGGAGGCGCTCGAACGGGGCTTGGCCAGCCGCCGCGCGCTCGATCTCCGGCGGCGCTTCACTGGCTTTGGTCCGCAGGTCGATGACCTCGAGATTGGGTTTTCGGGGACGTTGGCCCGCAGCGTGGCGTCGCAGGGCCAGCTCCGCTCGCTCATGTTGGCGCTGAAGCTGGCCGAGCTGACCCACGTCGAGGCTTGCCTGGGCGATCCGCCGGTCTTGCTCCTCGACGACGTGCCGAGCGAGCTCGATCCGTCGCGACGCGGGTTGCTGTTCGAAGTCATCGCCGCGCTCGACTGCCAGACGCTGATCTCGGTGACCGAGCGCGAGATCGTTCCCGCGCTCGCGGACCGCCGGGATTTTTTCGTGCAGGGCGGGGTCGTCGCCCCGGTTGTCTGACGCCGGCGCATATTCTCTTTACAGTCCGCTTGGCGCGTGCTAGGTAATTGGAAACGTTCAGGTTTGTAGCGATTTTACGTCTTCGGTTTCGGCTCCCTTGAACGTCCATCAGCGATGACCACACCGGGAGTGCCTGCGACAGGTGACGGGGCGGGCGAAAGCGCCACGGCGGCGTCGGCCTATAACGAAGAGAGCATCCAGGTCCTAAAGGGCCTCGAGGCCGTGCGCAAGCGGCCGGGCATGTACATCGGCGACACCGATGACGGGACCGGCCTTCACCACATGGTCTACGAGGTGGTCGACAACGCGGTCGACGAGGCGCTGGCGGGGTTCTGCGATCAGGTCAACGTCATCATCCACTTCGATGGCTCGGCTTCGGTCGAGGACAATGGCCGCGGTATCCCGGTCGGCGAGCACCCGACCGAGAAGCGGCCGACCGCCGAGATCGTGATGACGGTCTTGCATGCGGGCGGCAAGTTCAACCACTCGAACTACAAAGTCTCGGGCGGCCTTCACGGCGTGGGCGTCTCGGTCGTCAACGCGCTCTCGGAGTGGCTCAAGCTCGAGATCAAGCGCGACCACAAGACCTACTATCAGGAGTACCGCCGCGGAGATCCGGCGACCACGCTCACCGCGATCGGTGTCTCGGATCGCAGCGGCACTAAGATCACCTTCAAGCCCGACTCGGAGATTTTCAAGGGGACCGAGTTCAGCTTCGAGATCTTGACCCAGCGCCTCAAGGAGCTGTCGTACTTGAACTCGGGCCTGGCGATCACCATCCGCGACGAGCGCACCGATAAGGCGCACGACTTCAAATTCTCGGGTGGCATCTCGCAGTTCGTCGCCGATCTGAACGCGTCGAAGACCACCGTCCACGAAAAACCCATCCCCGTCATTGGCGAGGTCGACGGGACCCAGGTCGACATCGCGCTGCAGTGGAACGACTCGTATTCGGAGGCGATCTACTGCTTCACGAACAACATCAAGAACAAGGACGGCGGGACGCACCTGACTGGTTTTCGCGCCGCGCTCACGCGCACCGTGAACACCTATGCGCAGGCGGCCGGTCTGCTCAAGGATCTCAAGAACGGTCTCGGCGGCGACGACATCAGCGAGGGCCTGAGCGCGATCGTCTCCATCAAGCACCCCGATCCCAAATTCAGCAACCAGCCGAAAGACAAGCTGGTCTCCTCGGAGGTCAAGGGGATCGTCGAGCGGGTGGTCAACGAGAAGCTGGGACGCTTCCTCGAAGAGCATCCGCGTGAGGCCAAGCAGATCATCGAAAAGGCGGTGTTGGCCGCGCGCGCGCGCGACGCCGCCCGCAAGGCGCGCGAGATGGTGCAGCGCAAGGGCGCGCTCGACTCGTCGTCGCTGCCCGGCAAGCTGGCCGATTGCCAGGAGCGCGATCCGGCACTGGCCGAGATCTATATCGTCGAGGGGGACAGCGCCGGCGGCTCCGCCAAGCAGGGGCGCAACCGCAAAGACCAGGCGATCCTCCCGCTGCGCGGCAAGATCCTGAACGTCGAGAAGGCGCGCCTAGAGAAGATGCTCTCCTCGCAGGAGATCGTCACGCTCATCACCGCGCTCGGCTGCGGCGTCGAACAAGAGAAGGACATGGCGAAGCTGCGCTACCACCGCATCATCATCATGACGGACGCCGACGTCGACGGCAGCCACATCCGGACGTTGCTGCTGACCTTCTTCTATCGCCACTACCCCGAGATCGTCGATCGCGGCTATCTCTACATCGCCCAGCCGCCGCTCTATCGGGTCAAGAAGGGCAAGAAGGAGCTGTATCTGAAGAACGAACAGGCGCTCGAAGACTTCCTGCTCGAGAGCGCCTCCGAAAATCTGGTCCTGCGTTCCTCGAGCGGCGGCGAAGGCATCGCGGGAGAGGCGCTTCGCTTGCGGGCGCGGCAGGCGGGGAAGTACCGGCGGCTCTTGAACGTGATTGATCGAAAGTGCGACGCACGGATCGTCGACGGCATCGTCAAATCGGCGCGGCTCACCAAAGCCGACCTGCATGATCAGACCAAGCTCTTAAATGGCCTCGCGCGGCTGCAGGAGTATTTCGATCGGTTCGCGCCCGAGCTGTCCGATGCGGTCCTCAAGGTAACGCCCGACAGCGAGCACGGCGGGTTCAGGATCGAGGCGCCGGCGCGGGGCGCCGGGGTGCGCCGCGCCACCACGATTGACTTCGAGCTCATGAACTCGCCGGAGTTCGTCGACCTGCAGACGCTGTCCGCCGAGCTGGCGGCGGTCGGCGCGGCGCCCTACCTGCTCGAGCATGGCGGGGAGCGGATCGAGTTCGATCGCTTCGAGGAGCTGAGCGAACGGGTACACGAGATCGGCAAGAAGGGCCTGGCCATCAACCGCTACAAGGGCCTCGGCGAGATGAACCCCGAGCAGCTCTGGGAGACCACCATGGATCCGGCCCGCCGCACGCTCTTGCAGGTGCGCGTCGAGGACGCCTATGAGGCCGACAGCCTGTTCTCGACCTTGATGGGCGATTTGGTCGAGCCGCGGCGCGCCTTCATCGAGACCAACGCCCTCAACGTTCGAAACCTCGACGTCTAAGGGCGGCGGGAGGGCCCGAGGCCCATCCCGCCGCTTGGTTGTCGGCCGCCAGCGATTTAGGAGTATTCCTTGGCTGCGGGCGCCCGACCCTGCGCGCTCAGACGCGGATGTTCTGGATGATCGCCATCTGCATTTGGTGCATGGCGGCCATCATCGACGTCACGAGCTGATTCATCTGAGTGATTTGATTCATGCGGGCCTGGATTTCGGCCATGGCACTCGGGTTGTTGGCAACATCGGCCGGAATGTTTCCGCTGGTGACCGCTTGCATGAACTGATCGTTCGACATCGACATCAGGCTCGACAAGCTGGACGGCGTGGCGGCGGAGCCCGCGGCGGCGGTTCCGGTCGAAGGTGCCGCGCCCGTCGCGGAGCCCGCGGCGGCGGCTCCGGTTGAAGACGGCGCGGCCGTCGCCGGTGCTGCGGTCGCGGTGGTCGTCGTCACAGTCGACGAAGCCGCGGTCGGCGCGCTCGCGGCCGCCGCGGTTCCTGCGGCGGCCGTCGCCGGGGTGGCGGTCGCCGCGGCGCTTCCCGCGGTTGGCGCGGAAGGCGAAGACGGGGTGGCGGTGGCCGATCGGGTCGTCACGGTGAACGTTGGTGTGGTTGGCACCTGCTGCCAGGCCGTGGCGCCCGTGGTCGGATTGCGGGTGGCTACGATTCTCGTGCCGACGCTTTCGGTGACGGTGATCGGTGTGCCCCCTACGTTCAATGAAACGCTCAGTTGTGGGCTGCCTGCCCCGATGGGGGTCGGCACCCGAGCGCTCACCGGGGCGCGGTGGCTGACGCCGACCGACGCATCGGCAGGGGCGCCGGTGGCCGGGACCGCCGTCTGAGTCGCGGTGGTGGCTGGGGCCGCGGTGGCAGCGGTGGTTGTCGCGGCCGCGGTCGATGACGTTGTGGCAGTCGTCGCCGCTGGCGCGGCGACCGGCGTGGCCGCAATTGGAGTCGCGCTCGTCGTCGTGCCGGCGGGCTTGGCGTTGGCCGTCCCGCCGCCGGCGAGCGCGGTGAGCTCGGAGATCACCTGCTGCAGCGAGGGCGCGCGCGTCGGCGGCGGCGTCGGCTCGGCGGCCGCTGTGCCGGCTGGGGTCGCGGCCTTGCCGGCCGTCGTGCCGGGAGCCCCCTGCGCCATCTGCGGCAAATCCTTGAGCGCGTCGGCGATGTGGTTGAGCGCTTGAAGTGGATTGCCGGTCTCGACGTCGATCGCGCCGCCAACGACATCTCCGATGGCTTTCATGTTTTGCGGCAAGACCGCGTCGCAGATGTCTTTGGCCACCTTTCCGGGATCGGTGGCCAAGGATTTGATGTCTGAAAGGATACCGCTGATGAAACTCATGGCGTTCTCCTTCAGGCCGCAATCTGCGGGGTGGGGGTGGACGAAGAAGCGGCCTCTTTACAGGTCGGCGCGGCTTTCGATCGGGCCAGCGCTTCGCCGATTTCGGCGCGCATGAAGAGCAGCTTCGGCTCGCTGGGCTCGTAGAGCAGGCCCTTGGCGACGGCTCCCAGGGCCTCTTCCAATTTGCCCAGCCGCCGCAGCGTGGCGGCGTAGAGGGAGTACGACCACCAGTATTTGTGGTCGGCGGCGATGAGGCCGCGGCAGAGGACCTCGACCTCGGGGTAGCGGCCGACCTGATAGAGCTGATAGGCGAGCGCCATGATGGCGTCCAGCGCCTCGTCGGGAATTCCGAAGATTGACTTCATGGTCGTCTCTTCGAGGAACTTGTGGGCCTTCGGAGAAAGTTTCGGATCGGGCTGGGCGTTCATCGCGCGCCTCCTTTGGGTGTCCGGGATTGAACACAGGAGATGTCGGCGCGCTCGGCGCGAAGTTGCGTTGTCGAAGCGCGCGCGCGCAATGAACGAAAAAACCCGGCGCGGGACGGGCCCCGGCCGGGTTTCAAATCAGCGCCAGACGGCGCCAATCGAAATGTTAGCTAGCAGGAAAAGATGCGATCCAGCTTCTCCTCGATCTTCACTTCTTTGGACTTGGTGGCGACGGCGATCTCTTTGATGAGCAGCGTCCGCGCCGTGTCGAGCATCTTGCGCTCGCCGAACGAGAGCTCCTTGTCGCCTTTGAGGCGCTGCAGATCGCGGAGCACTTCGGCGATCTCGAACACCGAGCCGGTCTTGATCTTCTCCATGTACTCGCGATAGCGGCGGTTCCAGGTCTGGCCTTCGACCGCGACTTCGCGGCTCTTGAGGATCTCGAAGACCTCGTCGACCTCGTCGGCACGAATGAGCTCGCGCAATCCGACGGCGCCCGCATTGCGCGTCGGGATCATGATCTTCATTCCATTCTCGAGGATCTTGAGAATGTAGAAGGTCTGCTTGTTGCCGGAGATCTCACGCGTCTCGATACCGACAATCTGTGCGACGCCGTGGGCCGGATAGACGGCCAAGTCACCCACTCTGAATGTCGGCTCCATGACTACGTTGACTCCTTGTTGAGGACGGATTTCAAAGCACGCGAACCTTATCACACGAAATGCCCGTATTCAACGGCTCTCCGTCGGTGCGGGATGCCGAGCCGCGCGTGTCAGCGTTCTGTCGGGGCGCGGTGCGGCGCAGAAAATTGAGAATCGAAACGACGCCTTCCTGGCGGATGATTGAACGTCCCGCAATGTCGACGTGGACCCAGCGACTTTGCCGACGAGTTCTTTCTCGCCGGCCGCGACCGCGGAAATGCCGCCACCCCGGCGGCGCGACCAGAATTCAAGGCCAGGCGGGACTTTGACCGGCCCGGCAGTTGACATCCGGGCACCGCAACCAGTAGCGTGGCAGGCCGATGGCAAAGGCCAGACCGTTGCGGAAGGATCATGCGAAGGCCGGTGGGAAGTCGCCGAGCAAGAGCCCGGGCCGCGGCGCAGCGGCGGCGAAGCCTGCCTCCCAGGCCAGCCGTACGGCGGCGACCGCGGACAAGCAGGTCCCCGTGGGCGAGCGGAAAGTGCCGGGCTCTCCGTCGAAGGCGACCGAGCGGCCGGCTGCAGTTCCGGAAACTCCACCTCCGTTGCCGGCCCCCATCGCCAGCTTCACCTTCTGACCGAAGAGGTACGTGGACATGTCGACCACCAGTGTAGTGCCGGAGAAGCGTGAGGCTGCGGCCAAGGCGCTCCGCGAGATTCTCGAACGAATGGGAATTGACGCCGAGGTGAGCGCCTTCGACGACGGCGAGAGAATCTTTCTCGATGCGCACGGCGCGGAATCGGGCCTGATTATTGGAAAGAAAGGCGCTACGCTAGACGCGCTGCAGTATATCGTCAACCGGATCGTCAGCAAGAAGCCGAACGACGGTCCCGGCGTGGTTGTCGATGCCGAAGGTTATCGGGGCCGGCGCGAGGACTCGCTGGCCGATCTGGCGAAACGGCTGGCCGAGAAAGCCGTCAAGACCGGGCGCCCGGTTCCGGTCGAGCCGATGAACCCCGCCGATCGCCGGATCGTTCACGTTACCTTGGTCGACCACCCGGGGGTCACGACGGAATCGGATGGCGAGGGTCTTTTTCGCCGCGTCGTGATTTATCCCAAGGCGCCCCCCTCGGCCGGCGCGTAGTCCGCGCTAGCGCATGACCGATTGACCTGCCAACAGCCCCTCGAGTGCAGTGTGACTGACTGCACTTACGAGGGCATCGGCCAACAGGTCGGCGTCGGTTCGAGCGGCCGGTGCCAGAAACGGAAACGGCCCCAACGGCCGGCACCCCGCTAAATCTCCGATTAGCTGGGCGTTGCCCGACTCGTGGGGCTCGATCCGCTCGGCGATGCGGTTGAAAATGACGCCGGCCACCTGCAGGCCGCTTCGCTCGGCTTCCCGGAGCGTGAGCGCGGTGTGATTCAGGGTCCCGAGCGCCGTTCGAGCCACCACCAGCAAAGGCAGGCCGAGGCGCCTCACCAGCTCGACGGTGGTGAGGCGGTCCACGTAGGGGACCAACAGACCGCCGGCACCTTCGACCAGAAGAAAGTCGCCGCGGGCGGCCAATGCGCGCGCCCGGCCGACCACCAGATCCAGATCGACCCGTATGCCCTCGGCGGCGGCAGCCAATGAGGGTGCCGCAGGCAACCGGAGCGCATAGAGGCAGGCTTCGGACATCGGGGTTGGCGGTTGGGCCGCATTCCAAAGCAGGGTCGCGTCGGCCGGGGCGCCGTCGCAGCCGGTCTCGACCGGCTTGAATGGAATTGGCGTCAGGCCGCGCCGGCGGGCGTGCCGCAGCAACGCCGCCGAGATGGTCGTCTTGCCGACACCGGTGTCGGTTCCGGTGACGAACAGCCCGCGCAACGGACCGGTCGTCATGGCGTCAACGTGGCCAGTGCGGCCAGCGCCGCAGTCAGCGCGACCAAATCGTCGCCCTGGTGGGCGGCCGAGAGCGTGATTCGGAGTCGGGCTGAGCCGGCCGGCACCGTGGGTGGGCGGATGGCGGGCACGAAGATGCCGCGCTTCCCGAGGGCGGCCGACGCTGCGAGCGCGCGCGCTTCGCTGCCGAGGCGGATGGGCACAATGGGGCCCGCAATGGCCGGAGCTCCAGATAGGGTGCCCGATGGGTGATCGCCGAGACCCAACCGGGCGAGTGACTCGCCGAGCGAAGCGCGATGCCCAGCCAGGCGGCTTCGCAGCCGATCGCCTTCGGTGCTGGCCACCAATTCGAGGGCGGCGGCGGCCGCGGCGGCGATCGGCGGCGGTAGCGCGGTCGTATAGATGAAGGCGCGGGCGCGGTTCACCAAGATATCGCGAAGCGCCCGATCGCCCGCGACGAAACCGCCGGCTGCCCCCAGCGCTTTGCCAAGGGTGGCGACCAGAACGTCGGGAACAATGCCCGCCGCCGCGCAGAGTCCGCGGCCACCCGGACCCAGCACGCCAAACGCATGGGCCTCGTCGACAATCAAAATGGCGTCGTGTCGGCCGGTGGCCCGCGCGAGATCATCCAGAGGGGCCGCGTCTCCGTCCATGCTGAAGAGCGATTCGGTGACCAAGATGCGGCGTCGGTAACCGGCGGCGCCGGCCAATACCCCAGCCGCCGCCTGGGCGTCGGCGTGGGGGTAGACAGCGATCTTGGCCCGCGACAGCCGGCAGCCGTCGATGATGCTGGCGTGGTTCAGCGCGTCCGAGACGATCAAGTCTTGCGGCCCGGCCAGCGCGGTCAGGACGCCCAAATTGGCCTGGAATCCGGTTGGGAAGACCAAGGCCGAAGGCAAGCCGACAAAGGTGGCCAGCGCGGCCTCGAGGTCCCGGTGGGCGGGCAGATCGCCAGAGATCAGGCGTGAAGCCGAGGCGCCGAACCCGTCACGCTCGGCGGCGGTGTTCGCCGCGGAGATTATCCTCGGATGGCTGGCGAGGCCGAGGTAGTCGTTGGAGCAGAACGAGAGACGGGGTTGGTTGGCGATGATCGGATGGACGCGGGAGACGCCGCTGGTCTCGGGGCAGCTTCGCAGGCGATCGACGGCGGCAAGCTCCGCCAGCTCGGCCTCCAAAATGGTCGAGAGCGACCGCATGGCTTCTCTTATATCAACCCGGCCGACAACCACGCGGGATCGGGCCGATGTTCCACGTGGAACATTCGCGGGGCTGGCGCCAAGAAGCTGACAAGGAACCTCGAATGTTCCACGTGAAACACTGTCCCGGTCAAGCCGTCACCTCCAGCAGCAGCCGGCGGTCATCGGCGTAAGCTATTGATCGCCCCAATGCTCCGGCCGGTGCGTGGGGTGGGGTGGTCAGAACGAAGACGCGACCGCCGGCCCGCGCGAGGCGGCGGCCGAGCACCAGCCAAGCCTCGGGTGCCAGGGTAGCCCGCGAAACAGCGGCGTCGAATCCGGCCCCAGCTGTGTTCGCGATCTCCTCGCCCCGACGGGTGTCGAGCCGAACCCGCTCGGCCAGCCCGAGCTCGCGGATGGCCGTACGCAAAAAGGCGCCCTTCTTGGCGATCGGCTCGCAGAGCTGAATGTGAAGCTGCGGCCGAAGCAACGCCAGTGGTAACGCCGGCAGCCCGCCGCCGCTGCCGACGTCGATCAAGCGCAGGGGTTCGGACAGCCGGGACGCCAGCGCGAAGGCGTCGACATAGTGCGACTCCACGAGCGTGTCCAGCGATCCCGCTCCCGTCAGGTTGATCTTCGCGTTCCAGCGCAGCAAGAGCTCGCCAAAGGCCAGTAGGTCTCGGATCTGATCGGCGCCGCAGGGGACGTTCCATTCCGCGGCGAGCGCCGCCAGCGCCCGAAGTGGTTCGCGCCCGCCAACCTTTGTCGCGTCCATCGCCGGCCACGGTATTATCACGCCGATGCTCGAGAAGCCGAGGCTGGCCGAGGTGCTGGTGCCGTTCGTGCGCGATGTCACCGGCGGGGGAGAGGGCCAGGTCGAGACGATGGCCGGGGACGCGTCGACGCGCCGTTACCATCGGGTCAGTTTGGCTGGCGGTTCGCCGGCCAGCGTGGTCGTGATGGAGCTTCCGGACGAACCGCTCAAGTCCGACGAGGCCACCGCACCTGGAATGGCGCCGCCCGAGCTGCCATTCTTGAATGTGCAGCGGTACCTGGCCAAAAACGGATATCCGGTGCCCCGGGTCTTCCGGCACGATCTCCAGCGGGGCTTGGTGGGCCTCGAGGATCTCGGGGACCGGACCTTCGAGTCGGCGGTCAAAACCGCGGGGGATCTCGAGCGCCTCCCGTACTACCGGGCGGCAATCGCCCGGATCGTCGCACTGCAGAAGCTGGGCGACGCCCACCCGGACCCCACCTGCGTGGCGTTTTCGCGCCGCTTCGACCAGACCCTGCTGCGGTGGGAGTTGGAACACTTCAAAGAGTGGTATCTGGAGGCCGAGCGGGGTGTGAAGCTCGACGCCGCCGAAACAGCCTCGGTCGAGGCGGCCTTCGACTGGATCGCCGCGCAACTCGCCGCGGCGCCCACCACCTTGGTTCACCGGGATTTTCAGAGCCGCAATCTGATGTTGGTCGGGGCAGGGGGACCCGAGGATCTGCGGGTCATCGATTTTCAGGACGCGCTCCTGGGATCGCGGGCTTACGATCTGGTCGCCCTCTTGCGGGACTCGTACGTCGTCCTCTCTCCCGAGCAGGTCGGCCAGCTGGTGGAAGACTTCATCGAGCAGGCCGGAATCGCGGATCGGGCGGTCTTTCGGCGGCTATTCGTGCTGCAGACGCTGCAACGCAAGCTCAAGGACACCGGAAGGTTCGTGTTCATCGACCGTGTGCGGAAGAATCCGAGCTTCTTGCGTTGGATTCCAGCCTCGGTCGGCTACGTCAGGGAGGCGCTGGCCGCCGCGCCCGAAGAGCTCAGACCGCTGCGCGAGCTGCTCCACCGACGGCTCCCAGAGCTTTACACTTAGCTATTTATAATTTGTAGGTATAGAAACAGGGGCGACAAGTGGCGCATATACTGCACGGCGCAGCGGCAATGGAGCCACCACGGAGAGAGGAGCGGGTAGCGCAGGCGATCCTGATCGTCGACAGCGACGAGACGATCCGGAAGATCCTCGATCTGACCCTTCGGCAGGCGGGCTTCTCGGTCGGACTGGCCGGCAACCGCGAGGAGGCCACGCAGCGCCTCGCAGACGGCCCCGATCTGGTGATCGCGGCGGCGAGCGATCCGGACACGCTGGCCTTCTGCCGGCTGGTCAAGCAGACCGGCGATCGGCTGCCGCCGGCGGTGGTGCTGATCTCCGACCCGGGCCTCGAGAACAAGACGCGTGGCCTCGAGGCGGGCGCCGACGACTTCATCATCAAGCCGATCTACGTGCAGGAGGTGGTCGCGCGGGCGCGCGCGCTCCTGCAGCGGCGCGAGCGCGAGCGGCTCGAGCTCTCGGCGTTCGCGCCGGCTTCGGCGCCGACCGACCCGGGCGACGCGCCGGCATCGACGTCGGATCGCTTCGTCAGCGACATCGGTGACGTGCCGCTGGTCGATCTGCTGCGCGCCATCTCTACCCACCAAAAATCTGGCGTCGCGCTCATCACCGCTGCCAGCGGCGCGCGCGGCGAGATCTTTTTTCGGCAAGGAAACGTAGTCGACGCCGAGGTGGGACGGCTTTCGGGACGCGATGCGATCTATCGGCTGTTCTGCTGGTCGTCGGGTCGCCTCGAGATCGAGTGGAAGAGCATCCGGCGCAAGGACACCATCGAGATGCGCCCGCACGATCTCCTCATGGAGGCGCTGCGGCGGGTGGACGAATGGCGGCGCCTGTTGGCCGATCTTCCGCCGCTCGACACCATCTTCGAGGTCGACTATCGCGTCCTGGCCGAGCGCCTGGCCGACATCCCGGACGAGGTGAACCGGATCCTTCGCCTGTTCGACGGCCTGCGGACGTTCCTGCAGGTCATCGACGACTGCGGCCTGTCGGATCTCGACGCGGCGGCGGCGATCGGCAAGCTCTATCAAGAGCGCATCGTTCACGACATCCGGGTGCCCGCAGCCGACGACGAGCTGCTGGGCGCGGACCTGGAGGGCTGGCTGTCCGATGCGGTCGGCCCATTCCGCTCCCCGGCGCGCCTCGAGCGCGATCTGTTCGGCGCCTCGCCCGAGGCGGGGATCGGCGTGCACGGTCGCCCGACCTCGCCGATCGAGCCGCTCGGCGAGGACGCGCGCGATCCGCTGGACGACGACATGCGGGCCCGCTTCACGGATCGCCTGGCGGCCGAAGGACCGGCGCCGCCGTCGCTGGAGCAGTCGCTGGCGAGCCATCCGACGACCTTGCAGGGGCTCGGCACCGCGGAGCCCGAGTCGCCGCGAAACGCCGCAGAGATGCCGGCGGTGCCCGGCGAGATGGCGAACTCGATCGAGGCGGCGGCCACCCAGATGGAAGACGCGCCGCCGATCGCCAACCTGGAGCTCGCGGCGCTGGCCGAAGACGACGCCACGCCCATCGTCGATCCGGCCATGTTGGCCGAGGCTGCGGCGTCGCCCCCACCGGCGCCTGCCGCGCTGCCGATGGTGGCGCTATCGACGGGGCCCGAGGCGCGCTCGGCCTCCGGCGAGATCGTGGTCCGCGCCGCGAGCGCACGGATCAAGCAATCGCCCGCCGCCGAGGCGCGGCTGGCGCACCTGCGCGAGGAGAACGCGCGCCCGTTCGTGCGTCCGTCGCAGTCGCTGACGCCGCCGGGCAGCGCACGCGCTCTCGACGAGCTGCCGCCGCTGGTCGAGGGGCCACCGCCCGAGCCGCCCCGCGCCACCACCAAGCTGGTCGATGCGTCGGAGCTGGAAGAAGAGCTCTCGGCCGCGGAGGCCTCCGAAGAGCTGGGGATCGCCTCGCACCGCCGTGGGCTGGTGTTGGTGGCGGTCATCGCGGGCCTGGTGCTCGTGACGGGCGCGCTGGTGTTCCGATCGCGTCGGAATTCGGCGCGCGCCGCCTTCGCCGACGACACGGCGGTTTCCGATACGACGGCGCCGGCCAGCGCGTCTGCGGCGGGCCACCCGCCGGGCGCGCCGTCCGGACCGACTGTCGTTCCCTTGCCGAGCGCCCCGTCCGAGGCCGCGTCCACTTCCGCGGCGGCGGGCGACCACCGGCCCGACGGGGCGTCAAAGGGCGATGATCTCGACGAGCGAATCGCCGATCCGAAGATGGCCCGACTCCGCGCGGCGGAGGCGGGACAGTTGCTCGTCGCCTGCCACAGCTCGTTTCAAGAGCAGCGGATGAAGGACGCCGAGGCCGCCTGCACCGCCGCCCGAGATGCCAACCCGGATTCCGCCGAGGCGCACGGCCTGCTCGCGCACGCGCTTTTCAACCGCAACCACCGACGGGAGTCGCTGGCCGAGGCCGAACGGGCGGTCAAGCTGAACCCCAAGTGGGCCGACGCCTACGTCATCATCGGCGGCGTTCACCAGGACGCCGGCGAGATGGACGACGCCAAGCGCGCCTACCAGCATTACCTCGAGCTCGATCCGCACGGCCAGTTCGCGGGCGATCTGCGCGCCATCGTCGACCGGCTCGGAAAACTCTGACATGTTGGTTCTCGGAATTGAAACCTCGTGCGACGAGACGGCCGCCGCCGTCGTCGAGGATGGCCGCCGGGTGCGGGCCGACGTCGTGGCCTCGCAGATCCTCACCCACGCGCCGTACGGCGGTGTCGTTCCCGAGGTGGCCTCCCGCCAGCACGTCGCCACCATCGTCCCGGTGATCCGGCGTGCGATCGCCGACGCGGGCATCGGTTTTTCCGATCTCGACGCAGTCGCGGTCACCTGCGGGCCCGGGTTGGTCGGCGCGCTGCTGGTGGGCGTCGAGACCGCCAAGGCGCTCGCGTTCTCGCTCGGCAAACCACTGGTTGGCGTCAACCACTTGGCGGGACATCTGGCCGCCGCGGCGTTGGAGGATCCCTCGCTGCCGGCGCCGCCGCCGTTTCCGCACCTCGCGCTGCTGGTTTCGGGTGGCCACACCGCGATCATCCGGGTCGATGGGCCGGGGAAGACCAGCCTGCTCGGCGCGACCCGCGACGACGCCGCCGGCGAGGCGTTCGACAAGGTGGGCAAGCTGGTGGGGCTCGGTTATCCGGGCGGCGTGGCGATCGACAAGCTGGCCGCGACGGGAAACCCGCGCGCGGTCACGCTCCCGCGGGCGCTGGCCGGACGCGACGATCTGGATTTCAGCTTCTCGGGGCTCAAGACCGCGGCGTCGACCTGGCTCGCGAAACGCGGATCCACGGCGAGGCCGCAGGGGGTCGAGCTGGCGGATTTTTGCGCCAGCTTCCAGGCGGCGGTGGTCGACGTGCTGGTGCGCAAGTCGCGGCGGGCGCTGGTGCGCGAAGGGCTCGGGGCGCTGGTCGTCTGCGGTGGCGTGGCGGCGAACCGCGGTTTGCGGGCGGCGCTGGCGGAAGCCGCGGTCGCCGACGGCTTCGCGCTCTTCATCCCGCCCCCCAAACGCTGCACCGACAACGCCTCCATGATCGCGGCGGCGGGCAGCGACCTGTTTCGGCGTGGTCGATTCGCGGGCCTGGATCTGGCGGTCGATCCGGGCCTCGAGCTGTGACCGACCTGCCGGCGCGCCCGGCGATGGAAGATCCGCGGCGGATCCTCGAGCGCTACGGCCTAGCGGCCAAGAAGAGCTGGGGTCAGAACTTCCTGCGCGATCGATCGGTGCTGGCGCGCATCGCGGGGGCGGCGGCCGCTTCAGCCGACGACGTGGTCGTCGAGATCGGCGCGGGGTTGGGCGCGCTCACGGCCGCGCTGGCCGAGCGGGAGCCGCCGCCGGCCCGCATCGTCGCCATCGAGCGCGATCCCGACATGCTGTCGGTGCTGGCCGGCGAGCTGGGCGGCGGCCCGCGGATCGAAGTCGTCGCCGCCGACGCCGCGCACTTCGATTTCGTCGCGGCGTCTAAAAAGGCCGGCCGCTCGCTGATCGTCGTCGGCAATCTCCCCTACCAGATCGCCAGCCTCCTGATTTTGGGGCTCATCGAGGCCGGCCGTCGCGGCGCCGTCGCGCGCGCCATCGTGATGGTGCAGCGCGAGATGGCGCAGCGGATCGTCGCGCCGCCGGGCGGTCGGGTCTACGGTCGGTTGACGGTGGCGGTCACGCAGCACGCCGAAGCGCGCATTCTCTTTCACGTTCGCCCCGGATCGTTTCACCCGGCGCCGGCCGTGACCTCTTCGGTGTTGAGCCTGGTCCCCCGCGCCGCGCCGCTGGCACCCGTGCGCGACGCCGCGCTGTTCGAAGAGGTGGTCAAGCAGGCCTTCGCGACCCGGCGCAAGATGTTGCGGCGCGCGCTGGCGGCCCGATTCGGCGAAGAGAAGACCGCCGCGGCCTTGGTCGCCAGCGGTATCGCCGGAACCAAGCGCGCCGAGGAGCTGGCGGTCGCTGACTTCGCGCGCCTCGCGAACGCGCTGGCCGGGCCGTCGGCGCTTGCCGAGCCGGCGATCAAAAGCTAAAGCCAGCGAGCATGCCCGAGCTGCCCGAGGTCGAAACCATCGTGCGTGGACTCGATCCGATCGTGCGGGGGCGGCGCATCGTCTCGGTCTGGTGGAGCGGCTACGGACTTCATCTGGCGCGGCCGATCGATCTGCGCGGCCTGCGGGGGGTGGCGGTCGGGCACGCGATCGCCGGCGTGCGCCGACGCGGCAAGTACATTCTCGTCGACCTCGATCGCGCGCGCGATCTGGGGATCGTGGTGCATCTGGGAATGACCGGACGGCTGCGCGTGCAACCGGCGTCGGGCGTGCGGGCGCCGCACACGCACGTGGTGTTCGGTCTGGCCGGCGGGGACGAGCTGCGCTTCGTGGACGCCCGCCGGTTTGGTTGGGTGGCGCCGGGACGACCACTGGCGCAGGTGAAAGCGCTGGCCGATTTGGGTCCCGACGCGCTGACCGGCTTCGACGCGACGGGCTTGTCCGAGGCGATGACCGGGGTGCGGGCGCCGATCAAGGCCTTCTTGCTCGATCAGGCGCGCATCGCGGGGCTGGGCAACATTTACGTCTCCGAGGCGCTCTTCCGCGCCGGCATTCATCCGACCACCCCCGCCCATCGGGTTCGACGGCAGGCAACCGAGCTCCTGGAGGCCGTGCAGACGGTGCTGGCGGGTGGCATTTCGCGCCGGGGCACCACGTTGCGCGACTACGTCGACGCCGAGGGCCGGCGCGGCGACAACGCCGCCGCCTTGCAAGTCTACGGGCGGGCGCCTCAACCTTGCCCCGGTTGCGGCGGCGCGATCCGAAAGCGCGTCGATGCCGGCCGCGCGACCTTCTTCTGCCCGCGCTGCCAACCCGTTCGTCGCTGAGAATCGACGCCGGTGGGCGTACGCCGCCGCTGCGCCCAAACCGCCGGTGTTGACCCGCTCAGCTCCGGGGTCGGCCGTCGCTCAGCGCGGCCACGGCCGAGGCGAAGGCCTGCAGCGGACGCGCCACCCGTTCTCGGTGAATCAGCACGCGCATGTCGGCATCGGCGGCCTCCGCGGTGAGAGCGGCTTCGGCCCGCGCAAAGACCAGGTCGAGATCGCGGCGGAGGCTCCCGAACAAAAGCTCCTCGGGATCGGGGGCGCGGCGGACCAGCACGTCGCGGATGGCCGCCACCTCCAGCCGCAGGCTCGGCAGCTGGTGGCGGAAGAAGTCGGGCACCGCCCCCCCTTCGATCACGCCGCGCGCGTAGGCCGCGAACCGATCGAGGCCGCTCGCGATCGCTTGCGCGCCAGCCGCCCGGACCGCCGCGGGCGGCTCGGGTCCCGCGGCCGCGGTCAGCGCGCCGACCAGCACGGCTCGCGTCCTTTCGGTGGCGCGATCGACGGCGTCTTCCAACAGCTCGGTCAAGAAATCCTCGTCGGCGGCGGTGGCACGG
>DASRLC010000232.1:0-3448 GCA_035648655.1 Polyangia bacterium
GGCCACTACGATCCGGCGTACGCCGCGCCGGTGCGGGCTCCGGGCGCAGAGACCCATGACGGCCTCTACCTGCGGCTGCAGTTGGGCGTCGGGTACATGCGCATGTCGGCCAGCACGAAGGGTACCGACTCGTCGATCGCAGGGGCCAGTGGCAACTTCGACCTGGCGCTCGGCGCCGCCCTCAGCCCGCGTCTGATCATCTACGGCACGGTCATCGAATCCAAGGCCCGCAATCCCACCTACAAGCTCGACGGACCGTCGTTGAGCGACAACCCCAGCGGAATGATCGTCGGCACCGTGAGCCTCGGCGGGTTTGGCAACGCCGGCGTGGTGGGCGTCGGCGGCGGCGTGGCCACCTATCTCCCGTCGAACCTGTTTTTGGCGGGCAGCCTGCTCGCCTCGCGCCTGTTCGTCGACGATTTCAACGGCAACCTGGTGGCCAAAAGCGATTGGGGCTTCACCTTCGAGGGGCAGCTCGGCAAAGAGTGGTGGGTGTCGGACAATTGGGGGCTCGGGATCGCCGGCCAATTGTTGCTCGGGGCAATGAACGACCACCCACTCGCGAACGAGAGCGTTCCCACCTGATATCTGACGGCCTTCTCCGTGTTGTTCTCGGCGAGCTACAATTGAGACCAGCCGGGCCGGTGGCCCGTGCGCCGGCTCCGCGCTCGCAGCCGCCGGCTGGTCGATTCATTGCGATCGGCCGTTCGAGCTCCAACGCTCCGCGGGCTCGGGCAGCGACCGAATGAATGACCCGACCGCCACCGCCAGGCGCTCGGATTGATCGAACGGAACGCCGTGGCCGGCGCCTGGGATCTCTGCGACGCGGACGCGCGGGTTCAGGTTCTGCAGCTCTCGGGCCGTGTCGAGGGAAACGACAGGGCCCGTGTCGCCGATGGCCAGCAGGATCGGAACCTCGATCGCGCTCACCAACTGGGGATACTCGGGATTGGGCGGCGTGAGGACGTCGAAGGCGCTCATTCGGGTTTGGGCTCTCGCTGCAACCAAGAGCTCCACGATTTCGGATGACCGACGCGTATGTCGGGCCCGCAGCTGGGCCAAAAGCTCGGCCTGGTCCAGGCTGAGCAGTCGGCGATGTTGCTCGGCAACGTCGCTGTCGCACACTGCGCGCTGGCGCTCTGGGCTCAAGAACGTCGGGTCCACCAGGATGACGCCGCGAACGATCTCCCCGAGCCGGCTCGCCACCACGGCCGCCGTCATTCCCCCCATCGAGTGCCCCAGCACAATCGGAGCGGCGAGCCCGAGCGATCGAATGAGCCCCATGACGTCGCGCGCGTGATCGTCGTAGCGATACCCATGCAGCGGCGCGCTGGACTGGCCGTGCCCTCGGGCGTCCGGCATCAAGACGTCGTAGTCGCCCTCGAGAGCACGCGCCACAGGGGTCCAGCAGGCTCCGTTCCCCAGCAGTCCATGGAGCAAGACCAACGGAGGCTTGGCCCCTCCCGTCCTCAGGAAATGGATGTCGATGCCGTTCGCCTCGCAGACCCCGGTCGTCCAGCTGGCCATGGTTCGATCCATACCTGGTTGAAGGGAGGAGAAACAAGCGCACTTTCGCGGGCGACGTGACTCGCCGGCGTCTGTCGATTGGCGCGCCGCCATGGATGGTTGGTCGGCGCCCGACCGAGAACGGCGGTCGATTCGTTACGATCCGAGTTTGGGTTTACAGTCTTGGGGTGCCCGATCCGTCGGAACCGGGTTCGCCACGAGGCCGGAACCGGCAGGCGTTTCGCCGATACCTGTTGGTCTTGCTCGTTCCGCTGGCTGGCATCCTGTTGGCGTTGGCCGTGGGCGTCCCTCCGCAAAGGTTGCGACCCGCCTTGGCGTTCCAGGCAGTCGCCCTCGCGGCAGCGCTCTATTTCTTCGCGGCGCTGAAGCTGCAACGCCGAACGGGCCGAAGACAACAGCGCCTCGAGTCGCTCACGGGCATTCGGTTCAGAACGCCGATCTGGATGATGGTGATCGAGTGCGCGATTGCGATCGAGATCGGCGGCGCGCTCGCCGCGGTGGTCGCGACGTTCGGCCTCGTTGGCGTGGCGAACGGCCTGTTCCTGACCTTCGCGTTGCTCGCACTGTGCATGCCGTGGTTCAAGATCGGCACGCAGCCGCGGTGGATCGTCCTCGAACCGAACGGTATCCAGATGGCCGTCTCGCGGGCCACCTTTTTGGTTCCTTGGTCCACAGTCCGCCGGATCGAACCTATTGGACCGGATCATTTCCGAGGGCTCAACCTCATCCTCGAGGATTCGGGGTCCGTCCTGGAATCTGTCCGGCCCGACGACTCGAAGGCGCGTGAGCGGATAAGAACGCTGATTCAGTCCTCGCCCGGGATCGGTGCTGCGCTGCTTCTCATGCCGTGGGCAGCTGGGTTGGAGGGCCGCGCGCTGGAGCGGGGAATCCGCGAGGGGATGAGCGGCAAGGCTCCGGGGATGAACTGACGTGGCCGGGAGGGTTCGCTGGGAAACGAGGTGTCTGCTGGCCAACCTGGGGCTGCTGGGAGTGGTCGCCTCGGCGTGCCATTTCGAATTTGGCGGCCATCGCGTTCGGACCGCCGCCATTTTCCTGATCTTGGGAACCGCCTGGTCTCTCTACGGCGAGCTGCTCTTCCATTTCCGCAAAGCCCGCGCGCGTCGTCAGCGCGAAGGCTACGTCCCGCGCAACGTCCGTCTCCGCGTGCCGCTGTGGATGGATGCCGGCAGCCTGATCGCGCTGATGGCCGGCGCTGCGCCGGTGGCCGCGCTGGCCGGCGGTCTTGGCTCGGGGCAAGCCGGTCTGGGCGTCCTGTTGGCGGTGGGAGCGCTGACCGCGACCATTGGGTATTTCGTCGCTCTCCACTCTTTCCGCAGCTTGGCCTTCGAGGTCGGTGGTCTCCGCCTGTATCTCGTCGGGAGCACCCTTCTCATTCCCTGGAAATCCATCGCGTCAGTCGACGTCGAGGGAGGGGCAGGATGGAAGCGGGTCCGGTTTACCCTCTTCGAGACGAGGAGCGCGCTCGCCTCCGTCGATCCGAATACGCCGCGCGCCCGCCGGTGGGCGGCGGTCGCCCTCCACGAGGACGACAGACCGCCCGCGAGCATCCTGCTCGACGAGTGGGCGGCCGGGATCGATGCGCCGGTTCTCGCCAAAGCCATCGAGGCGGAGATAGTCGGGGAGGGGGCCGACAAGTCCAATTAGGCGGCGCCCGCCCGTGATCGCGACTGGGGGCGACTCGTCACATTCGGGCGCGCGGATCCGTCATACGGGCGAAGGGAGATCGCCATGAAGTACGTGCTGCTGGTTTATCAGGGTGAGGCGCCTTTGCCGGGGACGGATCGCTGGAAGGCGCTGCCCGCGGCGGAGCAGAAGCAGATCTACGCGGACTACGCCGAGCTGAACGGGGCGCCGGGCCTGTCGCCGGGGCTGCCGCTGGGACTGCCCGAAGCGGCGCGGA
>DASRLC010000233.1:0-16067 GCA_035648655.1 Polyangia bacterium
GTGGTATGTCGGGCTGGGCTGCGAATTGGCGGCCTGAAGTATTTCCGCGCGCCACGCCATGAAGTATACTTAGTAGGCAAACCTATGATCGCGGGGCGGTTGGTTAACCTATTCAGATCCGGTCTGTTTTGGGTG
The DNA here is from genome assembly GCA_035648655.1 of Polyangia bacterium. Classification (GTDB taxonomy): domain Bacteria; phylum Myxococcota_A; class Polyangia; order Fen-1088; family Fen-1088; genus JADGRB01. The sequence continues at coordinate 136 of DASRLC010000233.1, forward strand.
GCGGTGGCAGCGGCGGGGACCGCGGCCGGTTGCCACGACCATCTCTACGACTTCGGCGTGGGCGTCATTCCCGTCGACGCCGCGGTCGTGACCGACGGTTCGGCCAAGACGGACACGGGCGTCATTACCTTCGACGCACATCCGGGCGGATCGGGCGGCCATGCGGACGCCGCCGGGGGTGCCGGGGGAAGCGCGGGCACCAGCGGCACCGGGGGCACAGGCGGCATTCAGACCTGCAACCCGAACTCGATCGATCTGCAGACCGATGTCGCCAACTGCGGCACCTGCTTTCACCAGTGCATCGTGCCCAACGCGACGCCCGCCTGCGTGAAGGGGGCCTGCCAGTTCACCTGCGAGGCCGGCTTCTTCGATGCCGACAACGACCCCTCCAACGGCTGCGAGTGCACCAAGACCAACGGCGGCATCGAGATCTGCGACGGCATCGACAACGACTGCAACGGCATCGTCGACGACGGCTTCGACTTTCAGACCGACGTCAACAACTGCGGCGGCTGCAACCGCCAGTGCGCCTTCCCCTTCGCAACCGCCAGCTGCGTGGCCGGCGTCTGCACGCAGGGCGCTTGCCTGCCGGACTTCTACGATCGCGATCCGACCATCCCGGGCTGCGAGACCGAGTGCATCATGACCAACGGCGGCGTCGAGATCTGCGACGGCATCGACAACGACTGCGACGGCGTGGTCGACGACAACCTTCAGGCCGCCACCACCACCTGCCTGACCCAGGGCGTCTGCGCGGGGGTCCACCCGACCTGCCTCGGTCAAAACGGGTGGTCGTGCGTCTATCCAACCACCTACCAGGCTGTCGAGGACACCTCGCTCGGCTGCGACGGGCTCGACAACGACTGCAACGGGCAGACCGACGAGGGCTTCCTGATTGGCAAGGCCTGCATCTTCGGCACCGGTCCCTGCGCGGGCGCCGGCACCTGGGTCTGCGACAACTCGCAACCCGGCGACCACCGCTGCATGGGGACGATGAAGCCTCCGGGGGTCGAGATCTGCGATGGCCTCGACAACGACTGCGACGGGCTGGTCGACGAGATCGACTCGCTTTCCAACCGGACCACGGACGATCTGTTGGTCTACGTCCCGTCGGTGAACGTGACGATGTACGGCTACGAGGCGAGCCGCTACGACGCGACGTCGACCAGCAACGGCTTCGACTCGACCCGACGGGCTTGCTCCGTTCCTGGGAAGCTCCCCTGGTCGAACGTCACGATGGCGGAGGCCGAGGCGACCTGTGCCTTGGCGGGACCCAACTGGAGGGTTTGCACCGCCGCCGAGTGGCAGGCGGCCTGCCAGGGCGTCACCGCCACCACCTTCCCGTACGGGAACGCCTACGTGGCGGCGGATTGCAACGGGAATGACTACCTGACCTCGAAGGGGGGCACCGCGGCGCCCATCCCGACCGGCAGCGACAGCACCACCTGCGTATCGGTCATCTCGACCAAGACGAGCACGGGCTTCTCGATCAACCCCAGCCTGAACTACTCGATCTTCGACATGAGCGGCAACGTCAAGGAGTGGACCGCCACCGATCTGACGTCCACCAAGCCGCCCAGCAACCCCCAGTGCACGACCGTACCGTGCCTGTTCGAGATGCGCGGCGGTGCCTACGACATCTCCAGCTTCACGGTCACGAGTGGCACGACCACCACCACCTCCGCCCCCGGGCTACAGTGCAATGCTTCGGTCCCGGCGCCCTACGCCACCATCACGGGCGACGGCGGCAACACGACGCAGGGGATCGATGTCCGCTTGCCGTCGGTGGGCTTTCGCTGCTGCCTGCCGGGGACGTTGCCACCATGATCACCCGGGCAATCACTAAAAAAAGGACCCTCAAAGGGTCCTTTCGATCCCCCGCGGGTCAGCGACTACCCAGAGGAAGCGAGGGCCCCCTATGATGCGCCGACTTCGGCTTGAGCTCGTTCTCTTGGCCGCCGTGACGTGCGCCGCGGCAGCGCCGGCCAGCGCACAGTCGCTGCGCCCCAACATCATGTTCCTGTTCGACACCTCCGGTTCGATGCATGAGGACTCGAACCTCGTCGACCGGGCCGACGGCACGACTGTTTGCCCGCAGAGCACGACCAGCCGCATCTACAGCCTGAAGAGCGGCATCCGGTCGGCGCTGCAGCAGGTGGGGACGGATGAGGCGAACTTCGGGCTCATGTCGTTCCCGCAGACCGTTCAGAACGCCTATACCACCCTCTCGGCCAACCAGTGCACCAACACCGGGCAAAGCCCGATCGGCCACTACGTGGCAGCCCCGGCGCAGACGATGACGGTGCCGAATCGGGTCACCACCACGTTCCACAACGCCACCACCTATCCGGCTGGCTGCCTGATGACCACCAACAACTCGGCCAGCCAGACGACCTACGACACTTGGTTCACGAGCGGCGCGTCCCAGGTCTTCGAGGTCGGCGTGACCTCGGCCGCGCCCGGCACCATGCCCACCGCCGCCCAGTTCGACCCGCCCGGCGCCGCCCAGATGGCCGCAATCTACAAGTGGATCGACAACAACGAAGCGCCGACCAGCAATGGCGCCGTGACCGATCCCGAGCTGCACCCCAAGGACGACACGCCGCTCGGCCGTTCGCTGTTCTACGCGAACCTCTACTTCCAGAACGAGATCGTCCCCAACGATCCGAAGGGATCGTGCCGGCACAATGTGATGGTCGTGGTCACCGATGGGGACGACACCTGCGACGATGCGACCGCGCCCGACAACACCTTCAAACTCGCCGATTGCTCGGGGGGCGGGAACTACGACGTCTACAACCCCGTCAATCAGGCCTGTCTGCTGAACAAGCTCGGCGTGAAGGTCTACGTCATCACGGACACCACCGCGGACAACGCGAACGACACCATCGCGGCCGCCGGCGGCACGGGCGCCTCGATCCGTGTGTCGCTCAACGACGCGAACGCCGCCAAGGGCGCCATCGTCGGGATCATCGCGCAAAACGTCCCGCCGGTGGAGATCTGCAACGGCCTGGACGACAACTGCAACGGGCTCATCGACGAAGGCGTCTCGAACGCCTGCTCGACCTGCACCCCCGGGAACACCAATCCGAACTGCAACGGATTCGTGATCAGCCCCAACGACCCCAACGACCCGGACAACAAGCTCGGGACGGCGGCGCACCACTGCGCGGTCGAGATCTGCAACTGCAAGGACGACAACTGCAACGGCCAGATCGACGAGGGACTGCCGCCCAACGCCTGCGGCAAGGGGTGCGGCTGCCCGGTGCCGCCCGAGATCTGCAACGGCCTTGACGATAACTGCGATGGCCTGGTCGATAACGGCAACTGGCCGACCGGTCCGGTGGGCGCAAAATGCAACAACGGCCTCATCGGCGCCTGCAACCGCAACGGCCTCCTGGTCTGCAACGCCAGCGGGACCGACACCGCCTGCGACGCGCCGACGGTGACGCCCCAGCCGGAGGTCTGCAACGGCATCGACGACAACTGTAACGGCCAGATCGATGAAGGCACGCTGCCGGGGGTGGGCGAGGCCTGTGGCAACGGCCTGGGCGCCTGCCAGGCCGGGACCATCGTCTGCGTGGCCGGCAAGTTGGTCTGCAACGTGGTCAGTACGCCCAAGACGGAGATCTGCAACGGCATCGACGACAACTGCGACGGCATCATCGACAACGGCAACTTCCCGGAGACCGGGCAGCCCTGTCTGTGCCCGGGCCTCACGCAGGCCGAGGTGGGCGTCGGTATCTGCAAGGCCGGCAAGCTGGCCTGCGCCGGCGCGCTCGGGTTCGTGTGCACCGGCTGCGTCTTGCCGGCGGCCGGCGAGATCTGCAACGGCCAGGACAACAACTGCGACGGCAAGCCCGACACCACCGGCAATTGCCCCAACGGGTTCGGGTGTAAGGACGGCGCCTGCACGCTGCAGTGCGGCAGCGGTGAGTTCCCCTGCCCGCTCGGCTACAAGTGCGTCAGCAACTACTGCATCCCCCAGCGCTGCGCGACCGTGACCTGCCTCTCCGGGCAGCACTGCGACGAGACCAGCGGCGCCTGCGTGGACGACTGCGCGGGCGTCTCCTGCACCCTGCCCCAGACCTGCGTGCAGGGCCGCTGCGTCGACTGCAACCAGCTCGGCTGTGCAACGGGCAAGATCTGCGTCGCGGGCATCTGCCAGACCGACAAGTGCCTGGGGATCACCTGCGGCACCAACCAATACTGCGCGAACGGCAGCTGCATCGATCTCTGCGAGCCCGGCAAGTGCGGCAGCAACCAGAGCTGTGTCGCGGGCGCCTGCCAGACCGATCCCTGCGCCAACGTCCATTGCAACCAAGGCAGTTTCTGCAGTCCGGCGACGGGAGCCTGCCTCCCCAACCCCTGCCTATCCTTGCAGTGCCCGATCGGGCAGCGTTGCGTCCCCACCACGGGCGGCTGCGAGACCGATCCCTGCTCGACGATCAACTGCCCCGGCGAATGCTGGCAGTGCGGCATCACCTCCGACGGCAAAGGCACCTGCCTGCTCAACAACTCGTGCCAGTCGATCCAGACCCAGGTTGGCCAGCGCGGCGGCGGCGAGTCGGGCTGCAGCTACGCAGCGGGCGGCGGCGACCACGGATCGGCCTTGGTCGGGCTGCTCCTGGCCCTGGGGCTGGCCGTGGGAAGGCGCGCACCGTCTCGTCGCGCCGACCGCCGGAATCGCCGCGGCTGAGCCCGGCGCCGCTCCGCGCCGCTCGGCTGGCACCCCGCCGCCACGGGCGTTATCCTGTCGCCGCCGTGACCGCCGCCGCGTTGCCTCAAAATTCGTCGCCCGAGCTGCGCAGCCTCATCCCCGACGAGCTCGGTCGCTGGGTGGCGCGCGCGGGAGAGCCGGCCTATCGCGCCCAGCAGATCTTTCGTTGGTTGCATGGTCGGGGAGCCGTCTCGCTGGACGCGATGACCAACCTTCCCGCGACCCTGCGCGCGGCGCTGGAGCGCGAGCACCACACGGAGCCGCTGTCCCTCGACGCCGTCCAGACCGCGGCCGACGGGACCCGCAAGCTTCGCTTTCGCACCAGCGATGGCCACCCCATCGAATCGGTCCTGATCCCCGACGAGGATGCCGAGCGGGGCCGACTGACACTCTGTATCTCGTCGCAGGTGGGCTGTGCCCTCGACTGCGGCTTCTGCGCGACGGCGACCCTCGGCTTCACGCGCCATCTGCTGGCCGGCGAGATCGTCGAGCAGGTCTATCGCGCGGCCGCGCTGGCCGAACGGCGGCCGACCAATCTGGTGTTCATGGGGATGGGCGAGCCGCTGCACAACTTCGACCAGGTGTCGCGCGCGCTGACGCTGCTGCAGCATCCCTGGGGCGCGGCCTTCTCGCCCCGCCGGATCACGATCTCGACCTCCGGATTGGTCTCGGGGATCGCCAAGCTGGGCGCGCTGTCGCCGGCGCCGAACCTGGCCATTTCGCTCAATGCAACAACCGACGAGGTGCGGAGCCGCATCATGCCCGTCAACAAGCGCTGGCCGATCGCGGCGCTGCTCGAGGCGGCCGCGCGCTTTCCGCTCTCGCACGGACGCCGGGTGACCTTCGAGTACGTCCTATTGGCGGGGGTCAACGACAGCGATGCCGACGCCGACCGACTCCCCCGCCTGCTGCGGGACATCCCGTCCAAAGTGAACCTGATCCCCTGGAATGGCTTCGCCGGCCCAGGCTTCGCGCGGCCATCGGCCGAGCGGATCCGGACTTTTCAGGAGCGCGTCCGATCGACCGGGCAGGCGGTTTACATTCGGACGCCCCGCGGCGACGACATCGACGCCGCCTGCGGGCAATTGGCCGCGAGGACCCTCGAAGGGACCTCCCCCTCCCCCGCGACGGGCTCCGGCGAGCCAAGCTCGGCTCTGCCCACGCGATCGGCCGCGCGGGATCTGGTGACGCTTCGGCCATGGCAACCGACGACGACCTGACGGCGGCGCGCGATCTGGCGATCGACGCCTGCGGCCGGATCATCCAGTTCTGGGGGTTCACGCGCACCATGGGGCGCGCCTTTGGCCTGCTCTATCTTTCGCGCGAGCCGTTGCCCCAAAGTGAGATTCAGTCACGCCTCGGCATCTCGGCGGGCAGTGCCTCGATGACCCTGGCGGCGCTCGGCCGCTGGGGCGTCGTCCACAAAGTCTGGGTACGCGGGCAGCGGCGGGAGCACTACCAGGCGGAGACCGACTTCTGGAAGATGATCTCCGGCGTCATCAACGAGCGCGAGCGGCGCGAGATCGGCGCCGCTGTCGAGGTGGTGGGGCGGGCCGAGGCGATCGCCCGAGAGGCCCAGGCGGCGCCGACGGCGGTTCCGGGCGGCGGCCGACGCGCCAAAGCCGAAGCCGATTTCGTGGTCGAGCGGGTGGCGCGGCTGGCGGACATCTGCCGGCTCGGGGAGACGCTCCTCGACATGTTGCTCGGCCAGCTCACGCTGGACGTGGGGCGGTTTCGCGACGTCCTCAAGGTCCCGCCGCGCGAGGTCGCCGAGATCGAGGCGCTCCCGGCGCGCGAGCCACGGCGGGCGGCGCGCGCGCCCAAGGCCCTCCCCCGACCACCGCGACGCACCCGCGGCGCGGGCAAGACCGGCCCCAGCGACTAGCGCCCGCGCGAAGCGGCGTCGACGTCCGCGCCGGCCCAGTCGCGGCGGGCGCAGATGGCGGCCAGGGATTCCGCCTCGTCGCTCCCCGGCTCGGGGACGAGGCCATACTCCCAGCGGACCTCGGGCGGCAGCGACATCAAGATCGACTCGACCCGGCCGTCGGTGCGCAGGCCGAAGACCGTGCCGCGATCGTAGAGCAGATTGAACTCGACGTAGCGTCCCCGGCGGGCCAGCTGCCAGTGGCGCTCGCGTTCGCCCCAGGGATCGCCGCGCCGGCGTTCGACGATCGGCAGGTAGGCGTCCAGGATCGTGTCGCCGATCCCGCGCACGAACGCGAACATCGCCTCGGCGTCGCTCTCGCCCGCCGCGTGGGCAGCCGGCGGCGGCTGTTCCGCCGTCTCCTCGGCCCCCGCGCCCAAGTAGTCGAAGAAGAGGCCGCCCACGCCGCGCGGCTCGTTGCGGTGGGGCAGAAAGAAGTACGCGTCGCACCAGCGTTTGAACCGCGGATAGAAACTGGGGTCGTGCCCGTCGCAGCGGTCGCGCAACGTCCGGTGAAAGTGCGTGGCGTCCTCGGCCACCACATAGTACGGCGTCAGGTCGGTGCCGCCACCGAACCAGGAAGCCGACCCATGCTGGACATGGCGCACGTTGGCGTGGACGGTCGGGATGCGCGGGCTGCGCGGGTGAAAGATCAGCGAGACGCCGGTGGCGCGAAAGGCGATTCCATCACCCGGCAACGCCTTGGCCATCTCGGGGCGGAGCTGACCGTGGACGTCGGAGAAGCCCACCCCTGCTTTTTCGAACAGCGCGCCGTTGGCCAGCACGCGCGTTCGCCCACCGCCGCCGGCGGGCCGGGTCCAGCCGTCCTCTCGAAATCGTCCGCCCCCGTCGATCTCTTCGATGCGGGTGGTGATCCGATCCTGCAGCTCGGCGAAGTAGGCCGCCGCCCGATCGTCGATCGACTGTGGCGGCGCCGGCACGTCAGGCCCGTTTCTGGCTCGGCGTCTTGAGCGCCGCGATCCGCCGGTTGACGTCGCGAAAGCCCGGATCCCGCTTGCCCACGTTCTCGAAGAAATACAGCGCCTCTCGGACGTCGCCCAGCTGCTCGAAGACGGCACCCAGCAGGTAATACAGCTCGACCGATTCTTGCGGCGTGGCCTGGGCCAGATTGAGGGCCTCCTTGTAGCGCGCGACCGCCTCGCCGAGCTCACCCTTGGCCTCCACACACTCACCGATCATGGTGAGCGCGAAGACCGCCCGGGTCTTGTCGGCGGCCAGCATGCGAAACTCCGCCACCGCCGCATCGTAAAGCCCCATCTGTTTGTAGGCGATGCCCAGATCGCCGTGGGTGGCCGGGTCGGCGTCCTCCGACGGGCTGAGCTTGGCGACCGGCGCGTGCAGCGGCTCCGCCCCGGGATTATCGGTGGGGATGGCACCAGCGCCCGCGCCGATCGGCGAGAGCGCGCGGCGCCTGGCGCGCACCTGCGCCTGGCCCGGAAACCGCGCCTCTAGCTCCACCAGCGCCGCGCGCGCCTCGTCGTGCATCGACTGCTGCATGAAGAAGTCCAGCTGATCGAGCTCGAGCGTCAGCTCGTCGGCGGCGACGGGAGGTTCCGCCGTGGGCTTCGGAACAGGCGGCGGCGCCGGTGCTCGCCCCAAGAGCTTGGCGGCCTGTGACGACGAGGGATCGATGGAAAGCGCACGCTCGGCGATCCTCCGTGCTTCGGGATCGCGGGCCGCCTCGAGCTGCGTCGCGAGCGTCGCGAGCTCCGCGGCTGCCTCCCGCTGGCGTCCGACCTGTTCCAAGACCGCGGCCAAACGTTCGCGGGCCCCCCGGTGCTCGGGCTCGAAGGCGAAGATCCGGCGCAGGTGATCGATAGCCCGTTCGGCGAGGCCGTACTTCACGAATACCTCGGCCTCGGACAGGATACGGGTCACGTCGTTGGGCGTCTGGGTGAGGCCGGATACTCCGGGGCGAGAGAGCCCCGACAGCATGCCGGCGGTCTCGAGCGGCGCCGACATGGGCGGCGTAGGACGCCGCAGGCTCGTCACCGCCGAAGGGTGCAACGTCGGCGGGGACGGCGGTCGGCCGCGGGCCGCCGAGACAGCGACGGAGATCCCCCACCGCGCCGCCAGCTGTAGGGTCGCCCCATCGGCGGGATCCAGGGCCAGCGCGGCGCGGACAGTGGCGTCGCGGGCCTCTTCGCGGCCGGCGGCGGCGTGGATCTCTGCCAGCTCGCGCCAAACCGAGATGGCCTTGCGCGGATCGAGCTGCACCATCGCCTCGGCCAGCAGCGCCACCGTCTCGGGATCGCGCGGCGCGGCCTTGAGCGCGCCCTGCAGCCGCGAAAGCGCCAGCCGAGGATTCTTGCGCGCGATGTAAGCGGCGGCCAGCTCGCGCGCCACCGCAACGTTGCCGGGGCTGAGGAACAGTAGGCGCTCCGCGACCCGCACGAATTCGTCGCCCCGTCCCTCCAGCTTGAGCTGATCGGCGGCCTGGGCCAGCTCTCGGATTGCCTCCGTCGTCTGCCCGGACTGCGAGGCGGCCTCGGCCAGGCGGATGCGCGAGACGACGTTGTCGGGGTGAAGCTCGACGATCCGGCGCAGCGCGGGCAGCGCGTCCGCCGGCCGCCCACCCTGCTGGAGCTCCAGGACCGCCTGTTCGAGCTCGTTGAGCGCGTCGGCCACCATGCCCAGGCCGCGGTAGACTTCGCTGAGCTGCATGCGGACCTTGGGCAGCCCCGGCGTCAGCTTGAGGACGCTTCGATAGACGGTGACCGCCTTGGGCAGGAAGCCCTGGCCGATATAGATCTCGGCGGTGCGCAGGTAGATCTCGCGCGCCTCGGTCAAGGCCCCGTGGCGAACGTGGATCTCGGCCATCTTGAGCCAGGTCCGCGTGTCGCTGGGATCTTCCTGGACCACGCGCCCGAACTCTTCGAGGGCGCGGTGATCGTGTCCGCGCTCCAGGAACTTCTGGGCCGCCGCTAGATACTTGTCTTTCTTCGTGAGCACCGGCAGAACAAGTCTACATCCGCTCGACGAGGTGCGTGTCCATCTTCCCGGCCACGAACTCGGCATTGGCCAACAGGCGCCGGAAAAAGTCCAGGTTGGTCTTGCAGCCCTCGACCACGAATTCGGCCAGCGCGCGCCGCAGCCGGGCCAGCGCCGCCGGACGGGTCTCGGCCCGCACGATCAGCTTGGCCAGCAGAGAATCGTAGAACGGGGGGACCAGGTACTGGTTGTAGATGTGGGTGTCGACGCGGACGCCCAGCCCACCCGGCAAGTTGAGCGCCGTGATGCGCCCCGGCGAAGGCGCGAAGGTGACGGGATCCTCGGCGTTGATGCGCAGCTCGATGGCGTGGCCACGCGGGCGGATGTCGGCGGGAAGCTTGAGCGGCTCCCCCGCCGCCAGCTTCATCTGCTCGCGCACCAGGTCGACGCTGAACACCTCTTCGGTCACCGTGTGCTCGACCTGGATCCGGGTGTTCATCTCCATGAAGTAGAACTGCTTGTCCTCGTCGAGCAGGAACTCCAGCGTGCCGACCGTCTGGTAGCCGAGGCGTTCGGTGGCCTTGCGGGCAACGCCCAGCAGCTTGGCACGCCGCTCGTCGTCGAGCGCGACGCTGGGCGCCTCCTCGACCAGCTTCTGGTGGCGACGCTGAATCGAGCACTCGCGTTCGCCGAGCGAGATGGCGCGCGTGCCGTCGCCGAGCACCTGAACCTCGACGTGGCGCGGGCGGGCGATGAACCGCTCTAGGTAGACGTTCGGGTTATCGAACCCGGCCTTGGCCTCGCTGCGCGCGGCGTTGAGCTGGGCCGAGAGGCGGGATTTGTTCTCCACCACCTTCATCCCCCGACCACCACCGCCCGCCGAGGCCTTGATGATGACCGGCAGGCCGATCCGCTCGATGGCCTCTTCGGCGTCGCGATCGGTCTCGATGACGCCGGTGCCGGGCAAGGTCGGGACTCCGAACTTCTCCATCGTCGCGCGCGCCGAAACCTTGTCGCCCATGAGGCGCATGATTTCGGGCTGCGGCCCGATCCACTGAAAGCCGCACTTCTTCACCACCTCGGCGAAGTGGGCGTTCTCGGAGAGAAAGCCGTAGCCGGGGTGAACCGCGTCGGCGCGCGTGACCTCGGCGGCGCTGATGAGCGCCGGGATCGACAGGTAGCTGGCCCGCGCCTGCGGCGGTCCGATGCAGACCTTCTCGTCGGCGAACCGGACGTGCAGCGCGTCGGCGTCGGCGGTCGAATGCACCGCCACCGAGCGAATGCCCATCTCCCGGCAAGCGCGAATCACCCGCAGCGCAATCTCGCCGCGGTTCGCTATTAGGACTTTCTTAAACACGCGGAATCAGGATTCGCGCTCAGGACTTGGAGAGGCGGATGAGGCGCTGGCCGTATTCGACGTGCTCGCCGTTCTTGACCAGGATCTCCTCGACCCGGCCGTCCGCCTCGGCTTCGATCTCGTTCATCAGCTTCATGGCCTCGACGATGCAGACCACCTGACCTTTGCGGACCGCCTGCCCGTTGTCGACGAACGGCGGCGTCTCCGGCGAGGCCGCGCGGTAGAACGTCCCGACGAACGGCGAGGTGACGAAGGCGCCGTCTGTCTCGTCCGCGCTATCGACCGGCGGCGTGAGCCCGATGGGGCGCGCGGGCGCCGGCGCGAGCAAGGGCGTCACCCCACCGTCGCGGAGGCCCCGCCGCACACGCAGGTGCCCGGCCCCGTTGAGCTCGATCTCCTCGAGGTCGAACTCGGCCGCGATGCGCGCCAACACCCGCACCGACTCGAAATCGATGCCGGAGCTGCCCTCCGGCTGACCGGCGCGCGCGCGCCCGGCGGGCGGCGCGCCCACCACCTCGAGCGCCCGCGGCGGCGCCTTGTCCTTGCTGTCCTTTTTGGGCATGAGAGTCGGCGTCCTTTTCAGAGGTCGGCGCGCAGGGCCGGCGCGGCGACGCGCATCAAGTAGCGCGCCCGCCCCAGGCCACCCTGCGGCATGATCGCGCAGGCCAGGAAATACTCCGGCGTCAGGACCCGGACCATCAGCGTGAGCACGTCGGTGCGCAGCGTGAACTCCTCCAGGATTCCGGCGTCGAGCGAGCCGAGCGTGCGGCGGGCCTGGGCGATGAGGTGTGCGAACTCCATGGATAGCGTCTGCACGTCGGGCAACGCGGCGGCCTGTCCATCTTTGGAGCAGGCGTCGAGGGTGATCCCGTCGAAGCCCATGATCACGCAGGCGACGCCGCCGTCAACCTTGTCGAGCAGGTTCTGGATGCTCTCGCGGAAGGGGCTCGCCATCGTGTCCTTGCGCTTGTACCCGCTGCCGATTCGGGGGTCAAGCTTTGGAGAGGACGCGCGCCGCCAGGTCGGCTGCCGAAATGTCGACCAGGCGCGCCTGGCCCGCGGCCGGGCAGAAAACGAAGCGGATCTGGTCGCCGTGCCGTTTCTTGTCGACCGACAGCCGCGCCAGTACGCCGGCGTCCAAACGACGCGCGGCGTCGATAGGCAATCCCAGCTTTTCGAGCAGCACCCGGGCCCGCGTCGCCAGCTCCGGGGACCCAATCCCCATCGCCGCCCCCAGGTCCAAGGCCACCACCATACCCAGCGAGATGGCCTCACCGTGAAGCAGGTCGTATCCGGAGGCGGACTCGAGGGCGTGGCCGACGGTGTGACCGAAGTTGAGGATCGCGCGCCGGCCCCCTTCGGTCTCGTCGGCCGCGACCACCTCGGCCTTGACCCGCACGGCCCGGGTGATGAGATCGATCAGCAACTCGGGCGACAGCCATTCCGACGGCCGCCCGGAGCTCGACCGTTCGAGCAGCACGAGAATCTCCGGATCGGCGATGAAGCCGCACTTGACCACCTCGGCCAGGCCCGCCGTGCGCTCGCGTGCCGGCAGGCTGTCCAGAAACGCCAGATCGGCGATGACCGCGCTGGGCTGATGGAAAGCCCCCACCAGGTTCTTGCCGGCGCGCAAATCGACGCCGGTCTTGCCGCCCACCGAGGCGTCGACCATCGCCAGCAAGGTGGTCGGCACGGTCGCGAAAGGAATGCCCCGCAGATAGACGGCCGCCGCGAAACCGGCGTGATCGGTGGCGGCACCCCCGCCGATGCCGATGACCGCCGCCCGACGATCGTAGCCCTGCTCGGCCAGCCATTCGAGCGTCCGTTCGATCTCCGTCAGGCTCTTGCAGGTCTCGCCGGCGCGCAGGTTGAAAAGCTCGACCCGCGGCAATCGGGCGCGCAACGCCGTGACCAGAGGCTGCAAGCGCGCCGCCCGCGCCGCCATGCCTTCGTCGACCAGCAGCGCCACGCCAGTCACCGCGGGGCCGAAGGCGCTGGCCAGGATCTCGGCCGCGGCTTCGGGCGCGAAGGACCCGATCTGCACCCGGTAGGCCCGCGCGCCGAGCTCGACGGGGACGACGACATTCATGGTCGCTCCGCCGCGTCATCGAGCCCCAGGCCGGCCACGATCTCGGCCGCGATGTCGTTCGAGGCCCGCCCCTCGGTTTCCACCCGCTGGTGGGCGCGCGCGTAGAACGGCGCCCGCACATCGAGCAGCCCGCGTGCCGCACCCAGGGGATCGGCCTGCCCGTCCAGCAGCGGGCGCCCGGACTGCGATCCAGCGCGCGCCACCGCCTCTTCGGCCGAGACGCCGAGCGCGATCACCCGCCCAACCGTCAGCATGAGCGTCAGGTTCTCCTCGCGGCACGCGGCGCCGCCGCCGGTGGCAATCACCGACCGTTTGCGGGCCGCTGCGGCGGCGATGGCCTGGCTTTCGCGCCGACGAAAGCCCTCTTCGCCTTCGGCGGCGAAGATCTCGGCCACCGAGCGCCCGGCGGACTTGATCACCAGATCGTCGATGTCCGCGAAGGCCCACCCAATTCGGGAGGCCACCAGCTTGCCGACCGTGGTCTTGCCCGAGGCCATGAAGCCGACCAGAAAAATCGGCGCATCGGCGCGGGGTTGCATGGGCCGCCCACTCTACCAAAGAACCCCGCGCCGTGGGGGGCGCCGCGGCCGCCGCTTCGCCGCCGACAAGTTTTTTGCGTCGCGTGAAATCCGGCGTTCTACTGATGCGATGAGCGTCGTAGTCGATCGCGCGACCTTGCCGTGCAGCGTCTGCGGCGCGGCCGTGACCGAGCTGCGGCGCGGCCGATGTTGGGGCTGTTACACCCGCTGGGCCGAGTCTCGACCCGTGGGCCGTGGCGCCGCTTGCACCGCCTGCGGCGAGAAACGCCGCGCGCAGCTCAAGCTGGCCGAGGTCCAGGGCCGCAGCCTCTGCTTCTGCCACGGCTGCGCGGCCCAGGTCATGCGCCTGCCGGAGCTGCCAGCTACGGTCGAGGAGCTGCGCCACGCGCTCCGGCGCGATCGCCGAGACGACGACCGCCGCCGCGACAAACCGGATCAGCGGATCTTCCCGCGCGAGCGCCGGGTGGGCGAGCGGCGCGGCACCGTACGCGACGCCTTCGCCGACACCGACCCGCGCATCAAGCTCCCCGAGGAGAACCTCGACGACGTGATCCTCGAGCTACAGGACGGTGACCTGGAACAGACCGGCGACCAGACCCAGGTCCGGTCCAATCCGGCCGGCGACGCCTCAGCGGAGAGGTAGCTCGACCTTCCAGACCTTCCCTTCGCGGACGGTGTGGACGGCCTGGCGATCGCCGCTGGCGCCGTAGACCTCGACCTCGGCCCCGTCGCCGCCGCGGTTCAAAAGTCGGGTCCCGGAGGCCTCCCAGGCCGGCGGCAACCAGCCGACGGTCACCAGATCCTCGGGCGTCAGCAGGCGCGCGCCGCCGGTTGGATGCGTGGCGGCCAGCAGCGCTTCGATGTGCGCGCGCGTGCGCGGACCGAAGCGATCGTAGACGGCGGTGCGATCGCCCGCGCGCGCGGCGGCGATCAGCGAGCGCACGGCCGCCTCGGGGCTGGAGCCGTCGTCGCGGGCGTTACAGCCCGGGCCTGCGAACACCAGGGTCGCGAGCGCCAGGCCCGCGCAGAGCGCTAGGCCCGAACGGTTCATGCGCCGGCCGAGCGCAGACCCAGCCGCTCACGGACGCGGGCCATCGTGAGCGCCGCCACCTGGCGGGCCTCGGCCGCACCGCGGGCCAGGATCTGGTCGACCCGCGCCGAATCGTTTCGCAGCGTCTCGGCGCGCGCGGCGATGCGCCCGAGATCGGCCTTTACCCCTTCGAGCAGCATCTTCTTGCAATCGATGCAGCCGATGCCGGCGGTCGTGCAGCCGATGTGCACGGCCGCTTGTCGATCGGCGTCCGAAAAGAACTTGTGCAGCGTGAAGATGTTGCACTTCTCGGGCGTGCCGGGATCGGTCCGCTTGGCGCGGGCGGGATCGGTGGCCGCGGTGCGCAGCTTGTCCCAGATGGCCGCCTCGGGCTCCGCCAGCGCGATGGTGTTGCCGAGGCTCTTTGACATCTTAGCCTGCCCGTCGAGGCCCAGGATCTTGGGGGTGGTCGAGAACAGCGGCTGTGGCTCGACGAAGGTTTCGCCGAACCGGGCGTTGAAGCGGCGGACGATCTCGCGCGCCAGCTCCAGATGTTGGCGCTGGTCCTCGCCCACCGGTACGCGCGTCGCGCCGTAGAGCAGGATGTCGGCCGCCTGCAACACCGGGTACATGAAGATCCCCGCGTTGACGTTGTCCGGGTGGTGCTCCGCCTTGTCCTTGAACTGGGTCATCCGCCCGAGCTCGCCGAACGGCGTGACCGCGGCGAGGATCCAGGCCAGCTCGGTGTGCTCCGGCACGGCCGATTGAATGAACAGCGTCGCGCGCTCGGGATCGACGCCGCAGGCCAGGATCTCGATCGCCATCGCCCGGGCGCGGGCCGGCATCTGCGCCGGATCATAGGTCTGCGTGATCGCGTGGTAGTCGACGATGCAATAGAAGCAGCGGTATTGGCCCTGCAGGGTCACCCAGGTCCGCACCGCGCCCAGATAGTTGCCTAGGTGCAGCTCGCCGGTGGGCTGAATCCCAGAGAAAACAGTCTCCATCGTCTCGCGTTGTTTAGACGGCACGCTCGGCCGGGTCAAGCCCCTGGACCGACGCCGATCCGCGGCCTTGCGGTCGGTCCGGTCCTTGCTTGGTTCCTAGATCGTAGGATAGGGTTCACGCGGGCGATTGCCCCCCACATAGGAGAATACCGATGAATCGCGGTCTTTGGTTGGCCAGTGCCGGCATGGCGCTGGGAGTCGGATTGGTAGGTTCCGGTTGTTACGTCCGCCCGCTGGGGCCGCCCGTGGTCGTCGCCGCGCCGGTATACGCCGAGCCGGCACCGCAACCGCAGTACGCGCCGCCGCCGCAGTACGCG
>DASRLC010000234.1:0-2343 GCA_035648655.1 Polyangia bacterium
CCGTCGCCGCCGGGACAGTTTTCGGTGAACGTTCCCGACGCGGGAGACCAGGTGCCCACGAACTTGCTGGTGTCTTTACCGCCGGAGCTGCCGCACGCGGCCCCCACCAACGAAAGCGCCACCAAGAAAGTCTTCACCGAATCCCGCATATGTTCTGTCTCCCCGTTCGTTGTTGAGTCGCGTTTGAATCGTATCGGTCCGTACCGATTAACCGCGCACGAGTCTCGTCAAACCGATCGATCGTGGCAATACAATTCGATTTGTTTCGAACGGTTGACCGATGTCGACGTCGACGCCGCGCGGCGAACGCCGCTACGGCGCGCGTTCGAACATCTGCTCGACAGGGACCACCCGAACGGCGTCCTTGCTGAGCGGGATCGGGAACTTCTCAATGATCTTGTCCTCGGCCAGGATGTCGGGCGACGTGCCGGCCGTGTCGTAGGTGATGGGCGTCGGGGCGGCGCTGATCAGCGTGTCGGCCAGGGCCTGGGCCTTGTCGGCCACGATGGCGATGCTCAATCCATTGAGCGTCAGGTGTTTGCGGACGGCGCGATCGACGTCGGCCTTCTTCATCTTGGGCAGGCGCGCCTGCAACTCCTTGATGACGTCCTTGCCGGTCACGACGGCGTCCATGGCGTAGCCCAGCCGGCGCGACACGTCCTGCGTCCAGAGATTGGAGTAGTTGGTGAGGAAGGTCTTGGTGGCGGCGAAGCCGGCCTCCGGGATCCCGTCGCGAATCAGCTTGTCCGTCTCGTAGAGCGCGGCGCGCAGCGCGAACAGGCTGTTCTGCGGTGGCACCGGGCGCAGCCAGATCTCGAAGTGCTGCTGGCGGCGCGGGATGTTGGGGAGCGGGAAGGTGCTCCAGCCGTCCTGGATGAAGTTCTCGATGTAGGCGTAGTCGCCGTAGTTGAGGCCGCGGTTGCCGCGCAGGTGGTTCATGAGCACGCCGTTGAAGGTGCGGTGCTCGCCCAGGTAAGAACGGGCGACCGTCAGGGGATAGAAATCCGCGTCCTTGCGGGTGACGTCGATGGCGTGCCCGATCGAGATGGCATCGGCGCGCGCGTCCTTCTGCACGACCAGCAGCTGGTTCTCTTTGTAGACCGGAGCCGGCGGCAGCTTGGGCAGCGGCGGCGCCTTGGCGGGGAGCGCCGCGAACCGCTTGGCGAAGGCCTCGGCAAAGCCATCGGGGATGCCGCCCGCCACGCCGATCACCAGGCGATTGCGGGCGTAGTGGGTGGCGTAGAACTTTTGTACGTCCTCGAGGGTGATGGCGGTGAGGCCGGCCACCGTCCCCTGGGTCGGCGTGCCGTAGGGGTGGCCTCGGTAGAGCACGGTGGCCATCGCCTGCTTGCCCAGCTCCTCGTCGGCGTTCCCGCGCAGCGTCTTGGTGACGTAATCGAGCGCGTCTTCTTTGTTGCGGTGGAAGTCGTCCTCGGCGAAGCGGGGCGCCAGCACCTGGTCGGCCAGCAGATCGGCGAACCGCGCCAGGTTGTCGCGGTGGACGGTCCCTTCGAAGATCACCGACTCTTTGTCGTCGTAGACGTGCAGCTCACCCGCCAGCGGATAGAGCGCGTCCAGCAACTCGGCGTAGCTGCGGGTCTTGCTGCCGCCGCGCCCGATCATCTCGGCGGTCAGCGCGGCCAGGCCTTCCTTCCCCTTCGGATCGTCGACCGCGCCCACTTGGAAGAAGAGGCGCACCGCGCAGAGCGGGCTCGACGGCGACGGGAGGATCACGGTGCGAATCCCGGCCACTTTGGTGGGCGGCTTGGCGGGCGCGGCGGCGCGCGAGGTGCCGGCCGCGGCCAGCACGACGGAAGCAAGAATCATGAACGACCTCATTTTCCGGCCTTGAGGGTGACGACCGTCCGGTTGGTCGGTTGGAAGTAGGCGGCCGCCACCCGCTTGACGTCGGCGCTGGTGACCTTGTCGTAGAGCGCGAAGTAGGCGTTGATCGAGGACAGGTCGCCGGTCAGCGCCAGGAACGAAGAGGCGGTGGTGGCGATCGTATCGGCCGTCGAGAGCTGGCCGGCGAAGGCGTATTTGACGTGCGAGAGCACCTCGCGCAGCGTCTTGTCGTCGACGCCGTCCTTGGCGACGCGCGCCATCTCGTCGTGGATGGCGTGCTCGACGTAGCCGGTGTCGGCCGGTTTCTTGATGCGCGCCAGCACCGTGAACAGGTTGGGGTCGACGTGGGGGTCGTTGGAGCCCGAGAGCGACTCCACCTTCTGCTCGGTGATGACCAGCTTCTTGTACAGCGGCGCGCGCTCGGCGAACAGCAGCTCCGCCAGCACGTCCAGGGTCGGCAGATCGACGTTGGTCGTCGAGAAGGCCGGCGTGTGGTAC
>DASRLC010000235.1:0-3765 GCA_035648655.1 Polyangia bacterium
CTTCGACATGACCCAGTTCACGTTCATCAACACCTCGGGCGGCGGCACCGACGCGGCGACCGAGAAGATTCGCGGGGACGCCATGACCTGGAGCGGCGTCAATCAGGTGACCGGCAAGCCGATCCTGGCCGACACCGGCTACGGCGTGGGCGGGAGCCCGTCGGGACCCGATCCCGTCTGGGACAACCCCACCAACATCAACGCGCGGATCGCCGACGGGGTCGTGGGCGTCACGCAATACAACCCGGCCTCAACCTGGGGCACCACCATCGCCGGCGTCCGGTCTCAGCTCAAGACGCCGCGCTACTGCCCGTGATCAGGACGGGCGGGCGCTAGGCCGCCGCCGGGCCGGATTTCGCCGATCATGATGGGCGGAATCTGGTAGTCGTCCCACGACGGCGTGTGGTTGTCGTCGGTGGACGGTTGATTCCACAGATACAGCGCCGGGTAGGCGACGTCGACGACGCCTGCTTTGACCGTCATCGGCGCCACGAACAGCTGCGGGCGTCCGCTTCGCGTCGACGAGAACGTCACCCAATAGTAGGTGATGCCGTTGGCCGCGGCCGTCGCCTCGGGCGCCCACTTGGACCAATCGTTGGTCACGCCCGGGCTGTGCTGGGAGGTCTGGCAGGCGGGCGGATCGTTGGCTGCGAAGCGCATGGGCGTCGTGGCACCGGCGGCGTCGACCACGAAGATCTCCGCCTGGTTATTGCTGTACGCCGTCTGCCCGCCGGCGACGTGGGTGAACGTCAGGTACCGATCGTCGGGTGAGAACGCGGGGTAATAGTTGGTGTTGGCGGGAGACGGCGCGCCCGCGGGGTCGCAGGGGTTACCCGGCGTGCCGGTGACCTTGACGCTGCTTCCGCCGGCGCGGTTGTTGTAGGGCACCGAGCACAGGTCGGTTGGACCGTTGGCCAGCCGACCGTCGGCGATGGAGGTCGTCGACACGTAGACGACCGTCTGGCCGTCGTGGCTGAAGGTCGGCTCGGTGGCGCCGTTGGCGTCTCCCGTTCGGGCCAAGGTTCCTTGCTGGCCGGCGGCGTCGAGCTGCACCCAGTCGAGGTCCCCGTGGTTCTGACCGTCCATGAGCAAGGCGATGTGATCACCGGTCGACCAGTGGCTTCCCGAATAGGCCGGAATGCCGTGCATGGTTCGGATGGTGCTGAGCTGCGTGGGGTCCACGAACGAGGGGGCGTAGCCGAGCGTGGCCGGCTCGATGTCGACGATCGTATCGTAGTACGTGTCGCCGCTGTTGTTGTGGGGCCCGAAGGCGAAGCCGACCGCTTTGCCGTCGGGCGTCGCCGTGTGACAGCCGATGCAGCCGTCGTTGAGCGCGACGCTGCTGGCCGGCGGTTGGACCTGGGGCCCGGTCAGAACATCTTCGAAGCTTTCTTCGCCGATCCCGAACCCGCGCAGGATACCGTCGGCGCTGCCGTTCGGGATGGCCCAGTAGACGATCTTCCCCGGCGCGTCGACGGGGGCGATGGTGAAGCTCGACTGCGCCGGCGCGGACGGGGCGAGCTGCGCCGTGCCGCTGCCCGACACCGTCATCGCCGTCACGCTCACGTTGATGGGTTGGTCGTTGACGGAGATGCGGAGCTGGCTCCAGAAGGTGGGGTCGAGCGTGTAGGTCGTCTGAGTCGTGTAGATCGTGTACCTGTTGGCGAAGGCCGTCGTCGAGAGCTGAATCTGGAAGAGGTTTTCACCGCTGCCGGGGGTGTACTCGAACATCGGCCGCAGCCAATTCCGCGGCATCAAGGTGTTCGGCTCGGGCGCGGTCACGCACGGCGCGCCGTTGGTGCGCGGCGTGCCGCCGAAGAGCGTCGGCGCGTTGGCCGGGACGTTCGAGTCCCCCATCACGGGCGTGGGCGGGAAGTCCGTGATGGGCGGCGGCCCGTCCATCACCACCGAGGCGTCCCTGATCGGTGGCGGGGGAGAGACCGTTCCACCTTGGCCACCCACCCCGGCGGTGCCGCGCGACCCGCTGGCACCCGCCGGGCCGCTCGCGCCAGCGCTGCCTCCGGTCCCCCCGGCGCTGCTGTGGGGATGAACGCCCGCGCATGCCCCGACTGCGCCGCCGAAGATCGCGGACGCGAGCAAACCGATGCGAGCAACTTCTGCAGACTTGTCGGACACCATACTCCATAGTTAGGTCCCCTGGCGCTCGAAAAATGGTCCACGGAAATTGCGTCCATCCGAAAGGTGCGGGGCGTTCCCGCCGGTTCGTGATCGAGATCGCCGCAAGAACGCCCCCCTTCACGCGTCGATCCCGCCACCGATCGAGCCACCCAAACACGCTGCAGAGGGCAGGCGGATCTTCCCCGGTACACGCAACGGGCGACGGCGCTCGCGCCGATGTCGGCGACGTGGTTTATGATCTGAGCATGCGGCTACATCGTCGGACGGCGGTCATCGTCGGCATGGTCTTTGGCCTTGTCGCTGGTTGCGGCGGGAAGTCGAACCCGGGCGGCGCCGGCGTGGGTGGCCAGGGCGGCGGCAGCGCGGGTGCGGATGGCGCTTTCGCAGACGGCGACGCGGGGCAAGACGCCAGCGCGCCGACGTGCGGCGAAACCATCGACCAATACTGTCAGTCCGATGGCGCCACCTGTCTGGCCGGCGTCCCACGAGATTGGACCAGCGCCAAGCAGCAAGCCCCGAGCCGCTGTGCCGTGAGTCGTAACGTCTTTCTTCAACAATGCGTCGGCCACGGCGACGCGGGCAGCGACACGGGCTACGGAGTCTTGAACGCTGGCGGCGTCGACGACGACACGGTCTTTTTCTACGATCTCACCACCTCGATGCTCGTGCGCGTCGACCACATCGCCTTTGGCGGGTCGACGGCGTGCATCGCCGGGGTCAACCTCCCGTCGGTGGATTGCAGCGTGGACGGCGCAGCGCCTGTCTATCTGTGCACCGCCTCCGACGCCGGCGCGGACTAGCGCGCGCCGCCGTCTACATCGAAGAGTCGGCGGCTACGGAATCTTGAACGGCGGCGGCCTCGACGATGACACGGTCTATTACTACGACCTCGCAGCTGGCGCGGGTCGAGCACATCCTCACGGGCCCTGTTCTTCAGTGCGTCGCCGGGATCGACCTCCCCGATTTGAATTGCCCGGCGGACGCGTTGCCCGCCTCTTTGTGCGGCGTGTCCGACGCCGGCGTCGATTAGCGGCATCGCGCGGGCTGGCCGGCCGTACGGTTCATGTAGGCGCGGGTAGGCTCTAATTTCTTGGATGCCGCCTGGATTTGACCCGCGCGGGGTACCTTACGCCTCGGGCCCGTATGGACGACACGCTCCTCAAGCTCCTTTGTTGTCCCACCTGCAAGGGAGAGTTGCTGGCAGAGGCCGACGCGCTTTGCTGTGCGACGCCGGCTTGCGCCAAGAGGTTTCCGGTGGTGGCCGACCGGCCGATCCTGATCGATCACGATCGCTCTCTCTTCGCCCGCTCCGAGTATTCAAAGACCTGCGAGCTGGCCGCGCCCGCCGCGCGCAGGTCGCTGGACAAGGTTCGAACCTGGATGCGCCGATTGCCGTCGCCATCGATCAATCTGTCGGCGACCCGCTGCTTCAAGGTGATGGAGCAGCGGCTGACGGAGTTGGCCGCCGACAGCGTCGTGTTGGTGGTCGGCGGCGGCATCCAAGGCAAGGGCCTCCAGACGCTCATGTCGGTGCCGTCGATCCGACTCATCAACATCGATCCTTCGGCCGACTCCGCGGCGCTGGTCCTGTGCGACGGGCACGATCTTCCGTTCCGAGATGGTGCG
>DASRLC010000236.1:0-2306 GCA_035648655.1 Polyangia bacterium
GTGTAGGTGCTCCTCCCGTTGCCGCAATGCGGTGTCTTGCCCTTGGATTTGGGCGAGCATGTCATTGAAGGCGTCCGCCAGCTGCCCCAATTCGTCGTCTCCGAATCTCGCCGCTCGCACCGAGTAATCTTTCCCCTCCGATACGGCCTTCGCCGTGTCGGCCAGCGCAAGGACAGGTAGAGAAATCTGACGTTGCAGTCGATTGGACAGGGGAAACGCGACAAGGAAGGTCAGGACCATGACCACCACGGCGAGGCCCCCGTACAGCGAGAGGCGCTCATACATGGCGCCCAGGTCGGACTTCAGGACAAGCGTGCCTAATCGCCGGTTCGCATGGACGACTGGCTCCTGCAAGACGAGGTGCGTGCGCGCGAATTGATAGCCGTCGCGCTCAAGGCGCGCTGGCCACCCGTCGTCCGGGGCGGTATCTGGGTACTTGGCGAACAGGGTTCCGGTGTTGTCATACAGACCAGCGGCCACGATGTGCCGCTCGGCGGATAGGGCCGACAACACGTCCGTGGCGTCCGTGCGGTTATCGAACGCCACGGCCGCCGTGCTGTTCGCGGCGACCACTTGCGCGAGGGTGGACAGGTTGCGGACCATCGTCTGACGGAAGGTCAGGAGGTCGTAGGTGAGGAACGCGCCACACGCCAGCACCAGCACCACCCCGCTGGTCAGCAGGATGACCGTCATGAGCTTGCGCTTGATCGGCTGGTTCCTGAACATTCAGCGGGTCCTTTGCATGTCGACCACCCGGGCGGCCATGGGCTGCTACTTCGAAGGCGTCATGAGCTCGGCTGCTCGAAGCAGCTTCGAACTGATCGTGAGATTCGCCGCTTTCGCGGCGTCCACGTTGATGATCAG
The DNA here is from genome assembly GCA_035648655.1 of Polyangia bacterium. Lineage (GTDB taxonomy): Bacteria > Myxococcota_A > Polyangia > Fen-1088 > Fen-1088 > JADGRB01. Next base: position 865 of record DASRLC010000236.1, read on the forward strand.
CCGGATCTTGTTCTGTACGGTGGCGAGTCGAATCATGCCGCCTCGCTGGACGAAGTCCTCATCGTCACTAACGGTGAGGATGCTTCGGCCCTTGAGGCTGGCGAGAATCTGCTCCAGGTGGTTGGTCTCGGACCGGCTGATAAAGAGGACGTGACACGTCGTGATCTCATCGACCCGGCGATAGCGTTGGACCGCTAATGGCCGGTTGTTCACCTGCTCCCCACGCACGGTCTCGTCCAGGTACGTGCCGAATGGGTTCTCTCCAAGGACGCCGATGACGATTGGCGAGTTCGCGTCGGCAAAGGCAGCAGGGGGCCACTCGACAAACTGTGCGAAGTTGAACAGAAACACGGCCTTGATTTGATATTCCCTGGAGGGCGCTGTCTGCGCCGACGCATCCAGCCCGCCGAGCAGCAGCCCGCACACGACACACCATGTTCCTGCTGAGGCCTGGACCCCACGGGACCCCAGCACCCGCGCCACGATTCTTAGAGTGCGTTTCAAAAGTAGATTCAACGGAAGTTCCAACAGATCAGTGGACAGCCAAGCATGAGGAGCGCCGTGTGAACACAGGCCCGACGTTCGTCGCGCATGTGGGATGACGAAAACGATACAGCCAGGCCAACGTCCGTTCAACGACCCAGCGCGTACGACCGAGCCCACGGCCATGTGGCTTGCGGCGCCTGCCGAGTTGCGTCTGTGTCCTGCGGCGATGCCACGCGTCGCGATGCGGTGGCGAGTCGTATCCCCGGTCTCCCTGAATCAGCCCCGGCTTGCGCAAGGGGCGACCCGGACAGCCGCGGAGCGGCGGAATCGCGTCGACGAGCGGCAACAGTTGTGTGATGTCGTGCCGATTGGCGGCGGTCAGCACCGTCGTCAGCGGTATCCCGCGCGCATCGGTGAGAATGTGGTGCTTCGACCCCATCGGGCGTCCTCCGTCCTCTTTCTTTTAAGTTAGTGCTGCGCGGCGGCCACGATCCCTCGAACTCCGTCGGTGAGATCGCCCCGGCGTTCATCTGCGCAAAGGCGTCCATGGCCTTTGGGTTGCCACGTATCGCGCCAAGCATCTGCTGCATCTCGGGCGGTGGGGGCTCCAGCGTGGCGAGTTGACAGGTGAATTCGTACATCGGCAGCACGTGCTCGTCGCGCTCCTGCTGGTAATCGGTCATTGCTTCGTCGAACGTGCGCGCTCCGGTGAAGGCCTGGTCAAGTGCGATCACACAGCGTTCGACGTCGCGGAAGGCGTCGTTAATCCCCTGCGCCGTGATCGGGTCTTTGTTGTAGCCCGCGTCGCCCACGAGCGCCCAGCCAGGACCGAACGGTTTCCGGAAAAAATTCGACACGGGCAAGCCGGCGAACGGGGCTTCTCGCTTCGCCTTGCGTACCCGTTCCGCGAACGCTGGCACGAGATCGAACATCTTCAGAAAGTTGCCCTCGATGTC
>DASRLC010000237.1:0-6779 GCA_035648655.1 Polyangia bacterium
TCGAGCAGAGCGGACGCTTCGATCGCGCCTGGCGCATGCTCGCCGCCACCTACGTCCACGCCATCCGCCTGCCCGACAACGTCATCGACCTCGCCTCACGCAGGCCGCGCCACTGACCTGTCAGGATGAGAGTTACACCCATTGATGACAATCCCGGCCAGCGGAGGGCCGCCGCTGTTGGCGAGCAGGACCGCGTACTCGCCCAACCAGTCGCCCGACCAGTCATCCTGATAGAGGATGACCGGGTTTGCCTGATCGACGGGGAGGGAAGGGCGATTGAATCCGGCGTCGAGAGTCTCGGTGCAAGCGGCGGAAAGCTCCGCCGCGATGGCGGCCACCAAAAGCTTCTCGGTGCCGAGCGGACGACCGCGCCGCAAGATTGATATCTCTATTCGTCGGCAGCGCGGGCCTGCTCACGCAACCGAGGCAGGAAGGCGCTGCGCGGGAAGCGTTTCGCGAACGCCGCGAGGGCGCGACGCGCTTCGTCACCATGGCCCGCGCCGGCGAGCGATCGCACCCGCAATGCCTCACGCTCCTCCGCAAGGCGTCCGGTCGGAAACCGGCGAGCGTGCTCCGCAACCAGCATGAGTGCGTCGGGGAAGTCCTGGCTGGCGTAGTTAGATTGAGCGCGTTGCAGGAGATCGAGCTCCGCGGCGTACGATTCCTGGGGAGAGAGCGATCGATGAGACCGCTGGAGCCTCGAGCTCGAAACCAACTGCGGCGCCGGCTCCGCGGGCGGAACCTCGGGCGCTGAAGCGGGAATCATAGGCCTCTGCGGACTCCGTTGCGGCGTGGGAGAGATGGCGGCCGAGTGCGTGGCGTGCGAGTAAAGCGCCGCTCCGGCGCCTGTCGCCGCGAGCACCATGAGTGCCGCGGCGGCGACGGCAAGGCGCCGTTCGTGCCAGGCGGCTGGCTTTTCCGGAAAGGCGACGGGAGCGGCCGCCGTAGACGCCGCGACGGCCGCTCGCGCGCGGGCGAGCAGTCGCGCACGGACCAGGTCGGGCGCCCGCCGAATCTGCCGCCCCCGGTCCATAACAGCCTTCACTTCCTGGTCCGTCACCGTATCGCGCAGCCTCATCGCCCGACCCTCTCCTTCAACATACGCCGCAACGCCGACGCAAGCTCCTTGCGCGCTTTTCGCAGCCTCGCATAGGCACCGAACCGTGTGAGCGACAGCCGGGCCGCGACCTCGACGATCGAGAAACCGTCGAGATCGTGCATGATGACTACCGCCCGTCGGGGCAGCGGGACCGTCTCCAGGGCGGCCATGAGGACACGAGCCGACTCTTTGGACTGAAGCGATTCCTCAGGGCTGATAGCCGGGTCCTCGGCTTCCAGGTAAGCATAGGGGACTTCTCGGCCCCGACGTCGGCGATGCGCGCAGACGACCCGGAACGCGACGGCGAACAGGTACGGGCGGAATGGCCGGCTGATGTCTAGGGTAGGCCAGTTTCGATGCAGGATCAGGAAGATTTCTTGGGCGAGATCCTCGACCTCACGAGGGCTGGCGCCCAGCCGTTGAAGCGTTTCGAAGAGGTAGTCGAGCTCTCTCTCGTAGACGCTAAGACAGCTGGTTTCGATCTCAGCCTCGGGAGGTGCTGAGCGGACCTGCCGAAGATAGCCCATGGACTCATTCTAAACTGTCGCCAGGTGTTCGGTTGTTCACTTAAGTCGCAGGGCGATATCTATGCCGAACAGCGCGGCAAAACGTGGGGTGGTCCAGACCGGCATCGAATCCAGTGTGACGGTGCCTTGGGCCAATCGCCCCAGCCCCTCCAGGTGGGCGGTGATGTAGGTACCGTGTCCAAAGGTATGCGAGGCTGCCAGCCTCAGACCGGCCTGGACCATGGGACCCGAGGCGGTCAGCGGAACGTCGACGCCTTGTCCCACCACGCGCAGCTCGCCGGCCTTGCCGACGGCGCAGGCGCTAAATGCGCCGCGTACGCCACACCCTGCGAGGCCCGCCAGAAACTGCTCCTGAGAAAACCCTGTTCCGTCCGCAAAATGCGTGGTCGACGGAAGGCTCACCTCGCCGGCAAGCTCGACCGCGAAATGGGACCACGCCAGGGTCACGAATAGGCGTCCGAGGGCGGCGGGGTCCGAGCTGAGGCCGAGGCCGGCCGCCGCGCCCGCGCCGATCAGCAGCGAAGGTCCGCGTGGGTGGGCGTTCGTGTCTGACGCTTCGGATCCCGCGCTTTGGATCTGGGCCGCTGGCGCCGGCACGATGGGCGGCGGTGGCGGCGGCTTATTTGCCGGCACGATGCCGATCGGCGGCTGCCCCGGCGCCGGGGAACGGTCTTCTCCCGCGCTAGCCGCCATTAGTTGAATCTCGAGGGCCAACGCAAACCCCATTGCGCGGGCGAGCTCGGCGCAGTCGCCGGTCCGCGAGGGAAACAGCTGCTCCCCGATCGATTTACCTGTTGCGTCCTCCCACTCGAGCTGGCCCTCGATCGTTCGACCGGTGGGTTCGATGCGCACGATGACCCGGTCCGGTGCGTCCGCGCGAAAGGGGCCATAGCCGAGGCGTCCGGAGACGATCGCTTGGAAGGCGTCGCTGGTTGGACATCCGGGTGCCGCGGCGTAGTCCAACTGGGCCGAGACGATCGCTGTTCCTGCTTGGCTCTCGCGCGATGGGCCCATCACGGCGAGCGCCAAGATGGCCGTACGGACGAACCAGTGGGTCGTCGCGACATTCACGCCCACCATCCTCTGCGAACGGATTCGTTCTGACAACCGTTGATGTCCGTCACCACGCTGTCGTAGCGCGGCCGGATCATGGCCCTACTTGCCGTATTCGGCAGCTACGACGTTCGCCTGGACCGCGTCTTCCGTCGCGTCGGACGGATAGCCGGCGACGATGCATCCCTCGTAGAACGTCCCGTCGCTCAGGTTTGCGCCCCCACCCGGTTTGCAGCAGTCGCCGCCGCTCCCCAGGACGATCGCACCTTGCTTCTTCATGGGGCTCCACCCTCCCGGCAGACCGCCTTTGTAGTAGGTCCCGAGGCCACCCGTGGTCGCGTCGCCGCCCCTGAGCGCGTACTCGGTGGTCCCGTTGTTCTTCAACACGGCGGTTACATAGGCGCTCGTCTGCGTCGGATCGTTCTGGTTCTTGCTGGTGTTGTTCTGGGCGAACACCCCGTATTCGAGGTCCGCCATCACCCAGGGACCGGATCCGGCCCCCGTGCCCCAGGCCGTGATGGCGCTGAAGTTGAGGGCGTCCATGGCGCCGGCGCCGTCGGCTTTTCGATCGGTCTCGCTGTTTCCGTAGTCGAAGCAGCAGCCGCCGTTGTAGTGCTTGCCGCTCGTCACCAGGTACATGCCCTCGGGTTGACTGCCGAGCGCGATGCCCGACTTCGAGGCGTCGACCCAGTAGCTGTTGCCGGCATTGATGTAGAGGGCGTAGACCTTCTGACCGCTCAGCGTCAGTGACTCGCTGGTGGCCTTCGAAGGGCTGCTCGACGTCGAGCCGGGCACCATCGTCGATCCCTGGTACCAGAGATCGTTCCCCTTGCCCGACTGGTCGTAGACAATGGTGATGACGCAGGTCGTGCCCGAGCAGAACGTGTCCTGCGAGCCACCGTCGGCAAAACCTCCCGGTGTCAACGCGAGGATGTCCTTGGTCGCGCCGGCCGCGTTGCGGACTTGATAGAGTTTCCCGCCATAGGTTCCATAGAGCGCTCTGACGGTACTGTGGGCGGCCACGCAAGCGGTGCCACCGCTCTCGTAAATGTCGCAGGGCCCCATGATGGCGCCGGAGCCGCCGCTGCCGGTCGTACCGGCGTTCCCCGTGGAGCCGCCGCTGCCGGTCGTGCCACCATGACCAGCGGCGCCGCCGCTGCCCGGGGTGCCACCGCTCCCCGTGGAGCCGCCACTTCCGGTCGCGCCACCTTTGCCAGTCGTGCCTCCACTACCGACCGCACCGCCGCCGCCGCTCGATACGCCAGTGCCACCACTGCCCGTCGTGCCGCCCGAACCCGAGCTGCTCTTCTGGAGCACGACAGCGCCGGCAATGATCGGGTTCGTGCTCTGCGGCGTCAGCGTGAGTGTGTCTACCGACGAACAATAAGAGTACTGGGTGTCGCTAGAGTCGCCCGAGATCGTGACGACGCTCCCCGAGAGCGTGTAGTTGCCGTTGATTGACGGCGCGGGTGACACCAGCCCAATCCCTCCCGCCTGCTGGACCGTGCCCGCGCAGCTGCATCCTCCGTCGGCGCTGCTCGTGCAAGTCAGCGACGAGTACCCGAGGCTCATGAGCAAGCCCGCGGCGCCGCTGCAGGTGACCGGGGTCGAGGAGATCACCAGGCAGGAAGCCGCCAGCGTAAACTGTTCGGTGCCCGAGGTGGTCGTATCGTCCGAATCCGTTCCGTCGGCGTTGGCGGTCCACGTTCCCGTTACTGAGAGCTCTCCCGTCACGGGCGCGGATGGGCAACCGGCGCCAACCAGCGAGAGATCGAGGTTGCCGGTCACCTTCAAGCAGGACGACACGACCTTCCAGGTACCGACGACGTCGCCACCGCACGCCATCACATTGGAACAGGAGTCTCCCACGCCCCCGCTGCCCGAACGCCCGCCGGTGGCGCTCGTACCCCCGCTGCCGGAATTCCCGCCCGTACCCGATGAGCCACCGGAGCCGGCGCTGCACGCCCATGAAATCAGTCCGGCCGCGGCGGTAAGCGCCAGTGCGAGAGAGGCAAGCTGATTCTTGGGCATACCCACCTACTGTCGGCTCGGACTGCGTTTGTGTAACCGAAGGATTCCGGTTGGCCAAGGCCGCAACGATCCCATTCCCGCTGCCGCCGGCAGCGGGCCCTCACCGATCCAACAACAGCGCGCCATGAAATCTGGCGTTCTGCGTAGTTGGCAGGGCACTTCGGTGTCGGCGTGCGTCGACCTCAGAAGGACGGGAACAGCGACGTTCGTGCTCTTGATGTCGCGATAGGCAGCCTCGAGCCCGGCCATCGCGTTCAAGGCGATTGCGTCATGATGGTCGCGGATCCGGAAATCAACGATCCCGACGTCGCCTTCACGGTCACGGCTCCCGCCGTCGTGGTGGATTGAATGATGGCCATCAGCTTGCCATTGAAGGCGGCGTGCGAGGTGCCCTTGTAGGAATCGTGGTTGGTCGAATCGCCGGCATCGAGGCCGACCAGCGTGCCCGGACCGCTGACGCTAACGCTGATCGTGTCGTTGGCCTTCGGGACGGTCACGCCCTGCGCGTCGTTGATGTCTACCTCGACATAAGCCAGGTCGCGCCCGTCCGCCGCGATCGAAGCCCGGTCGGGGTTGAGCGCCAAGTTCGCCGCCGCGCCCGCCGTTTTTACGGTGTCCATCGCGACGACCGAACCGCCCTTGGTCGCCTTCGCCTGCAGCGTACCTGTCGCGAAGTTGACCGACCACTGCAGGTGCCCGGTCGTCGAATTCATCGTCTTCGAGCCCAGCGACGTGCCGTTCAGGAATAGCTCGACGCTGTCGGCGTTGGTGTAGACGAAAACCGTGACGGACTGGCCGGCCGTCCAACTCGTCCAATCCATCGGCACGACGTGGACCATCGTCGGCCCGGCTGCGTTCCACTTGCTCTGATAGAAGTAGAAGATGTCTTTCGGAAAGCCCGCGGTGTCGATAGCGCCGAAGTACGAGCTCTTGGAAGGCCACCCGTAGGGCGTTGGCTCGCCGATGTAGTCGAAGCCGGTCCAGATGAACTCGCCGGCGATGAAGGCGCGGGTGTTGACGGACGACCAGGAGCCCTCGGCGCTGGTTCCCCAGGAGACGACGCTGTTGTCGTACGACGAGCACTGGTTGTCGCTCGACGTGAGGATGTTCGACGTGACGGGCGTCTTGTAGACGCCGCGGCTCCTCACCGCCGAGGAGCTCTCGCTGGCAAAGAACTTCCAGCTCGGGTTGCTCGAGTGGAGAGAGTCGTAGACGTACGGGGCGTAGTTGAGCCCGACGACGTCCTCCATCGGAGCCACTGCGGCGCCGGGGCTCGCCGAGGCGAAGGCTTGCCCGATGGCCCGCGTGGTGTCCTTGGCCTTGACGGCCGAGATGAGCGACTGCGCGACGGTGGCGTTGTTGTCGTCCGGAATCTCGTTCCCGATGCTCCAGATGATGATGCTGGGGTGGTTGCGATCGCGCGACACCATGTCCCCGATGTCGGTCGTCGACCACTGATTGAAGAACCGACCATAGTCGTAGGTGTTCTTGCCCTGGTCCCAACAGTCGAACGCCTCGTCCATCACGAGGAAGCCCATGCGGTCTGCGAAGTCCAGGAGCTCGGGCGCGGGCGGGTTGTGCGAGGTGCGCAGGGCGTTGACGCCCATGGATTTGAGCTGCTGCAAGCGCTTCTCGATGGCCCGGGTGTTCACGGCCGCCCCCAGGGCGCCCAGATCGTGGTGGTTGCACGTGCCGTTGAGCTTCACCGCCGCGCCGTTGAGCGTGAAGCCGCTGGTCGCGCTGAAGGCGAAGGTGCGGATGCCGAAGGGCGTGGTGTACGTGTCGACGACGGTGCCGCCGACAGACACGGTGGTGATCACCGAATACATGTTGGGCGAGGCGAGCGACCAAATCTTGGGAGTGGCCACGGTCACCGTCTGCGTCACCGTGGCGGTCTTCCCCGCGGCGACCGAGGTGGCTGGCGATGAGGTTGCGCCGACCTCGGTTCCCGTCGGGTCGCCGACCGAGCTCGCCACGGTGACCGATTGGGCGCTCGACCCGTCGTTCTGGATGGTCACCGCGATGTTCACGGTGGCGCTCGTGGTCGAGACCTGCGGTGTCGTCACGAC
>DASRLC010000238.1:0-12260 GCA_035648655.1 Polyangia bacterium
GCCCGGCGCTCGTAGCGACGCTATCCGAAGCCGTCGCGCGCGGTGCATCGACGTGCCGTCGGGAGGTCGCAGTGGCGATGAAGTAAGTCGTCAGCGTGCCGCCCGCCAGCACCACGAAGGCGGCCGTCCACCGGCCCGCGCGGTGCCGGACCGGAAGTGTTATCTGGGCCGCGCTGGCACCGAAGGTGGTGTTCGGCGCTGGCTCGGAGCGCGACCTCGCCGCCGGCGTACGGGCCCCCAAGCGGCTCGGCGCCGATGCCGGCAGAAGGACCGTCCCACCCGGCTGCGGATCTGTCGTGCGTGCCGATCGCTGGGACACCTGGTTCCCGTCGCCTCCCGCGAGAGCCGGCGCCCATTGATCGCGTATGGCGGCGGAAGCGAACTCCAAGATCGCCCGGCCAAATGCCTGAACCGACGGAAACCGCTGCGTCGGCTCCAGCTTCATGGCACGCAAGATCGCATCCTCGAGTGCCGGAGGGATATCGGGCCGGTACACGTGCGGGAGCGTGAACAGTCCCCCGCCGACGCTGTGGATCACCTCGTAGATGGTCTCGCCTCGATGCGCGCGGTGTCCCGTGACGACCTCATAGAGAATGGCGCCCAGCGCATACTGGTCGCTGCGGGCATCGACGGCGGCCGCTCCGCGGATCTGCTCGGGCGCGATATAGTAGGGCGTTCCCATCGCGGCGCCGGTCCCGGTCAAGGCCAAGGTGCTGCCGCTACCGCCGGAGCTGATCTTCGAGATACCGAAGTCGAGGACGGTTGGCTTGGCGCCGCCATACCGGACGCGGGCCATGAACACGTTCTCCGGCTTCAGGTCGCGGTGGATGACCCCCTCCTCATGCGCCACCGCGATGGCGGCCATCACCGGCACTAGGATGTCGACCGAGTCCGAGAACGAAAGAGGGCCCGATCGCGCGAGCAGCGCTGCCAGATCCTCCCCTTCGAGAAACTCCATCACCAAGTAGGCGGTACCGCCCTCGCTCCCCATGTCTGTCACGTCGACGACGTTGGGGTGCCGGATGCGCGACGCCGCCTCTCCCTCCCGCAGAAATCGAGATCGCGCGCCCGGCAATGCGGCCACCGCCGGATGCAGCGTCTTGATGGCGACCCGCTTCTTGAGGTCGAGGTGTGTGGCCTCGTAGACGGCGCCCATGCCGCCACGGCCCATCGCGCGCACGATCTGGTACCGGCCCAGCGTGGTGCCCGGCGGCAGCATGTCTACGAGATCCGCTGATGCCTCGTTGGCCACTGTGCCCAGCAGAATAACCTCGTCATCGGCTGGCGGTCACGCCAATCTGGATCCAGCCGGATACGTGTCCGTGAATGTTCGCGTTCGCGGTGACCGTCGGTCGAAATTCCCGACGACGTCCCTGATAGACTCGGGCCATGCAGGGCGGGAACGTCGGCTGGCGGGAGGGTTACGAACGGGCAAGCCTCGCGTGGCCGGCGGTGACGCTCGACTTCGAACGGTTCGTGGCCCATGCCCGACGGGTCGGGTTCTCGTTGGGCGCCGCCAGCGTGGATCCCGATTCCGCGAACGTGGCGGATCTGTTTCTGGCCTGCGCCGCCGGCCATGGGGATCGGGTGGCGATCGAAGCTCTCGAGGAACAGTACATCGCCACCGCGCGCTTTTCGCTCAAGCGCCTCGACCCGCGGCCGGAGTTCATCGACGACGTGATGCAGGATCTGCGGTCGAAGTTGTTGTTGCCGCCCGAGCCGCGCATCTTGCGCTACGGTGGGCGGGGCCCCCTGCTGGCGTGGATCCGCGTGGCCGCCAGCCGGACAGCGATCGACTCCCTGCGGGCCATCCGCGAGGTGGTTGGGCGAGAGGCGCGCGACCCCGATTCGCTGGAGCAGGTCGACTTCGGCCCCGAAGTGCAGCTCTTGCGGGCGGCCTACCGGGAGGCGTTCCAGGAAGCGCTCGCGGCGGCGGTCGCCGCGCTGACGCCCAAGGATCGCAACCTCCTTCGACGACATCTGATCGAGCACATGACGCTGGAAGAGATGGCCGCTCCCTATGGCGTGCACCTTGCGACGGTGGCGCGCCGTCTCATGGTGCTGCGCGAAGAGATCGCGGCCGCCGTGCGCGAGCACCTGGCGGTTCGCCATGGATCGCGCGGCGGGGCCACTTCGCTGGAAAGCCTGGCGCAAGCCATTCGCAGCGAGGTGTACGTCAGCCTGGCGCCGCTGCTGGGGCAGACCACGGAATCCGACGGGAGCCAACCGAAGTGACCAGCCAGGGTACTCTGCGTTAACCTCACCACATGCCGCTCCAGGACGACGGCCCCTCGGCGTGCATCGACGAGAACGCGGTGCTGGACTTCGTCCAGGGGCGCCTCGACCGGGTGGAGGTCGCCCGGATCGACGAGCACGCCGACGGTTGCCTCGCCTGCCGGAAGGCGATCGACGGGGCGGTCCGCGTGCTGCGCGAGCGGTCCACCAGTGTGGATAACGATCCGATCCATTTCACCCGGTGCTCCGTCGGTGACAAGCTGGCCGACCGGTACCGGATCGTCCGCTTCATCGCGCGCGGCGGCATGGGCGAGGTCTACGAGGCCGAAGACGAGATGCTGGGCACCCGCATCGCGATGAAGACCATCGCCGCGACGATCGCCGACAATCCGCAGGCCGCGCGTCGGCTCAAGCAGGAGGTCAGCCTGGCGCGCCGGATCACGCACCCGAACGTCTGTCGCATCTTCGACCTGGGTGTCCACGGCGGCGGGACGGACCGGCCCGGAGCCAGCGTCCTGTTCTTCACGATGGAGCTGATCACGGGCGTGAGCCTGGCGCAGCGCCTGAGTGAGCGGGGGCGCTTTTCAACCGAAGCGGCCCTGCCGATCGTGATGGGGATGGCGGCGGCGCTGGGCGCCGCGCACCGCGCCGGCGTGGTCCACCGCGACTTCAAGAGCGACAACATCATGCTCGCCTCCGAACCGGACGGCGAGCGCATCGTGGTCACCGACTTCGGCCTGGCGCGCCACACCGCGACCGCCACGCAGGATTCGCTGGAAGCGCGCGGCCTGGAAGGCACGCTGGCGTACATGTCGCCCGAGCAGCTGGAGGGGCAGAGCGCCCGTCAGCCCGCGGACATCTATGCGCTGGGGCTGGTGATGTACGAGATGCTGACCGGCGAGCTTCCGTGCGCGCCGAAGCCGGGTGGGCACTGGCTGCCGGCGGCGTGGCGGCGCGCCGTCGAGCCGGTGCCGCCGGTGCGTTCCCTGGTGCCCGAGATCGACGCCCGCTGGAACGACGTGATCGCGCTGTGCCTTCAGCGGGAAATCGACCGCCGCCCGGTCTCGCCGGACGACGTGGTGCGCGCGCTGGTCGCCGAGGCGAGCGACGAGCCGCCCGCCCCCGCCATCGTCGCTCCGACCGAGCAGGGGGCGCCGGTGCAGCTCGCTCCGTCGCCCGCCGTCCGGCGCGCGTGGCCGTGGAAAACCTCGGCCGCGATCGGTGTCGCCGGCATCCTGCTGGCGGCGGGGGCGATCAACCGGCGCGCGCCGCCGCGCGCGGACGTCGCCGTCCGAGCCGCGACGGAATCCGCGACGGTGCCGGCGCCGGCCGTCCGACGCACGCCGGAATCGGCGCCGGCGCCGGCCGCGCCACAGCCGCTCGGCGCGGTCCCGAGCACCCGGGCGGCCGCGGCGCTCCCCGACACGTCGACCGCGGACCTGCTGGTGGCTCGCCGGTCGTCATCCGCTGGTCATCCCAGCGCACCGCGGCCGCGCGCACCGAGGCCGGCGCACCACGACCAGGTGACAGCGCCCGGAGCCGAGCTTTCTAAGGATTCGCCGGCGACGGAGCCCACCCCCGCAGCGAGCCAAGCGCCCGCGCCTGCCCACCGCCGATCGGCCGACCCGAACGATGGGTTCATCTTCAAAAATGAATAGATGAAGACTCTGGCGCTCGCGTCGGTGGTGCTCTTGTCCTGGCTGGCCGCGTCCGCTCGCGCGCAGCCGGCGACCGATGTGCAGCCGGGCCTGGCGGCGGGGGCGGACCCCGAAGCGGCCGCCACCGCGCTGGTCGAGCAAGCCGCGCGGGCCTACGACCAGAACCAGTTGGATGAAGCGCTGCGGCTGCTGGCGCGCGCGTTCGCCCTCTCGCCGCGGCCGTCGATTCTGTACAACCAGGCCCAGGTCCTGCGGGCCAAGAACGACTGCGTCGCCGCGCTGGATGCCTATCGGCGATTCATCGAGGCGACTGCGCCGGAGGACCCGGACCGCGACCGGGCCCTGCGCCGGCGCGACGAAATGCAGGCCTGCGCCGACCAGCGCCCCCCCCGGCCGAAGCCGCTCGAGCTGGCGGCGCCGGCATCGCCGGTCCAGGCTCCGGTCGTCCAGGCTCCGGTCGTTCAGGCTCCGCTGGCTTTGGTCGCCAGCACCCCCGGCCCGCCGGAGGACCATCCCGTCAACCACCGCCGGGTCCTGCACGACGCCGGGTGGGCGTCGATCGGGGTCGGGGTCATCGCCGCGGGCGTGGCGGCCGCCTACGCCTGGGAAGCCCACCACATTCAAGGAGAGTTGCAGGCCGAGCTGAAAACCGATCTGTCGCAGCAAAACCCCACATGGACCGAAGCTCAGCAGTCCCAGAGCCTAGCCGGCAACCAGGATGCCTCCCGGGCGTGGTGGTGCGCGGGCGCCGCGGCGCTGGCCGGAGGCGGCGGTGCCGCGCTGCTGATCGTCTCGCGTCCACCCGCGGCAGTCGGCGCGGCGGCCGGCACCCCTTCGGAGCCCCACGTAGCCCTCATCGGGTGGTCGGGAACCTTCTGACCCATGAACCTCATGCGTGGCCTGTTACGAAAAAACATTCCCCGATTGGGCGCAAAAAGGCCTGGCCGACTCCGTCCTCCCTATGGAATGTCCGGCCCGGTAGCCCTCACCGGTCTGACGGCGCTCTTGGCGTTGGCAGGCTGCTTTCAGCTCAACGTCGACAACGCCGACAGTTGCCTTCTGATCTGCTCGCCCAGCGCAGCCTGCCCCGGGAACTTCAAATGCCTGGTCGATCCCACAACGAACCAAGGGCTGTGCGCTTCGCCAGAAACGGCGACCTGTCGGGGCGCGGGCGCCGGGATGGACGGCGGCGCCGACCGGATGGGCGCGGGCGGCATGGACGCCGCCGCCGACCGGATGGACGCGGGCGGCACCGACGCCGGCATCGACCGGATGGACGCGGGCGGCACCGACGCCGAGGCGGGCACCTCCGGTCCCCCGAGCATGCTCTGCCATAACGGGAACTGCCTGACTCTGCCTCCGGACGTCCGCGCGAACCTGGTCCTGCTGCTCTGGCCCTCCAACCTCCCCGCCGTCGGCTCCCCGGTGTCCACCTGGACCGACCAGTCCGGCCAGGGCAACGACGCTTACGCGCTCGCCCCGATGGCGCTGCCCCACGTCATCCCGGACGGCGTCCAGCTCGACGCCACGACGCTGGGAGGTGGGTTCGTGGTGGCCAACAGCCCATCGCTGGACTTCGGCTCGGGCGACTTCGCCGTGATCGTGGTGGCGGGGCTATCGTCGAATACGACGCCGCTCTCGTTTTTTAGAAAATCCGATGGTGCTCGGACCAACAGTCAGCAGATCTCGATCGATTGGGTCCTTTCGACCGCTCTAACGGGTAAACCGCAGGGCGTCGTCGACGACACGACGGACCCCGCAACCATGGACGTTTCTCAACCCTCGGTGCAGGCCTATACGCTGTACCGATCGACAGACAATCTCGAGCTCCGTCTCAATGAAGCCCCACTCGGCACGGCCGTCCTCCCGATGCCGGGACTCTCTACGACCAACGCCGAAGATCTCTATCTAGGGGTGAACGGCCTCTTTGGGAGTCCGGTCAGCTCAATCGAGGCCGTTGTCGCGATACGCGGCTCGATTGGATCTACCGAGTTGACCCAACTCGAAGTCTTCCTGCGGACTGTTTTTATGCAGTCCGCTCCTTGAGGCGTCGGGGACCGCCAGGCGTCTATGGGCAAGTGATCCGACACCAGCTGACCGCCTCGTTGACACAAATGCCGTCCCACCACGTTTCGCCACAGTAAGGATCCTGGCTGAACACTTGAGCGGTGCAAGCACACGCGGAGGGGTAAAAGGGGTTCCCCTGGGTACATAGGGTACCGCAGTCGCATCTGCGCTGGCACACAGAACCAACTTCGCCGACGCAGATGCTGTCCCACGTGACGGCGCAGCAGTAGGGATCGACGCCGCAAATCCAGGCGACACAGTCGTCCGGCCCGCACCCCGGTTGCAGGACGCCACCCGGCGCACAAAGCGAGTGAGCGCAGGTGACTGGAATCGTCAGCGCTTGGATCTTGAGGTTGTCCGGCTGCTTGATGAAGTCACCCTTGGGGGAGAGCAGGTCCAGCGTGATGCTCTCGCCGGGCAATGCCGCCTGGCCCGTTCGGTTGGCGATGGTTCCGCTCCCGCTGGCCCCGACCAGGATGCTGTGGTCGGGGCGGACGGCGACGCTGATCTGCGTCGGGACGTTCGCGGTCGCGATCTGCTTCACCCACTCGATCTTCCCCGCCATATCCAACCGGGCGACGAACACCGCCCGCTGGCCGGGATGGCGCACGTCGGCCTTGAGGGTCTGTGAGCCGAAGCTGGCGTCGCCCTGGAACGTCCCGGCGATCACGATGCTGCCGTCGTCGTCCACCGCCAAGCCGGTGACGGCGTCCTCACCCGGCCCTCCGAACCGCTGCGGCGGGAACACCGCGGCTCCGTTCGGCCCGGTCTTGGCGACGAAGGCGTCCGTGCCGCCCGCGCTGACGAGCTCGCCGCCGGCGATCCGCAAGTGCCCCGGAAAGGCGCCCGCGAGAACCTCGTTCCCCTGCCGGTCCACCGCGACGACCGTCTGAAGCTCTAGCGGCCTCGAAATCCCAAACGTGTGTGGCCGCCCTGCGGCGCAGCCCACCGCCAGCGCCAGCCCTGCCAGCGCCAGAATCGAACCCCTCATCGTCACGGAGCGTCGTTTCGCGTTCATTAGGTCCCCCCCATTTTGTTCTTTTGCAGCCCCGCGAATAATCGCCGCAACGCGCAAAATGCGCAAACCCGATCCGTCTAGTGGGTGGAAGCGAGAGGTGTTGGTCAACCAGCCCGTCGGGGGGGACAGGAGCCTTGGCCATGGATCGGTCCACGAATCAGAACAAAGACGACACGTTCAAGGAGCGCCTGGTCGCTCTATATCCGCAGCTTTTCGGGCTGGCGTTGCGACTATGCCGGAACGACGCCGACGCCCATGACTTGGCGCAGGCGGCGTTCGAACGCGGCCTGCGCTACCGGGACCTGTTTCGGTCGGGAGAGTCGCCCGATCGCTGGATGTCGACGATTTTGCGAAGGATTTTCGTCGACGACTACCGCACGCGACAGCGTCGCGCCCGCACCTCGCTGCTCGACGGGCACAACGCGGTGACCGCCACGGAGCCGGAGGCGCCCCCCGCCTGGGAGGATTTCACCTTCGCGGACGTCCAGCGGGCGCTCCTGTTCGTGGACCGGGTGAGCCGCGAGATCTTTTCCCTCTTCGTGTTCGGGCAGCTCGCGCAGGACGAGATCGCGCGGCGGCTATCCATGTCGCCCAAGACGGTGGCGACGCGGGTCTTCCGCACCCGCGCCAAGCTGCGTAAGATCCTCGAGTCCGGTACCTACCGCCGCAATTTGGCCCTGGTCCCGCCCGCGACCGACCCAATCAGCCAAGTGCCGGCGAAGGTACCGACGCCCCGCTCATTTTTGAAAATGAGCAGCGGTAGGTTCATCGCTACGCTCGGTTGAGCCTCCTTGGGAGGAACGGGCGTCAGATCGCGCGGACGTATGGGGGCTGCGGTGCGCCGGCCGGCGTGGCGACGATCTGGTAGAGGTTGTGCTGTCGCGTCCGGAAGTAGGCGGCGCTGATGAGCAGGTAGAACTTCCACCTCCGGTAGAACGCGTCGCCGTACTTGTCGCGCAGGCGCGGCCAGGCCGCGTCGAAGTTGGCCCACCAGGCCATCAGCGTCCGGTCATAGTGCGGGCCGATGTTCTGGACGTCCTCGGGGACGAGAATCTCCTCCATGGCGGTCGCCAGCTGGCCGAGCGTCGGGATGGCGGCGTTGGGAAAGATGTACTTGTCGAACCAGGGATCGATCTGTGTGCGCGGGCTGGCGCCGCCGATGGTGTGGATGAACGCGCGGCCGCCGGGCAGGAGCCGGCGTGCGGCCAGCTCCATGTACCCGCGGTGGTTCTTGGGGCCCACGTGCTCCATGAGGCCGATCGAGACGACGGCGTCATAGCTGCCGGTCGCGTGGCGGTAGTCCTCGAGCCGGATCTCGATGGGGAGCGCGGCGTAGCGCTCCTCGGCCCAGGCGGCCTGCTCGCGCGAGACGGTGTAGCCGACCACGCTGGCTCCGTAGCGCTCGGCGGCGAACGAGGCAAAGCCGGCCCAACCGCAGCCGAGATCGAGGACCCGCATCCCCGGCGCAAGGCCGATCTTGCGGCAGACCAGATCTAGCTTGGCCTCCTGCGCGGCGTCGAGCGAGTCGGTCGCCTTGAAGTAGGCGCAGGTGTACATCATGCGCGGCCCCAACATCTCGCGGTAGAGATCGTTGCCGACGTCGTAATGCCGTTCGCCGACCTCGAAGGCGCGGGACGCCTGCAGATTGAAGAGGCGCGAGCGAACCAGCTGCGCGCGCATCGTCCAGCTCTTGCCGAGCACGCCGTAGAGGTTGCCGCGGACGGTGCGTTCGATCATCTGGTCGAGGGCCTGGCAGTCCCACCAACCCTCGGTGAAGGACTCGCCCACGCCGATTGTCCCGTCGCGCAGGATGCGCCCATAGGTCCGGCTGTCCTTGACCTGGATGTCCCATGGGGCGTCGCCGCCCACGGTGATCCCGGCACCAGCCAGTGCTTCGCGGACGACTTCGGCCGCGTTGCGATCGAGCTTGGAGGCGAGTTTGCGCGCGACGTCGATCATGGGCGTCGATTGTTTGCCCATCGCTCCGCCATGGCCAACCCCGCATCGACCAGTCGCGGCGCCGGCAGACGCGCGCCGGAGAACATCCAGGCGAAGCCGCTGGCGACGGCGCGGCGGCCCAGGCTCGATCCCGACCTGCCGCCGGTCTGACCGTTGCCGTCGCCGTCGCTCGGCCGCCCGCCAAGCGCGGCGGCCGCCTCGCGTAGACGGAAGACCCGGCGGTAGTCTTGGAGGACCGGGTGCGCGGCGAGGCGCGTCGGGTAGCTCTCCGGCGCGCCGGCCAGAATCGCTTCGGCGGCCAGGCGGCCGGAGATCACCGCGGGGAGGATCCCCTCGGCGGTGAGCGGCTGCGCGAGGCCCAGACTGTCGCCGCAGAGGAGCACGGCGCCCTTTTCGTTGGTCGGGCCGGGACGAACGGCGCCTTCGAGGTGGGTCGGATCGAAGAGATAGTAGGCGTGGCCCTTCATCGCCGCCAGCTCGGGGGCCGATTCGGCGGGGACGTGGCCCGCGGCGCTGAAGTGTGCCCGCGCCTTCTGCCAGGCCGCGCGCACCTCGTGCGGCTCGACCGTTCCCGAGCCGACATTCAGCCATTCGGTCTTGGGGACGTTCCACGAATAGCCGCGCAGATCGTCGTGCAGCAGCAGCTCGGGCTCACCGTCACGCCCAGCGCGGGTGCGCGCGATCGCCGCGCGATCGGCCTGGAACTCGTGCTCCTGGACGCCGACCGGGCCGCTCGGCCTCGGGGGCGCGACCAAGCGGGCGACCGGGCAGTTGGTTCCGCCGGCGCCCACCAGATGGCGCGCGCGCAGGCCGGCTGCCGACCAGAGCCCGTCGCCGTCGCGCGCGATGTCGTGAACCGCGACGCCCAGGTGCAGATCGGCGCCGCTCCGGCGCAGCAGAAAGTCGTCGAGCTCGAAGCGACGGATGAACCAGCCGTGGCAGCGGACGGTCCGCTGCTCGCCGCGATAGCTGACGTGGCAGGCATTCCACTCCCAGAGGCGGCCGGGATATTCGCGCGGGGCCAGCGCCAACGCGTCCCAGATCGGCGCCGAGATCCACCCCCCGCACAGCTTGACCCGCGGAAACTCCGCGCGATCGACGATCGCCACGTGCGCGCCCCCCCGCGCCAGAAAACGCCCGCAGGCGCTGCCGGCCGGGCCTGCGCCGACGATGAGCACATCGTGGATCACGCGGTCGTAACCTGCTTCGCCCCGGCCGAAAGTCAACGCGATTCGGCGACCGACACGACGCCCGCCGCGACCGGCTTCAGCGGTTCGAGATCATCCGCCGGGACGCGGCGCCGGTTCGGGGCGTCCGGCGTCGAGGCTCGCCTCGATCTCGATAGCGAAGGCACAGGTTTCGCACCTCCGTCCGTGGGTCAGGTAGCCAGAGAGACCATCGTCGTCTCTCGGTACGACGGGTCCGCTGAAAACACTGGAAAAAGCCGGTGTCCAGATACAGAACCGAACTGTACACACGGAAAGGAAATCCCCATGCGAGCCGCCGTTCTCACCGAGTTCAACAAAGACTGGCAATTCCAGACCCTCCCCGACCCCCGCCCCGCGCCGGGACAGGTCCTGATCCGCATCCATGCGAGCGGGATGTGTGGGACCGATCTGCACGCGCACCATGGGCACCTGGGCGCCAAGACACCGATTGTGCTCGGGCACGAGCCGGCTGGCGAGATCGTCGAGCTCGGCGCGGGGGTGCTGGACCTGCGGGTCGGCGATCGCGTCGGCGTGTTCTGGAATCAGAAGGGGGACGGTCGCTGCGCCGTCTGCCAGGCGGGGCGGCCTGATCGCTGTCCGAACGGGCAGAGCTGGATGCACCTCGGCGGCGCCAATTCAGAGTTGATGCTCGCCTGGGCGTCGGGCTGCGCGCTGATCCCGGATGGGCTCTCGTTCGAATCGGCGGCGCCCCTCTTTTGCGGCGGATACACCGTCATGAGCGGCCTCCGCAACGGCGATCCGAAGCCGGGTGAGCGCGTGGCCGTGCTCGGGATGGGGGGCCTCGGACACATGGCCCTGCAGCTGAGCAAGGCCGTCGGGCTGGAGACGTTCGCGATCACCGGGCAGATCGAGAAGAAGGCGGAGCTGATCGGGTTCGGGGCCGACGAGGTGTTGTTATCGGGCGACGATCCCGGCGCGGCACTGCAGGCCGCGGGCGGCGCAGACGTGATTCTTTCGACCACCAACTCGGCGAAGCAGATCTCGGCGGCGTTCGCCGGCCTGCGCCCTCAGGGCCGTTTCGTGAACATGGGCGTACCGGACGGGCCGCTCATGATCAACCCGATGCAGCTGCTGTTTGGACAGCGCCAGCTCCGCGGCAGCACGCAGGACGAGCGGTCCGATCTCTTCGAGACGCTGACCCTCGCCGCGGCCGGGAAGATCAAACCGAAGATCGAGCTCTATCCGCTTGCCCGCGCCAACGAGGTCCGCGAGCGCCTGCAGGAAGGTAAAGTCCGCTACCGAGCCGTCCTGCAACACGCGATCTGAGGTGACCCCCTGAGCCGAGCGGCTGCCAGCAGGCCGCCGCCGTCGCCCAACCATCGCGAGCAGAAGACGGTCCCCGATTCCCTCATTCGTCCCTCAGGCCGCTTGAGGAACGCAAAAACCGCGGACTCCCTCTCGGAAGTCCGCGGTCTTGTTGTAGCGGGGGCGTGATTTGAACACGCGACCTTCGGGTTATGAGCCCGACGAGCTACCAGGCTGCTCCACCCCGCATCAAGTTTCGAAGCCGGCGAACGTTGCCCCATCGGACGCGGATCGTCAAGGGTGTTCTCGGGTCGGGGACCCCGGGGATCGAAAAACTTGGACCGCGCTGTAATTCGGCGGCGCGTGGGCACCTCTCTTCTGGCAGAGCATCTACCAGAAGGCGCCCAGGAGCTCCACCCGTCATGCCGTACAGCGCCCCCAGCCAGTCCCCACCCGCGGCGCCGACCGCCGCCGACCGGCCACCCTGCGGCTGCAGCGAGGCCGATCGGGAGACTTTTCTGTCCTGGGTCGGGCGGCTGGTCCACCGGCATCGAGCCCGTCTGGTCGCCGTCGCCCGGCGCGAGGGGCTTGGGTCCGAGGACGCCTTCGACGTGGTTCAGGAGGCCTTCCAGACCTTCTTGTCCCGGCCGGCGGCGCGGGCGCTGGTCGACGCCGAGGAGGACTCGCGCCGGTCGCTGATCACGATTACCCGGAACGTGGCCCGCAACCGGCGGCGGCTGGCCGCGGTGGCCCGGCCACACAGGTCGCAGGATTCCGTACTGGCGTCGCTGCCGGAGGAGTCGGCCAGCGTCGAGGATCTGCTGGCGGCGGCCGAGGACGAGGTGCGGC
>DASRLC010000239.1:0-4935 GCA_035648655.1 Polyangia bacterium
GACCTATCCCATCGGCATCGAGTTCACCAAGGCCGAGTTCGGGACTCTCAACATCAAGCCCGCAACCTTCCACGGCGATTGGAACTACGTCATCACGCCGCATGCACCAGCCTGAAACGACAATCTGTGCGCGAGTCCTAACCGCTCTGCATCCCCTTTGGTTCACCGCCCGGGCACGGGCAGCGAGGTGATCACGATGACCGATCTAGGTGATCACGAGGCCGATCTAGGTGATCACGAGGCCGATCCAGGTAATCACGATGGACCGATCTGGGTGATCACGATGCTCCCTGAGCGGGGAGGATCTATTGGGCCGGGATTGTATCCTTACCAGGCCGTGAGAACGGGACCGGTACAGGCCTCAACTGTTCCGACAGACCTTGGTTCTTCCCGACCTTCCGCCGCAAGCTGTATCATTTTCCCTCTATGAGACCGACAAAGATGGGTGACGGGGCCGAGATCCTTTCGCTCTGGCGTCTTCCGAAAGAAGAGTTCAACGAATGGCGACGCATCAATGATTTGCCGGACCTCCTTGGATTTTTCAAGACGCTTCCTCGGTTCTCGGAGTGGCAGACGGAGCAAGAGTTCGAGGACGCGGACATCCTATCGGTCGATCACACGTCCCATCTGTTCGTCGGAGAGCACGTGCGATATCTGGTGGATCTTACTCAACCGACCAACGCGATCGGAAGGACGGAACGGTTAGTCTCCATTTTCCTCAGCCAGCCGATCCCACTCGGGAGCACGATTATCCACAGCTTCCGACCTTTCGCTCCATACTTCGACTGGTTAAAGAGGAAGCAGGGCACGCCATACTTCCGGATACCGGGTGACCAGAACAACCAGTACGTCGACGATTTTTGTTACCGACTCTGGGAGGGTGGTCCATTCTCAATCAGTCGAGCGTACCTCTTCAGCTCTCATCCGGTCCTCAAACTGGGCGGAATAAAGATCAGCGCGAGCCGCCTTGATGGCCGCAATCTCGACTTTGTTGATCTCGATGGCCTGAAGATCAGTGGGGTGGGATGGTCCCATATCGCCTCTGTCGCGTACTCATCCTGCCGGCGCATATCCATCACCCGCGCTGAGAAGGCATTCCTGACGTTCGAACGCTGCACGCTGGACGAGCTGCGAATCGATAACAGTAGAATTCAGGATTTGCACTTCTTTAGGTGTAACGTCAATCGACCTTCGTGGGTTGAGTCACGCTTATTTCGTACGAGCTTTACGGCGACCACGCTGGGAGGACCTGACATTAGCAACTGTGAGCTGATCGATTTCGTGTTCACGCCATCGGCCTCTGGTATGTCATTTGGAGAAATCGCCGATACCTGTAAGCGCCTTCGCGTAACATTTCAGCAAATGGGAAACCGCCACGAAGCTTCGGGCTACTACTACAGGGAACGAACAGCTGAGCTCATGGGGGATCTTCGTCCTGTGATCCCGATGGAAGCCGGATTTCCAGTTCTGTCTTTTACCCAATCCATTGCCGAAATGCGCCAAAGAACGCGCGCTGGGCAATTTGCGACAACCGAACTTCAGCGGATGATTGTCCGCAATATCGGTACCTACCTGAAGCTGGCGTACCCACCGTTCGTAGTCCGGTTTATATTGCGCAAGATTCGCTTCGTAGGCCGAGCAATAGACTGGGCGATATGGGGTTTTGGGGAGAGACCTGCACGGGTATTCGTTTGGATGGTCAGCGTACTGCTAGCGTTCTCAGTGAAGTACTACATCTGGGGCGGAAAGGACGGAAGCCTGCACGGCCATTTTCGTGAGTCGCTCTTCTGCTCAGGATTCAATTTCGCCACGATCGGCTGCGAACAGAGGTGCTCGCTCGATTCGATCGAAGCCATCCTGGGAGCGATTCTCATCGGGGTTATGGTCGCCGGATTTGGGAATAGAAGTCGCTACTAGTGACCGTAGCTGCGTCGTCGCAGCTCTCCCATGAGTGGACGACCGAGTTCAGGCCTTGTGCTGGCGAACATCTGTATTGGCCTACTGCGCGCTCTTATTGACGGACTTTCAAGCAGCTCGACCCCCAATGCCGACGCGGAGGAGGCGGCCTTCGTCCTCGCCGATCTTTTGCATGCCGACAGGAAGACCGATCTTCGAAGCACGGGTAGGGTGCTCGGATGGCGAGACTCGAGCGAATTCCGTCTGAGGAGGTGAAGTTCACGGTCGACCGCTGGTCCGCGGCCTACGGCCTCTGGAAGAATCCGACACCGGGCGATGTGCTGCCGAAAGCCTGGTATGAGGACCAGATCATCAGGATCCGCGGCGCGCTTCGGAAGCGAACGAAGTGGCGTACCAAGCAGGTCCACCTAACCATTCGAGCCAAGGCGGTCGACGCCGATCCATGGTCGTCCGAGTATAAGGGTTGCGGTTACGTGGAGGGTGTTAGGCGCGGCGAGCTGCTCGCGACCGTCTTTCTCCTGCAGCACGCGTTTTCGTTCGTGGTCGCGGGCCTGAGGGACGGACGACCTTCCGAATGCAACCTGACGGCGGAACTGCGAGAGCGCGGTTGGGCGACCGTCACCGACTTCGCGATCAAGGACCTAACCTGGGAAGATGCCCTCGCGGACGCCGTGCGGCAAGCAGCGGTGGCGTCGGCCCGCCAGGCAGCCGGGGCCCAGCTCTGGAAGTGGGTGAGCGTCGCCGTCACAGTCGTCACGCTCTCCATCGTTCTGACCGCGTGGTCGCAGTTCAATCGGGGCGAACGGGCCGGCTTCGCCCGGGGATCTGCGACAGCAACGAAGCAGTGCGAGAGCAAGGCCGCAGCCGCGTCCTGGGCGAACACGCCTGAAGGACAGCTCGGTTACGGGCTTGCCAGGGCGGGCAGTCTCCGAGATCTCGCGGCCTGCTCTGGACGGGGTTGGATCGCCAAGGATGGGATCTGCTTTGCCCAACCCGAACACGGAAGGGTGCACGGCTGGCGACTGCCATCCGAGGCAGCCCTGCCATAGCTCATGACGCTCGATGCGCCCTTGCGTGGACTCATCCGAGAAGCCTTGCGGGAGGCACTGCAGGGGACTGCGCCCACTCGGATGTCGCCAGCCAACCACACGGGTTGCGTCGCAGAGGCACCGATAACGACCACCGAGGTGGCCCGGTACTGCCGCTTCAAGAGCACGGCGGCTATTCGCAAAGCGATCCATGACGGCCACCTCGTTCCGCTCGGTCGCCGCGGCGGCACCGGCACTCATACGTCCTCACGGCAGGCGCTGGACGCATTCGGTGTTCGCTGCTCAGCTGCCTCTCATGCCTGGTTTGGAACATTCATCCTCGTATCGACCGCCGGCGATTTCGGTTGCGTCGAAAATGCCACCCGTTCGAACCCGATGCGTCGATTCACCCGCCGGCGTGGTCTCGGTCCTGCCGCCGCGTGCGCCAAGGACCGATCGAGCGTCGTCGAGGGAGCGAGATGAGCGCCGCAATCGAGCTCGTGCGCGAAGCGCTTCGGGATCCAGGGCTTCGAGAAGAGATCAAGGCGATCGTGCGCGCCGAGGAGCGCTCAGACTCGGCGAACGATGTCGACACGGTCGAGCCGCTGATCGACGCGCGCGAGGCTGGAAAGATTCTGGGCATGTCGGCCCCAGCGGTGCGGGCGGCGGCGTTTCGAGGAACGATCCCGTGCATGCACGTCGGCCGCCTGCTTCGATTCCGACGAAGCGAGCTGAAGTCGGTGGTCCGTCGCTAGGTCTTTTTTGGCACCGTCTTCGGCTGCATCGGCAGGCGCAAGCCCGCCGCGAACGCCTTGCGTGCGCACGAAATGCGCATAGTGCCGGGCGGTGACGTCCGGCGACGAGTGTCCGACGGCCGCTGATACCTCGTCGAGTGGCACGCCGGCCTTCAGCGCGCGCGATACCGCCGTGTGTCGCGTGGCCTGGTACCACGTCATCGACACGCCCACCGCCTTGCGGGCGGAGTCCCAAACCTCGTGAACATGCTCCTTCCGAAATCCTGGCCAGCTCGACTTCCGAGGCCGTCGAGGCGCCTTCGCTGGGACAAACACCAGGTCCTCGGCCTTCGCACCATTGAGCTTCCGACGCTTTAGGTGGAGCTTCAGAACCTCCTCGGCGTCGATGGGCGCCGGAACCCATTTCACCTTGCCTTCGCCGCGTCTGTCCTCCTTGAGAGGCCCGCCGTAGCTGTGCGCCACGCGGATCACGCCCTCGCCCAGGAATTCGAGATCGCCCAACCGGAGGCCGCACACTTCGCCCAGCCGCAGGCCAGACCGATTCGCCAAGTAGAACATCAGGCCGACATCGGAGCCGAGGGCCTCGACGAGCTCTGGCACCTTGGCCTCGTCTTCGAGCCAGGGCTGGTCACGGTTGATAGCCAGGACCGGGCGCTTGCTGGGAGGCACCATCTTGACCGGGTTCATCACGGCCTCGCCGCGCTCGATCGCCCAAGAGAAGAACCTCGACAGCGTGCCCAGCGCGTGGCGCTGGGTCTGCGGCGAAAGGTCAGAATCGGCCAGCTCGTCGATCCAGGCCATCACCACCGGCAGGGTGATCTGGTCGATCGGCAGATGGCCGAACGGGGGAATCAGGTGCTTGGTCACCATCGACCGGTCGTTCGCGGCGTTCCTATTTCTCAGGCTCTTGGCCCACTGTTCGAGCCGACCACGCGCAGTGCCGGGTACAATCGCCGGTCCGGGGAAGGGATCGTGTCCTGCTCCTACCGCCCTCTCGACGCGCGCCGCTTCCTGGCGGGCCTGCAGTACGTTCTGCACGCCGCGCAGGAGCTTCATGCGCTGGACCCGCGTGCCGTCTGTCGTGACGCCGGTGTCGTACTTGACGAAGAACCTCGGCGCCGCTCGGGTCCCACGTTTGAGAATGGTCGCCATCGCCGCAACCTCCTTCCCGGATGCATTCGGGTATACGGATTGGGTCGCCGCGGCAACCGACCGCAAAAAACCTAATGATTTCG
>DASRLC010000240.1:0-16757 GCA_035648655.1 Polyangia bacterium
CGTCGACACCGATCGGTTCGCGCCCACCATGGCGGCCGGGCGACCGGCCCCCACCTTGGTCCACGTCTCCAATTTCCGCCCGCTCAAGCGGGTGGAAGACGTGGTCGCGATCTTCGCCCGGGTCCGCGCCACCCGGCCGGCCCGCCTGCGGCTGGTGGGCGACGGGCCCGAGCGCCCCGGCGTCGAGGCGCAGATCGCGGCGCTGGGCCTCTCCGCCGACGTCGAGCTGCTGGGCGAGCGGATCGATCTGCCGGCCGTGCTGCGCGACGCCGCGCTCTTCCTGCTCCCCAGCCAGACCGAGAGCTTCGGCCTGGCCGCGCTGGAGGCAATGGCGTGCGGGTTGCCGGTGATCGCCTCGGCCGTTGGTGGCCTGCCCGAAGTCGTGGCCGACGGTGAGACCGGCTATCTGCGGCCGGTGGGCGACGTCTCGGCGATGGCCGCCTGCGCCGGCCGGCTGCTCGACGACGAGCCGCTCCGCCGCCAAATGGCCACCGCCGCCCGCCGGCGCGCCGAGACCCAGTTCCGGGTCGAACCGGCCGTCGACCGCTACCTCGCCGTGTACCGGCGCCTCTTGGATTGAGCTCCCACCCCGCTGCGGCGCCGAAGCCTCAGCCCTTCTTCTTCCACTCGGCGAGCGTCTTTTTCATCTCGGGCTCGAGGAAGAAACCCTCCGACTTCTTACCGAGCTCGTAGGCGCGATCGCCCTGCGCGCGGGCGTCCTTGAAGTCGCCCTTGGCCGCCAGCACCTCGGCCTTGATCCAGAGGTTGAACCAGTCCTCCTTGAGCGCCAGCGACTGATCGATGTACTTGGCCGCCGTGTCGGCGTCCTTCTTGGTCTCGAGCAGGTAGCGGGCGGCGTTGGCGTAGGTGCGCCAGATGCCGTCGATGGTGGAGGCGATGTTGGCCGCCACCTGCGTTCCGGTGGCGACGGTGATCGGGATCGACAGGCGCACCTTCTCCCATTCGAGATCCAGCGAGGCTTTGTCGTCGGTGAAGTTGGTCACCAGGTAGGCCAGCCGCTCGCGGAACGGCGCCGCCTTGGGCTGAACCTGCGCGCGCAACAGATCGTCGGCCTGCTTGTAGTCGCGCCCGGTGCCAGCCTGATCGGACCGCTTGTTGAGGATCACCGTCCAGGCCGATTTCGTCGGGATGACGAAGAAGGCGTAGGTGCCGGCCGGCACCGGCTTGCCGGCGAACGTGACGTCCCGGCTGAAGGTGATCTTGGTGGCCTGGTTGGCCCCCGCGCGCCACATCTGATCGGTGGGGACCACGGCGCCCCAAATCTTGCGGCCCTTCACGCCCGGGCTGCTGTAGTCGACGGTGATGTCCGTCAGGCCCACGGTCTGAACCACCTTGGCGAAGGGGCTCGGCCTCGGCAGGTCGAGATCGGCGCGGGCGAGCCCGGCGGTGCAACACAGAAAAAGAATCGAGGACCAAAGGCGCTGAATGTTCGACATAGCGGCGAACGTTACGGGGCGCCGCGGCGACGCGCAACACGGCGTTCATTCGGCAGTCGGGCCGATTCATCGCGCCTACCTCGGCGTCCATTCCCGACACATCGTCGTTTATTGTATTAAAAATATTAAGTTGAAATACATATTATATGTGATTAAATAATCGGGCAGCCGAGTTGGCCCGGAGTTTTCGGGACCTACGACCGCGGACACGAAAGATAGGGAGGGGCGATCGTTTCAATGTCAGTCAGCGACGATTTCGGGCAGGGGGACATGGGAGCGCGATCGAAGGACAGGTTGGACCGCATGGCTGCGCGCAAACCAGCGGCGCCGGTTCAGCTGGTCCACCTTCCGACCTGGAGCCGCTTGGACGTCGCGACCAAGCAGTGGGCGCTGGGGGGCAACGGCGGCGATTTCTTCGAGGTGATCCAGCAGCGCGACGGACGCGTCACCACCGTAATGGCCGACGTGTGCGGCAACGGGCCCAGCGCGGCGGCGCCGGTGGCGAATCTGCGTTGGATCCTCCGGCAGCAGATCGCCGCCGGCGGCTCGCCGGGCGCGGTGCTCGCCACGCTCAACGACTGGCTGGTCCGGCAAAAGACCGACGACCGCTTCGTGACCGCCGTCTGCGTCCGCATCGACGTGGTGGTCGGACGCGTCGAGATCGCCAGCGCTGGCCACCTCGGCCCGTTCGTCAAACGCGCGCGCGGCGGCGCCGAGGATCTGCCCTGCACCGTCGGCCTGGCGCTGGGGATTTTGCCCGAGCAGACCTACCGCGAGACCACGGTCGATCTCGTCCCGGAGGACACCGTCGTGCTGGTCACCGACGGGATCACCGATCGGTTGGCCAGCGCCGACGATCCGCTCGGCCAGCGTGGTCTCATCCAGCGGTTGGCCCGCGCCCGCCACGGAACCGAGAGCGTCTGCAGCGCGCTGCTCGGCCCGGATATCCGCACCCAGGACGCCACCGTCGTCGTCATGCAGTTGCCCCGCCGCCACCGCCGCGCCACCCCAGTCGCCAACCTCGGCTGACCGCGGTCGCCTGCGCGCGAAGCGACCGCCCGCGGGCGACCCTGCGTGCAGCGGGCCATCGCCATAGCGCTCACCAGGGCAGGATCTGGCCGCTGGCGTGCCAGAAGGTGCCGCTGGTCTCGAGCGTGAGCGCGTCGATCCGATCGCAGAGCTGACGGGCCGCGCCGTCCGGATCGATCGTGCCGCCGCCGCCGGTCATGTCGGTGCGCACGTAGCCCGGGTGCAGGATCGCGACCGCGATTCCGGCCCCCCGCAGATCTCGCGCCAGCGACATCCCGGCCGCGTTGAGCGCCGCCTTCGACATCCGGTAGCCATAGTAACCGCCCGAGCGGTTGTCGGCGATCGAACCCATGCGGCTGGTGATGAGCGCGATCTTGCCCCCGCGCGACAGGTTCCGTCGCAGCGCCGCCACCACCCGCAGAGGACCGAGCGCATTGACCTCGATCTGGGCCCGCACGTCGTCGAGATCGAGCCTGTCGAGATCGTCTTCGTGCAGGATCCCCGCATTGCAGACCAGCTCGTCGATCGCGACCCCGTCGAGGTGCCGCGCCAGCGCCGCCACGCCGTCGTCGGTCGTGACGTCGACGCCCGGCTCCACCCGCACGCCGAGGGCGTCCAGCGCCGCCGAAGACCGGCGGCAGGTGGCGATGACCTGCCGGCCCAGCGACCGCAACCGCCGACAGAGCGCGAGGCCGATGCCGCGGTTGCCACCGACGATCAGCGCCGTGCGCGAAGAGGCCGTCATGGCGCCGAGCTTAGCAAGCCGCTCCCACGCTGCCAGCGGCGCCGCCGCTCATCGCCCGTCGCCGATGGCGTCGTCAGTGTCCGTGCGCGATGGCCGACTTGGAGCCACCGGGCAACGGGTGGTGCGCCGCCGCGGCGGCCGGGTGCGCGAACAAGCGGCGCAGCTTCTTCTGCGACCACGCGCCGCCGTCGCTGTCGGCGTCGCTGTCGTCCAGATCCGGCGGCGTCTCGGGCTCCGGCCGGGGGACCATGCTCTTGACCCAGTCGAGGCACTGCTTCTCGGTGAAGCTGGCTTCCCGCCGATCGAACACCAAGGGTTGGGTGTTGTAGGCGGCGAACTCGTCGTCGGTGATGCGGCCTCGCTCGTGCACCTTGGCGAGGATCCGCCGCACGTAGCGATCCCACTGCGGCGACAGCGAGCCGTGGCAGAACTGGACGTAGCGCCGCTTGGGGCTTGGGAGAATCGACGAAAAAAAGGCCGCCTCGAGCGGCGTCAGATCGGCTGGGCGCTTGCCGAAGTAGTGCCGGCTGGCGGCGCCGATGCCGTAGATGCGCGGTCCAAACTCGATGGCGTTGAAGTAGAGCTCGAGGATCCGTTCCTTGGGAAGGATCTGCTCCAGGTACCAGACCAAGAAAAGCTCTTGCGCCTTGCGCGACAGCGTCTTGTCCTTGGTGAGGAGCACATTCTTCACCATCTGCATGGTGATCGACGAGGCGCCGAGCCGGAACCCGCCGCCTTGGAGATTCCGGCGCAGCGCGCTCTTGAACTCCGAGCTCACCCAGCCGTGGTGCTTGAAGAAGCCGTTGTCCTCGGTGGTCATGATCGACCCCACCAGATACGGCGAAATCTGATCGTACGGCGTGAAGTCCGGATTGTCGGGGCCGACCACGACCGCCAGGGTGTCGGTCTCTCCGGGCGCGCCGCCCGGAAGCTTGGGCGCCTCGACGTTGATGACCGTGGTCTGCGCGTCGGCCAGCGCCTTGACCTCGTCGGGGGCCTTGAGCACCTTGCAGCCGTCGATCCCGATCTTGCCGGTCAGATCGAGATCGTCGAGGTGCGCGAAGTCGATCTTGATGCCCACATCGGCGCCGAAGGTCCCCTGCAGGACGAAGCCCTTCAGCCGCGGCACCAGCGCGCTCGGGATGCTGGTCAGCAGCTTGGCGCACGGGACAGGCGGCACCGAGAGCGCCAGATCGATGTCGGGGAGCATCCCCAGCGTCTTGCCGTTCGAAAAATGGAAGGTGCCCGCCGGCAGCGCGATGTGGCCCGAGAGGCGGGCCGAAACGTCGCGCACCCGCGCCTCGGCCCGCTCTAGATCCAGCCGCCGCGCCAGCGGATAGACCGTCCCGCGCAACGTGAGCCCGACCGACACGTTCTCGACCGGCTCCAGCGAAAGCGCCTCGCTCTGCAGCGACAGCCCCACCACGGCCAGATCGCCGACCAGCTTCACCGCGTCGCCTTTCCATTCCAGATCCAGCGCCGCGTCCAGGGTGGTGTTGGCCGGCTTTATCACCGAGCGCGGCAACACGTCCGCGATGCGACCCAGCGAGAACTGCTCGGCCCGCAGGGCCAGCCTGCCGGTGCCGCGATCGGGCTCGGCGTGCCCCTTGGCGGTCCAGAGCGCCTCGTGGGCGCCGCCGTAGCTGCCGCGCAGATCGATGACCAGCCCGGTCGGCGCGCCCAGCACCCCCGACGGCGGTGGTCCAATGACGCCCGCGATACCGGTCAGCGCCAGCGACGGCAGCGGTGAGGCCGTCCCACCCGCGATGCGCAGCGACGGAATGCCGGTCGGGCGCATCCCTTTGAGCGGCGTCTGCACGTCCAGCTCGTCGGCCTCGAAGCGTGGCCCGGCGCCGTCGCTCCCCAGCGCCAAGCTGCCCCGCAGGCCGCGCATCCGCAGCGCCAACCGGGTGCCCGGCTGGAGATCGCCGTCGAGCCCAGCGATCGAGAGGCGGAGATGGCTGGCCTCGTCGCGCGCCTCGATCGAGGCGCTCTCGATCACCACCGGCGGAAGGTTGGTGCCGGTGCCGGGATCCTCCGGCCCAGCACCCGCGCCCTCCGTACCGGCCGCGGCGTGGTGCCCGCGCAGGTGCGCCACGATGGCCGACAGGTTGTCGCCCGCGCCGCCGCGCACGGCGTGAACCCGCAGACCGGTCACGCGCAGCGCGCTATGCAGGCCGAACGCCGCACCGAACGGGATGGTGAGCCGTGCGATGGTCGCCAGCGGCGGACCCCCGGCCGCCCCAGCGACCACCAGATCCTCGAGCACGATGTGGCCGAGGCCCGCCCGCCCCCTGCCGACCGTCACGGTCTGGCCCAGGCGCGCGGACAGCTTGCTGGCACAAAGATGGGCCGCGAGTGCCCCGACCACGAACGGATAGAAGATCAGAACGCCGAGGACGATCCCGCCCGCGATGCTCCACCGGCGATGTGCCAGTATGAAGGTCCGCGCGCGCGCCGCCGGACCAGACGGCCCCCCAGACGGCGGGCCCCCGAGACCGGGCGGAAGGGGCGGCGGAAGCACGGTCCGCGGATACTAGCAGGGGTCCGGCGTGCAGAGTCACGGGCAACAGTTGTCCTTAGTTGATACGATTCGCGGGGGCGCCATGCGCGAGCGCGACGGAATTCAGGACTTTCTAGGGGCCGTTCGGCGGCGGCTCCTGCTGCGGGCCAGCCTGCGGGCTGGCGGCTACGCGCTCGCGTTGCTGGCGATCGGCCTCTTCGGGCTGGGACTGGCCGCCACGGCGGTCGGCCCGGCCGACTTTTGGCCCCGCCTGACGGCGGGCCTGGCGGTGGTCGCGGCGCTGGGCGCGCTGGCCGTCGGGTTGCTGCGACCGGCGCACGTGCTGCGCGGCGATCGGGCGGCTGCGCGTCAGACCGGGCACCTCTTCCCGGCCCTGGCCAGCGATCTTCTCTCGGCGGTCGAGCTGAGGGTGGCGCCGGTCGAGGGCGATCGCACCGTCGTCTCGCCCGCGCTGGTGCAGGCCTTCCGCGCGCAGGTGGCCGCCGGGCTGGCGCCGCTGGCGCCGGCCAGATTGGTGTCGATGCGCCCGGCGGCCCGCGCCCTCGGCCTTTCGGCGCTGGCCGTGGCCGCGGTGATCGCGGCGGCCATCGCCTCACCGGGTATTGCCCAAGGGCTGCGCACGCTGGCGCATCACCCGTCTCGCTTCGAGGGTTCGACCGTCTCGTCGGCGCCGCTGGTGGGCGACGTCCGCCTGACCTACACCTATCCGGCGTACACCGGGCTGCCGCCGCGGACGGTCGAGGGATCGACCGGCGACGTCGCGGCGGTCAAGGGAACGCGCGTGCGCATCGAGACCCATCCGCTGCGCCCGGCACGCAAAGCGCTGCTCCTGCTGGGCGAGGCCGGCGAGCTGGGGGAGATCGCGGCGCCGCTGTCGGGCGACGCGCTGACCGCCGAGCTGACGCTCACCGCCGACGGGAGCTATCGGTTTTGGCTGGAGCCGCCGTTCGGCCGCCCGATCCGCGAGGAGCGCAGCCACCGCCTGACCGCCGAACCCGACGCCCCACCGCGGGTCGAGATCCTGGGTCCCGCCGATCGCCTCGAATTGGCGACGCCGCGGCCGATCGAGATCGGTTACTCCGCCAGCGACGACTTCGGCCTCGGCGCCGTGGAGTTGGTCTATCGGATCGGCGACGCCCCCGAGCAGCGCCTGCCGCTGCGGGACGGTGCCGGCGTCCGCGCCGTGCAGGGACGGACCGTGTGGGCCCCGACCTCGGCGGGCCTGGCGGGCGCGCAGCGGGTCGCCTACCACATCGAGGCCCACGATCGCGACGGGATCTCGGGCCCCAAGGTCGGATCGTCCCGGACGCTCTACGTCGTCATCCAGAACCCGCACGAGAGCATCGAAGATCGCCTGGACCGACAGCGCGAGCTGCTCGAGAGGCTGATCGGCGATCTGGCCGATCGGCTCGAGCGCGGACCGGCCGCGTTGCCCGCGGCCGCGGTGCCCGGCCAGATCGCGCCCAATGCCGCCGTCGCCGTCGCCGTCGCCAACCTGGCCGGCGAGCGCTTGGCGGCGCAGGCGGCGGTCCACGAGGCCGAGGAGTCGCACCTGGCTTTGCTGGGCCAGCTCCTCGATCAAGATCGGCGCAACGGCGTCCTCAGCAAAGCGCTGCGCACCGCGCTGGGCGGGATCGCCGATCGCCTCGAGCATCTCCTGCGCGAAGAGGCGCTGGCGCTGGCCGCGGCCAAGGGCCAGGGCAAAGGCAAGGCGCCCACCGGCGAGAAACTCGATGCCCGCGTCCGCGCCAAGCTGGCGACCGCCGACGCGCATCAGATCGCCGAGCTGGAGAGCGACGTCCTGCTGCTCGACGATCTGATCGGCCGGCAGCGGCTGGAGGATCTGGCCAGCCTCGGCAAGGAGCTGACCGATGCCCACCAGCGTCTGCAAGATCTGCTCGAGCGCTACAAGAAGACCAAGGACGAAGGACTCCGGCGGCAGCTCGCGCGTGAGGCCCGCGAGCTGCGGGCGCGCCTGGCCGACCTGGCCGAGAAGATCGCGGCGGTGCGGGCGCGCAACGACGTCCCCGAAGAGTGGCGCAACATGCCCGACCTCAAGAACCTCTCCGAACAGGCGCGCAAGCTGGACGAGATGATCGAGAAGGGCGACGACGCCGATCTCGAAAAGGCCCTGGCCCAATTGGGGGACGATCTGCGCGGCATGCGAAAGATGCTGGATCAAAACGCCGAGGGCTTCGGCGCCGAGCGGTTCCCCCAGGAGAACCGGGTGGTGGCCGACCTCATGAAGAAGATCGGCGACATCGAAGGGGACGAGCGCGCGTTACAGAAGGAGACCCAGGCGGTCGCCGAGAAACAAGAGGCCGAGGTCGAGCGGCGGCTCAAAGGACAGCTCGACGAGTTCATGAAGCGCGAGGTCGAGAAGATCGAGCGCCTCAAGCAGCGGCTGGCCGGCGTCCCCACCGGCGATCCGGAGAGCGAGCTGTCCGAGGAGATCGATCGCGCGCGACAGAGCGCCAAGCAGATGCGGCGGCTGTTCGCCGAGCGCGATTTGGCCGAGGCCAAGGGGGAGGCCGAGCGGGCGGAGAGCAGCCTCGAACGCGCCGGTGAGCACCTCGACGAGATGGCCGAGGCCCGGCGCGGGCGGCGCCCCGGCTCCGAGGCGGATCTCGACAAGCGCGCCGGCGCGGTGGGCGAGGCCCGCGCCATCGCGCAGGAGATCGCCGACGATCTCGACAAGCTGATGCCGAAGCCTTCCGACACGCTGACCCCCGAGCAGCGGGAGGCGGCCCGCGGACAGGCCGAGAAGCAATCGGCGATCGGCCGGCGCACCGACGAGGTGGCCGAAGAGGCCGCTCGGCGGCTCGGCAAGATGCCCGGGATGGAGAAGGCCGAGGGGGAGCTCAAGGGGGCCGGCGCGCGCATGCAGCAGGCGGGCGACATGCTCCGCCACGACGAATCCAAACCGGCGGCCACCGCCGAGCGCGACGCCGCCGA
Organism: Polyangia bacterium; assembly: GCA_035648655.1. Taxonomy (GTDB): domain Bacteria; phylum Myxococcota_A; class Polyangia; order Fen-1088; family Fen-1088; genus JADGRB01. Next base: position 8,711 of record DASRLC010000240.1, read on the forward strand.
TCGGCTGGCCAAGCTGCGCGACTCGATGCAGGAGCGCACGATGGGCGGCGCCGAGCAGCACCACGATCCGGTCCGCATCCCGGGGGCCGACGACTCCAGCGCGCCGCGCGCCTGGCGGCAAGAGCTCCTGGACGCGATGAAAGAGAAGGCCCCCGAGCGCTACCGCGACGAGGTGCGCCGCTACTATGAGGAGCTGGTCAAATGAGGCGCGCGTCTGGCTTGCTCGCGATCGCCTTCATGTCGGCGGCGGCTTGGCTTTCCCTCGGCACCGACCGGGTATGGGCCGCGGTCGGCGCTTCCCCGGCAGCCGCCGGCGCCTCACCTGCGGAAACGGCGCTTCGACAGATAGACGGCCTTCTGGATGCCTGGCGTTTCAACGACGCAGCCACGGCCCTGGCCGCGCTGCAGAAGTCGGCGCCGAACGCCCCCGAGACCATCTATCTGTCCGGTTACCAAAAGTTCCTCACCGGCGACTACGCCGGCGCCGTGAAGGCGCTCGCGACGGCGGCCCAGGCCGCGCCAGGGACACCCGAGATCCGATCGCTGCTGGAGCTCGCGACGGCGGCCCGCGACGCCGTCAAGGACGACCGCGAGGAGCGCTCGGCGCACCTCATCATCCGGTACGCGCCCGAGGATGCCGTCTTGATGCCGTACGCGCGCGACACGCTGGAGGCGGCCTACGCCGCGCTGCACGCCGATCTGGGCTTCGAGGCCGAGATGCCGATCCGGGTCGAGTTTTACCGCACGCCCTCCGATCTGGCGGCGGTGTCGTCGCTGTCGGTCGCGGAGGTGGCGCGCACCGGGACGATCGCGCTGTGCAAATGGGCCCGCCTGATGGTGACCACGCCGCGCGCGCTGGCCTACGGCTACCCCTGGCTCGACACCATCAACCACGAGCTGGTCCACTACGCGGTCTCCACGCTGACCAATGACCGCGCGCCGGTCTGGCTACAGGAGGGATTGGCCAAGTTCCTCGAACAGCGCTGGCGCGAGCCGCCGGGCGGACGCATCCCGCCGCCCATGGAGCACCTGCTGGCCAAGGCGCTGCGCACCAACCACCTCATCACGTTCGAGGCGATGCACCCCTCGATGGCCAAGCTCCCCTCGGCCGAAGACGCCACCCTGGCCTTCGCGGAGGTCGAGAACGCCGTGGCCTACCTCTACGACAAAGGCGGCATGGCGGCGCTGCGCGACGCGATCAAGCGCGTGGCCGCCGGCGAGGACGCGCGGCAGGCGGTGGCGGCCGCGGCGGGCGGCGGGTGGCCCGAGTTCGAGCGCGGATGGCGCGCCTTCATGGCCGCCCAGCACTACAAGACCTTCCCCGCCATCGACATCGCGACCACCCACGTCCGCAAGGCCAACGCCATCGCCTCCGGCCGCAACCCCGCCGAAGAGGACGCGCTGTCGTCGACCCTGAAAGCCGGCGCGCCCTATCGCTACCTGCGCCTCGGCAACATGCTGCTACGCCGCGAGCGGCCGCGCGCCGCCGTCGTCGAGTACGAAAAAGGCGCCAAGGCGGTCGGCACACGGCCCGAGCACGGCGATCCTTCCGCCAACTGGGTCTTCCCGGTGAAGCTGGGACGGACCTACCTGGCGCTGGGCGAGCCCGATCGCGCGCTCAAGGCGCTGGGATCGGTGCTGACGCTCTACCCCGATCTCCCCTGGCCCAATTTGATCGCGGGCGAGGCGCAGCTCGCGCTGGGCGACGCGCCGGCCGCCATCACCTCGCTGCGCGCGTCGCTGGCGACCAACCCGTTCGACCCGCAGGTTCACTGCGCGCTGGCCGCCGCCTACGGCAAGTCGCCCGCCGAGCTGCGACCAGCCGAGGCGGTCATCGCGCGCGAGCAGCAGTTCTGCAAACAGCTCAGCGCCGAATAACGCGCCTCGGCGCGCGGGCTTCGAATTTGACCGTCCCCAGGCAGTCGCCATACTGGCCGGGCCGATGGGTCGTCGACCCTCGGACATCCACGAACCACCGAGGAGATCAGATGAAGAAGCCCCCGTACCTGTTGCCGTCGTTGTTGGGTGGTCTGGCCCTGACCCTGGCCGCCGCTCCCGCCTTCGCGCAGACCGACACCGCGCCGCCCCCGGCGGCCGCTTCGCCGCCGCCGGCGTACCTCGCGCCGGCGGGTGGCGGGGCCGGCATCGGCATCGGCGCCGTCGGGACCCTGGGCGGATTGTCCGGTGGTCAGTTCGTCTACGACCAGGCGATGTTCCATATCGAAGGCATCTTGGGTTACCAGCACATCTCCCGCGCCATGATGATGCCATCCACCTCGACGTTCGGTTTCGGCGTCGGCGGTTGGTATCACCTCTTCCGCGGCGTCAACAGTGACTTCTCCCTCGGTGGCCTAGCCGGTATCGACTACAGCTCGACGGGTGGTGTATCCGGCACTGGGTTCACTCTCGAACCGGGGGCTCTCGCGCGGGTCTTCCTGACCCCGAACTTCGCGCTCGAAGGCCGCGTCGGCTTCTCCATCACCTTCGGCGACAACAACGCCGACACGGTCATCTCGCTCGGCGGGCAGACCACCGCCACGACAGCCGGGTTCGGCTTCACCTACTTCATTCGATAAACACCCCGCTCCGTTCAGTTTCCGAGGCGCACCGAGGCCGTCAGGCCTCGGGCGTCGTCGGCATAGCGGCCCCCGCGATCGGGTTGACCGCCGCCGACCGCCAGATCGACGTCGCCCGTGAGCGGGCGCCAGACGCCTTGCCCATCGACGTACGACAGGGCTCTCGGGGACAGCGCGAGCGAGACCACACGCCGTTCGCCCGACGCCAAGGTCACCCGCGCGAAGGCCGCCAACCAGCGCCTCGGCGCGTAGGCCGGCAGGCCGTGCGGCAGGACGTAAACCTCGACCACCTCGTCGCCCGTGCGCGTGCCGGCGTTGGTCACCTCGACGGAGAGGGTCTTTCGATCCGGAGTGAATGCCGGGTTCGCGTAGCGAAACGTCGTGTACGACAAACCCGCGCCGAAGGGATACAGCGGTTCGGTGGCGAGGTACCGGTAGGTCCTCCCGCGCATGGCGTAGTCGGTGAACGCCGGCAGATCGGCGGTCGCGCGGTAGATCGTGATCGGCAGCCGCCCGGCCGGATTCACGTCGCCGTAAAGGACATCGGCCACCGCGTTGCCGCCCTCTTCGCCCGGATACCAGGCGTAGAGCAGCGCGGCGGCGTGCTGGGCGGCCCAGGGCACCGCCAGCGCGCTGCCGCCGGTGAGCACCACCACCACCGGCTTGCCGGTCGCGACCAGCGCCTCGACGAGCTTCTCCTGGGCCGCTGGTAAGCCGATCTCCTGGCGGTCGCCGGCCGGATTGAACCGACTCTCGTTCTCCTCGCCTTCCAGACGGGGCGAGAGGCCCACGACCGCCACGGTGAGATCGCTCCGCCTGGCGACGGTCACCGCCTCGGCCAGCTGCGCGCTCGAGCCGCCGGCGCCGGCCAGCGTGGCGCCGCGCGCGGTGCGGACGGTCGCGCCGTGGGCGCGGGCAGCGGCCCGGATCCCGTCGAGCAGCGTGACCGTCCGCGAGGGGGTGCCGTGGTAGTTGGCCAGCAGGACCTCTTGGTCGTCGGCGGTCGGACCGACGATGGCCAACCGGCGGACGTTGGCCGCCAGCGGCAAGATGCCACCGCGGTTTTCCAGCAGCACCACCGCGCGCGCGGCCGACGTCCGCGCCAGCGCGCGGTGCGCGGGGGCGTCGATCGCCGATTCGCCGAGGCCCGACCAGGGAAGCCGCTCGGGAGGATCGAACATGCCCAAGCGGAACCGCGCCGCGAAGAGCCGCACCAGCGCGCGATCGAGATCGGCCTCGGTCGCGAGGCCCCCCGCCAGCGCCGCGCCGAGCGCCGCATAGGCGTGCCCGCAGTCGAGGTCGGTCCCGGCTCGCAGCGCGTCGGCGGCCGCGGCGGCCCGCGTCGGCGCCAGGTGGTGGGTGGCGAAGATGTCGTCGACCGCGCCGCAGTCGCCGACCACGTAGCCGGCAAAACCCCATCCTTTGCGCAGCGTCTCACCCAGCAGCTCTGGGTTGGCCGCGCAGGCCAGACCGTCGAGCCGGTTGTAAGCGGCCATGACCGAGGCCACCCGCCCCTGCCGCACCGCCGCCTCGAACTGCGGCAGGTAAGTGTCCGCCAGATCGTGGGCGCTCGGACGCGCGTCGAAGACGTGCCGGCTCGCCTCGGGGCCGCTGTGCGCAGCGAAGTGCTTGGCGGTGGCGACGGTCTTCAAATAATACGGATCGTCCCCCTGCATGCCGGCAATGAAGGCCACGGCCAGACGCGCGGTCAGGAGCGGATCTTCGCCGAAGGTCTCCTGCCCACGCCCCCAGCGCGGATCGCGAAAGATGTTCACGTTGGGCGAAAAGAACGTCAGTCCCTGGTAGCGCCCGCGGTCGCCGCGCGCCTGCGCCAGGTTGAACTTGGCGCGCGCCTCGTCGGAGATGGCGTCGGCGATCTGGTGAACCAGCGGCGCGTCGAAGGTCGCCGCCAGCGCGATCGCCTGCGGGAAGACCGTGGCCCGCCCGGCGCGCGCCACGCCGTGCAGCGCCTCGTTCCACCAGTCGTAGGCGGGGACGCCCAGCCGTGGGATGGCCGGCGCCGCGGTCATGGTCTGCCCGATCTTCTCCGCGACGGTCATCCGCCGCACCAGATCCTCCGCCCGCTCCTCCGCCGGACGCCGCGGATCGAGGTAGGGCGCGTCCGGCGCCGGGCGCTCCGACCGCGGGGCGCGCGCGCAGCCCGCCGCGACCAGCAGCGCGAGGGCGATCGCGCGGCCGGTCACTTCAACGTAATGGTCGTCTTCGCGTAGACCTTCTCTTTGCCGCCGATGAGGCGGGTGGCCCGAATCTCGTACTTGTGCCCTTTGACGAAGCCCATGTCCTTGGAGATCGCCTGGCCATTGAGCTGCACGATCTTTTGGTCGGGCTTGACCCCCACCTCGGTGAAGTTGATCTGATCGGGCGGCTTCTTCGACAGGTCATAATAGACGATGTTGATCTGTTTGCCGCCCGCGGGGGCGCCCAGGAAGACCATCAGGTTGAGCGTCCAAGCCCCGTCCCCCTTGAGGGTGGTCTTGCCCTGCTTCTTGAGCGCAGCGTTCATCTCTTTTTCGGATCCGTAGGCGCCGAACTCGGTGTCGCTCACGACGATCCGACCGCCGGCGTACGCCGCCCGAGGCGCCAGCGCCACCGCGGAGAAGGCGATCGCCGCCGCCAGAAAACCGACTCCGAAGAAACCAATCCCGACAGCTCGACGCGAACGTTGCATGGCGGCCTCCCTGCTCATTCCATAACACGAGATACCGAAACGCCTCAAAGGCCTCCGCCGTCGTTAACGAACGCGTCGGGCGACCTCGGGCCTGCACAATCTTCTACCGGCGCCGGCCGGCGGCCAGCGCACGAAAGACGGGGAGTTCGAGGGGCACGCGGCTTGCAGCCGCCACCCATGTGCGCGTCCTCGAAGCCCGATTTCACCCGCAGCAGAAAGGCCTCGGCGACTTCTTCGTGGTGGGGCACGTCGTGTGGGAGGGAACGGGGGCGCACCCAGTGGTTCAGCCGTCGAGCACCCTGCTGATGCGGAGCGAGCCGGCGACCCTGCTGTCCAAGCTGCAATATCTCGTGTCGGTCAATGGCTGCGGATCGTTCGAGCGCCTGCAGCTCTTGCGCAGCCAGTTTTGGTCGTTCGTGGAAGTTCCCTTGGTTTCAACCCCTGGAGGTTCGGCATGATCACGACACGTTCTTTGGCCGTCTTGGCTCTCGGGCTCTCGCTTCCCCTCGCGGGGCTGGGTGGGCTCGGCTGCTCGCACGAGCAAAAAGCGCCACCCGTCCGGCCGACCGCGGCGCCGGTCGCCGCGCGCATGCCGGCCCCCCCGCGGGACGAGCCGGCGCAGGCGGTCAACGACGACAGCTCGAAGGACAATGGGCCGGCCATCTTCTTCGACTTCGACTCGTCGCTGCTGCGCGGCGATTCGCACCAGATCTTGCAGAAGGTGGCGACCGAGGTTCGTGCCGAGAGGACCGGCGAGGTCAGAATCGAGGGGAACTGCGACGAGCTCGGCACCACCGAATACAACCTGGCGCTCGGTGAAGCGCGGGCCCGCGCGGCCAAGACCTACCTCATGCATCTGGGCGTGCCCGATGGGCGGGTAGCCACGGTCAGCTACGGCGCCGAGCGGCCGAAGTATCCCGGACACGACGACCAGGCCCACGCCAAGAACCGGCGCGACGACCTGGTGGTGCGCTAGTCGGCCCGGGCGCGCATACTGCGCCCATGCGCAGATCGCGCTCGGCGGCGCTTTCGGTCCGACTGGCCTTCGCGTCGTTCGGTACGGCGCTGGCCGTCGGCGTGGTCTGCGCGGTCGGGTTGTTTTCGCTGGGCAATTCCTCGGCCGTGGCCCGGGTGGCCGTCACCCGCCAGCTGGCGCTGATCGACGACGCCGCGGCGATGAGCGCGTTCCTTTACCAAAAGGGGTTCGTGGCCGAGTATCTGCTGACCGGCAACCGGGCCTGGTTGGCCGAGCTGGAAAGCAACCGACCGGCCTTCGAATCTTGGCTAGCGCGCATGCACGGGAAGGTCGGCGGGGCCGACTCCGAGCGGCTACTCGACCAGATCCGGACCGAGTACCTGGCCTACGATCGCGCGCGACGCGAGGCGGTCGCGCTCTACGACGCTGGGCACCCGGAGGAGGCCAAGGCCGCGTTGCTGCAGAACCACGCCCAGGCGCAGCGGCTGCGCGATCTGTTCGCCGAGTTCGGGAGGGTCGCGCGCGCCGATGCCGAAGTGACCTTGTCGGGTGCGGAGCGCTCGGTGCGCCGCCTGGCCGGCGTGCTGGTCGGAACCAGCATCGCGGGCGCCGTGGCCAGTCTCCTGGTCGGGTTCCTGTGGGCGCGCCGGATCACCAAACCGATCTACGAGCTAGAGGTGCAGGTCGAATCGGCGGCCGAGCGGACGCGCATCCACCTGGGCCCGGGACGGGCGGGCCTGGAGACGCTGGGCGATCAGGTGAGCGCCATCGTCGAGAAGCTGGAAGAGACCGACGCCGCGCTGTTCGATCACCGGCGGCGCCTGGTGCAGAGCGAGAAGCTCTCGGCGGTGGGGGAGCTGGCGGCCAAGCTGGCCCACGAGGTGCTGAACCCGCTGGCCGGCATGAAGGCGGCCGTGCAGCTCTTGGTTCGCCAAGGCGCCAGCGGTCCGGGCGGCGCGCCGGTGGTCGAGACCGCGCGGGCTCTCGATCGGGAGATCTCGCGCATCGAGGGGCTGGTGCGGCGCCTCATGAGCTACGCGCGTCCGCTGGCGCCGCGGATTGAGCTGTCCACCGTCGGCACCTTGGTCGACGCGGCGATCGAGGCCTCGGGGCCGGCGCTGGCCCGGTACGGCGCGCGCGTCGAGCGGCGCGAGGAGCCGGACCTTCCACCGCTGGAGGTAGACCCTCAACTCATCACGCAGGCGCTGGTGAACCTGATCGTCAACGCGGCCGAGGCCACCACACCCGGCGCGGGCGCCATCGAGCTGGAGGCCGCCCGCGCGCCCAGCCACGGTCGGGATGAGGTGGCCATTCGGGTGCGGGATCGCGGCGCCGGCATCTCGCCCGAACGGGCCCGCGAGCTGTTCAAACCGTTTTTCACCACCAAGCCCGAAGGCCACGGCTTGGGGCTGGCCATCAGCCAGAACATCTTGCTCGAGCACGGCGGCCGCATCGTCGCCGCCAACCGCACCGACTGCGCCGGCGCCACCTTCGAGATCCAAATCCCGGTGGTCAGATGAACCGCGTGAGGGAAAATGCCGGCCTATCCCAATATCGCGGAATAGATCGCGTGAGGGAGAACCAGCTTTGCCCGTTCGAGCTCTTCGGGGGGGGAACGGGACCCTCCTATTTTACGGGGGTGCGGCTTGCTTCCGCTCGCACACCCCCGGTCCCCCCGGGCTGCGCCCGGCAAAGCCGGGCTACGCCCGCGCCCCTCCGGTATCGCGGATTTACATGACAGCCTCCGTGCTCATTGCCGACGACGAGGCGCTGATCCGGCAGTCGGTGAAGGCGCTGCTGATCGAC
>DASRLC010000241.1:0-5382 GCA_035648655.1 Polyangia bacterium
GTCCGGCGCTGCCGGCGCCTCGGCGAGCTGTCGATGGCGACGCCGGGCGCGCTCTTCGAGATCACCGATGCCGCCGGCCGCATCGTGGCCCGCTGCGCGCAAGGTGCCTGCGACGAGTTGCTGACGGGCGCCGGCAGCGCCGGACTGGAGCCGGCCGAGCGCTCGCCGGTCATCCTGCGCGCGCTCGGCTACGAACGCACCGTGAGCATCGAGAGCGCGCACGAGCGCCTGGTGGTGCGCGCGGCGCTGCCGCTGGTCGACCCGGCCTTGCGGCTGTTGGGCGCCGCGGTGGTCACCGTTCCGATCGACGGCGCCGTCGTCGATCGCCTCAAGGCCGCCCTCGGCGCGGGACGCGAGGTGGTGGTCTACGTCGGTAAGGATCCCAACGCCTCCACCTTCATGGCGGCCACCGGCGCGCGTTTGGTGGGGCCCGCGCTCCCGCGCAACGTGCCCATCGCGGATCTCGGTGTCGGAAGCTCGGTGGTGCCGCTGGAGGTGGAGGTCGACGGGCATCCGTACTCGATCGCCTTCGGGCAGCTCCAGGACGTCAACGCCGTTCCGGTGGGCCTGCTGGGGGTGGCGGTCGACCGCGAGCCACTGGCCGCCGCGCGCCGCCGCGCCAGCAGCGCGCTGGCGGTCGGCGCCATCGCGGCGCTCTTGCTGGCTATCGCGCTGTCGAACTTGTTGGCGCGGCGTATGACGCGGCCGCTTCAGGATCTGCACGCGGGCGCGCTGGCGATCGCGCGCGGCGATCTGGACACCACCATCAGCGTCGATACCGTCGACGAGATCGGGGATCTGGCCGAGGCCTTCCGGATCATGACCCGCAGCCTCAAGGAGAATCAGGAGGGCCTGGCGGCGCGCGTGCGCGAGCTGGTCACCGTGCACCAAGTGGGGCGGGCGGTCAGCACGGTCGTCGATCTCGGGCAGGTGTTGCGGTCGGTGGTGACGGAGGTGCTGAACGTGCTCGGTGGCAAGACGGCATCGATCGCGCTGGCGGTCGGCGCGGCGCCGCCCGAGTTCGTGGTGCGCGCGGTAGCCGGCGAGCCGGTGGGTGAGCGGCTGGCCGCGCTGGCGGCGGCCGTGGCCGGCCTCGGGCGGGCGCGGCGCACCAGCGCCGTCGAGGCCGATCCGCAGCTCATGGAGCACGCGCTGGCGGCCGGCCTGCGGGGGCCGGTCATCGCCGCGCCGCTCACGCTCAAGGAGCGTCTGGTGGGTGTCATCGTGGTAGGTCGCCTCGGCGAGGCGCCGTTCGGTGAAGCCGACCTGCGGCTCTTGGTTACCTTCGCCGATCAGACCGCCACCGCCATCGAGAACGCGCGGCTCTACACCGAGGTGCGCGCGTTCTCCGAGGTGCTGGAGGCCCGGGTGCGGGCCCGCACCGCTGAGCTCGAGACGGCCAACACCGAGATCGAGCGCGCGCTGCGCGAGTTGGGGGCGGCGCAAGGTCAGCTCATTCATTCCGAGAAGATGGCCGGCCTCGGCATGCTGGTGGCCGGAATTGCCCACGAGGTCAACTCGCCGGCGGCCGCGGTTCAGGGGCTGGTCGACGCGCTGTCCGAGACGGTGCGTCGCCTCGGTCACTGCGCGCAGGCTATCTCCGCGCTGGATCTGCCGCCCGACTCGGTGGCGCGCTTCTTCGACCTCATCGATGGTCTGCTGCCCGAGATGGCCGCGGCGCCGCTGCTGACGTCGATCGAAGCGCGACAACAGGCGCGGCGGCTGCGCACCATGTTCTCGGGGGTCGATGGCGCCGCCGAGGCGGCCGCCATGCTGGCGGAGGTGGGCCCCATCGGTGAGCGGGTGGCGCCGGAGCTGCAAGCCCTCTCGGGCGGATCGGGTGGGAAGAGCCCGGCGCCGATGGCCGGCTACCTGCGCGAGGTCGCATTCTTGGCGCGCACCTCGGGAACAATTCGCACCGCGATTGGTTCTATTAGAAGGATCGTCGGGGCGCTCAAGCGCTACTCCCGTTTGGACGAAGCACCGCTCGAACGCGTGGATGTCCACGCCGGCATCGAAGACACCCTGGTCATTCTCTCTCACCAGTTGAAGTACGGCGAAGATGGCGTTAAAGTGCAGAGATCATTTGGATCGCTTCCGGCGATCACAGCGTATGTGGGTGAGCTGAATCAAGTGTGGACGAACCTGATCCACAACGCGATACAGGCCATGGATGGGCGGGGTGAGATTCTCATCGAGACCAAAGTCGAAAACCGCGACGTGCTGGTGACGATTCAAGACTCTGGTCCGGGGATTCCCGCCGAGGTCGCGGCGCGCATCTTCGAGCCCTTTTTCACCACCAAGGCCAAGGGGGAGGGAACGGGGCTCGGGCTCAGCATCTGCGCGCGCATCGTCGAGAAGCATGGCGGGACCCTGCGGGTCGACAGCCGGCGGGGCTGCACCCGGTTCGAAGTTCGGCTTCCGATCGACGGGCCGCCGCCGGTCCCGACCGCCGTCAAGGCGTCGCCGGTAGGCTCTTGGCCGTCTTGGTCGCCCGCGCCCGGCGCCCTGCCGCCCGTGACGTCCGCGTCCGGGCCGAGCAGCAAGGACCGCGCGTGAACCATCCGACGACCGCTCTGCGCGAGCACATCGTTTGCGTCGACGACGAGGAGGGGATCCTCGCGGCGCTGCGGCAACAGCTCTCGGCGCGCTTCGGCGGCGAGTGCGACATCGCGGTGGCCAAGAACGCGCGCGAGGCCCTGGACCTGATCGAAGATCTGCAGCAGGACGGCGAGCAGATCGCGGTCGTGATCGCCGATCAGATCATGCCCGGCATGAAAGGCGTCGAGCTGCTCGAGGAGGTCCACCGGCGCAGCCCCAAGACGGTGAAGATCTTGCTCACCGGACAGGCCGGCCTCGACGCCGTGGTCTACGCCATCAACCGCGCGCATCTCGATCAATACATCCCCAAGCCGTGGGACGAGCCCGATCTGCGGCTCACCATTCAGAGCCTGCTGTCTCGGTTCCGACTCGAGCGCGAGCGGGCCGAGCTGCTGCTGGAGCTGCAGGTCAAGAACGCCGAGCTGGCGACGCTCAATACCTCGCTCGAGGAGAAGGTCAGCGAGCGGACGCAGGAGCTGGAGACGCTCAACGCGCGGCTGGCCGAGCTGGCGATCACCGACGGGCTCACCAGCATCTACAATCACCGCCATTTCCGCGAGCGCCTGTCGCTGGAGATGGAGCGCAGCAACCGGACCGGGCTGCCGCTGTCGATCCTGATGATCGACGTCGATCACTTCAAAGGCTACAATGACCGGCACGGTCACCTGGCGGGCGACAACGCCCTGCGCGGCGTTTCGAAGATCCTGCAGCACGGCCGGCGCGCCAACGACGTGGTGGCCCGCTACGGCGGCGAGGAATTCGCGATCATCCTGCTCGACGTCGGCAAGGCGGCGGCCAAGGAGGTCGCCGAGCGGATCTGCGCGCAGATCGCCGAGTTCCCCTTCGAATTCGGCAGCACGCAGCCGATGGGTAAGCTGACCATCTCGCTGGGGGTGGCCTCCTTTCCCGACGACGGCTCCGAGCCGGCCATGGTGCTCGCGTCGGCCGATCGCGCGCTCTTCGCGGCCAAGAACGCCGGCCGCAACCGGGTTCGGGTCGCCGGCGGCGCGTAGTCGCCGCCCCCGAGCTGGTTGGCCAGTCGGCTTTTCGACCCGCCCCGAGCGGCTGCGTAGAATAACGTCAGGCCCGTCGTCGGCAGAGCGCCACGGCGGCGGTCAACGTCACGCGCGCGGCCAGCGCGATGAGCACCAGATCGGTGGCGGCCCCGCCGTGGCCCGGCACCAGCGACGCCGGCATCGAGGCGCCGTGGAACCCGCGCCGGATCGCCGAGACGGTGTAGGTCATCGGATCGATGGCCATCAGGGTCGCGATCCAGTGGCTGTCGCCCGATGGCGGGAACATCGCGCCCGACAGCATCCAGAGCGGGATGAGGGCCACGCTCATGACGGCGTGGTAGCCCTGGGTCGAGTCGATCCACCAGGCCATCGCGAAGCCGAGCGCCGTGAAGACCAGCGCCGAGAGTGGCACCGCCAAGGCGAGCAGCGGCCAGTTCATCTCCGAGGCGTGGAATCCGGCCAGTGGCGCCAGCGCCAGCAGGATCCCGGCCTGTACCGACGCGATGGCCACGCCCCCCAGCGTCTTGCCGAGCACCAACGAAGCGCGTGAGACCGGCGCCGCCAGGACGGCTTGCAGGAATCCGTGGTGGCGATCTTCGATCACCGAGATGGTCGAGAAGATGGCGGTGAAAAGCAACGTCAGGACCACCACGCCCGGATAGAAGTACTGGAGGTAGCCGACGCCTGCCCCGGCGCCCGTTCCTACATTGGGCCGGAAGCTGCCGCCGAGCCCAGCGCCCAGCACCACCCAGAGAATGAGTGGCTGCGCGGCCGATCCGACGATGCGGCTGGGCTGGCGGAAAAATCGGCGCAGATCGCGGCCGGCCAGCGCCGCTATCGAGCGGATCACGGGACCAACCCCCGGCCGGTCAGCTTGGCGAACACGTCGGCCAGCGTCGGACGCGAGGTGGAAACGCTGGCCAACTCCCCGGCGGCGAACAGCTCGGCGATGCGCGGCACCACCTCGGGACCGCGCGACGCCTCGAGGACGACGTCGCCGTCGACGATTCGTCCGGCCAGTCCCAATCGCGCGGCGATGGTGTCCCGCAGCGCCTCGGGCCGCTGACCGCGCACGCGGATCACGTCGCCCGCCACCCGGGCGCGCAGCTCGTCGGGGGTGCCGAGGGCGGTCAGGCGACCGCCGTCGAGGATGGCGAGGCGGCCGCAGCGCTCGGCCTCTTCGGGCTGGTGGGTGGTGACGATCACCGAGAGCCCGCGCGCCGCGACCAGGGCGCCGATCTGATCCCAGATTCGGCGCAGGGCCTCGGGATCGACGCCGCGCCCCGGCTCGTCGAGCAGCAGCAGCGACGGCTCGTGCAAGAGCACGCGCGCGATCTCGATCCGGCGGCGCATACCGCCCGAATACTTGGAGGCGGCCTCGTCGGCGCGATCGCCGAGCGCCATCAGCGCCAGCGCCGCGTCGATTCGCGTCGTCGCGAGCGCGCGCGGCAGGCCGTAGAGGGCGGCGCCCAGGCGCAAGTTCTCGCGCCCGGTCAGCTTGAGGTCGAGGCTGGGCTCCTGGAACACGACCCCGAGGCGCGCACGGTAGCCGGCGTCGCCGCCGTCGGCGGGTCGGCCGTCGAGCGAGAGGCTTCCCGCGTGCGGCGGCAGGAGACCGGCCAGGATGCGGAAGGCGGTGGTCTTGCCGGCGCCGTTCGGTCCCAGCAGGCCGAAGATCTCGCCCGGGGCCACGCTGAAGGTGAGGCCGTCGAGCGCGGTGCGCGCGCCGAAGCGGCGGGTCAAGGCTTGCGCGGCGAGCCGGGGG
>DASRLC010000242.1:0-17281 GCA_035648655.1 Polyangia bacterium
GACGGATTTCTGACCACCTGGCCAGTCGTCCGGCGCGTTGACAGCACGGCGGGCCCCGACCATGCTCTCGGCCCGGAGGCAGCGCAGAATGGATCAGCGAGTCACGCGGGTGCAGGAGATTCTCGGATTGCGGCGGCTGCCCATCAAGATCGGCTTTCTGGATGGGCTTCCGGCGGCGCTGCCGCGCTGGGCGGGGGGGCCGGTGGCCGCCGGTTGTGTCTTCTGGGATCGCGCGATGGAAGGCAAGAGCTTTTACACGCTGCCCGCCGACCACTGGAACTGCGCGGTCGGGAGCCACACGCACAAGATCGCGCTGCCGGCCGAGCGGGCCAGCGAGCTCGGCGCCGCGGTCGGCTTCATGGTCGAGACGCGCTACCTGGACGCGGCGGAGGTGCCGGGGATCCCGACGCTCGACGAGGCGCCGGGTGCCGTGGCCTATGCGCCGGCCTCCAGCGACGCCTTCAAGGCCGACGTGGTGCTGCTGGCGGCCACGCCGGTTCAACTGACCTTGGTTTACGAAGCGGCGCTCAAAGCCGGGCTCTCCAAGGGCGCCGCCGAGGCCACCAGTCGCCCGAGCTGCGCCATATTGCCGGCCGCTGCCAAATCCGAGATCGTGGCGCTGTCGTTCGGCTGCCGCGGCAACCGGACTTTCACCAAAGTGGGCGACGACGAGATGTACATCGCCGTACCGGGCGCCAAGTGGGACGAGCTCATCGACCGCCTGATCGAGGTGCAGCGTTCGAACCTGACCATGGGCACCTACTACCAGGCCCAGAGCGCCAAGTTCGCGGCGACCAAGTAGAGCCGGGCGGGCCCAGCCGTGCAGGTGGCACCGTCATGACCGCGCCGGTGCTCTCCGCCGAAACGGTGCGCGCGGCGGGGCGGGCGGCGCGCTTCACGCTGGTGGGCCTGGCGCCGGCCGCGCCGCTCGATCCGGCGCCCCTCGCGGGCTGGCTGTCGGCGGGCTACGCGGCCGACATGACCTGGATGGCGCGGCGGCAGCCCGAGCGCCTCGATCCCGGCGGCGTGCTGCCGGGCGCGCGCACGGTCATAGCGCTGGCGATCGCTTACCACCGCCCAGGTGACGAGCGTGCGCCGGTCGCCCGCTACGCGCGCGGGCGCGACTACCACTACGCCCACCGCGACCGGATGCGCGATCTCCGCAAACGGCTGCTGGCGCTCGATCCGACGCTGGAGACCTACGCCTCGGTCGACACCGGCGTCGCCATGGAGAAACCCTGGGCCGAGCGGGCCGGCCTGGGCTGGATCGGCAAGAACGGCTGCCTCATCAACCCCAAGCTCGGCTCTTGGCTGACGCTGTCGGTGATGTTCGTGGACCGGGCCGTCGACGTCTACGACGCGCCCCATGGCCGCCGCTGCGGCGATTGCACGCTGTGCCTGGAGGCTTGCCCGACGGGGGCCTTCGCGGCGCCCGGCGTGGTCGATGCCCGCCGCTGCGTGGCCTACCAGAGCATCGAGAACCGCGGGCCGGTCCCCGAAGAGCTGCGGGCCGGTTTCGCGGGGCGCATCTTCGGCTGCGACGTCTGTCAGGAGGTCTGCCCCTGGAACCACCGCGAGGGGCCCCCGGGCGACGCACGCTTTTCGCCGCGGCCGCTTTCGGCCCTGTCGCCGGCCGAGGTCGCTGCGCTGACCCCCGAGGACTTCGAGCGACTGGCCTCCGGCATGGCGCTGGCGCGCGTTCGCTATGATGGGTTGCGGCGCAACGCGCTCTACGCCATCGGCGCGGCGCGCGATCGGGGGGCGCGGGCGGTGGTCGAGCGGCTGCTGGACGATCCCGCCCCGGTGATTAAAGAAGCGGCTACCTGGGCCAAGGGGCGACTCGGCAACTTGTGACCTCGGCTAAGTGCGCTACGATCGGCAATGAAACGGGCATGGCCAAACCGCGGGACGACCGAAACGACAAAGACGGGATCGGGACGCTCACGCGGCCGGTCGCGGAGCGCGAGACGATCACCCAGAAGAAGGTCGAGCGCCCACCTCTGTATGAAGTGCTGCTGCACAACGACGACTACACGACGCAGGAGTTCGTGGTCTACGTGCTCATGAAGTACTTCCAACACGACGGCGTGGCGGCCAAGAAGATCATGCTGCACGTACACACCAAGGGGATCGGTGTGGCGGGCGTGTTCCCGTTCGAGATCGCCGAGACCAAGGCCCACCAGGTCGTGCAGTTCGCCCGCGAGCACGAGATGCCCCTGCAGACCTCGTTGCGGAAGAGTCAGGAGTCATGAGCATGTTGACCACGGAGCTCGAGGCGGCGATTCGACAGGCGCTGGACGACGCGACCCAGCGCGGCCATGAATTCTCGGGGCTCGAGCACCTGCTGCTGGCCCTGCTCAAGGACGACAAGACGGCCGACGTCGTCAAGCAATGCGGCGGCTCGGTCGCCCGGCTGACCGCGAAACTGGAGACGTTCCTCGAGACCGAGATCAAGCCGTTGCCGGAGGAGGACCGCGAGCGGGCCCAGCCGACGCTGGCTTTTGCGCGCGTCATCCAGCGCGCCGTCAACCACGTGCTCGGGGCCGGAAAGAGCCAGGCCGGGGGGGCCAACGTCCTGGTGGCGCTTTTCGCCGAGCCGGAATCGCACGCGGTCGCCTTCCTGAAGGACGAGGGGATCGGCCGGCTCGACGTCGTGAGCTACATCTCGCACGGGATCTCCAAGCTGCTGCCGGCCAAGACCGGCGTACCGGGCGACGGAGACTCTGGACCGACCGATGAGGAAGCCGAAGAGGCGCCCGCCGATCCGCTGGCGACCTTCGCGGTCAACCTGAACGAGCGCGCGCGGGCCGGCGAGATCGATCCGCTGATCGGCCGCGGGCCGCAGATCGAGCGGGCGCTGCACGTGCTGGCCCGGCGCCGCAAGAACAACCCGCTCTTCGTGGGCGAAGCGGGGGTCGGCAAGACCGCCATCGTCGAGGGGCTGGCCCGGCGGATCGAGCTCGGCGAGGCGCCGGCGGCCCTGGCCGGCGCGACCATCTACGCCCTCGACATGGGTGCCATGGTGGCCGGCACCCGCTACCGCGGCGATTTCGAGGAGCGCTTCAAGGCGGTGTTGCGCGCGCTCAGCGAGAAGGACGACGCCATCGTCTTCATCGACGAGCTGCACACCATCGTGGGCGCGGGCGCGGCGTCGGGCGGCGCCATGGACGCCTCGAACCTGATCAAGCCGGCGCTCGCCAACGGCAAGCTCCGCTGCATCGGGACCACCACCCACAAGGAATACCGCAGCTACATCGAGAAGGACCGGGCACTGGCCCGCCGCTTCCAGGCCATCGAGGTGGAAGAGCCGTCGATCGAAGAGACCATCAAGGTCCTGAGCGGGCTGCGCTCCAAGTACGAGGAGTTTCACGGCGTCACCTACACCGACAAATCGCTGCGCACGGCGGCCGAGCTCTCCTCGCGCTACCTCAACGATCGCCGGCTGCCCGACAAGGCCATCGATCTGATGGACGAGGCGGGGGCGGCGGCCAAGCTGAAGCGCCGGCGAGGCAGCGCCAAGGCGGGGACGAACACGGTTACCAAGACGGCCGCCAAGTCGACGACGGCGGCGGGCGAAGATCCCACCAGCGGCAAGGTGACCGGACCCCGGCGCCGGGTCCGCAGCCGCGACATCGAGCAGGTCTTGGCGACCATGGCGCGCATCCCGTCCCGGCGGGTGGAGACCGATGACCGGGATCGCCTCTCCAGCCTCGAATCTGATTTGAAGGCCAAGATCTTCGGTCAGAACCCGGCGGTCGAGCGGGTCGCGCAGGCCATCAAGATGAACCGCGCCGGCCTGGGGTTGCCGGAGCGCCCGATCGGCTGCTTTCTCTTCGCCGGTCCGACGGGGGTCGGCAAGACCGAGCTGGCCAAGCAGTTGGCCGAGACGCTCGGCGTGCAGTTCCTGCGCTTCGACATGTCGGAGTACATGGAGCGGCACACCGTCTCGCGGCTCATCGGCGCGCCGCCCGGTTATGTCGGCTTCGATCAAGGCGGCCTGCTCACCGACGCCATCCACCAGAACCCGCACGCGGTGCTGCTGCTCGACGAGATCGAGAAGGCCCACCCCGATCTGTTCAACCTGCTGCTGCAGGTGATGGATCACGGCTCGCTGACCGACAACAACGGGCGCAAGTCCGACTTCCGCCACGTGGTGCTGATCATGACCAGCAACGTCGGGGCACGCGAGCTGTCGCGGCGCATGCCGGGCTTCGGCGCCGCGGGCGACGAGCGGTTCGGCGACACCGACGAGGCGTTCAAGCGGATGTTCTCGCCCGAGTTCCGGAATCGCCTCGACGCCAAGGTGGACTTCGCGCCGCTCGATCCGGCGGTGATGGAGCGGATCGTCGACAAGTTCATCGAGGAGCTGGCCAAGCAGCTCTCGGAGCGCAAGGTGAACATCGACTTATCGCCCGCGGCGCGCGCCCACCTGGCCAAGAAGGGCTACGACCCGCTCAACGGGGCGCGGCCGCTGGGACGGGTCATCCAGGACGAGATCAAGCGGCCGCTCACCGACGAGCTGTTGTTCGGCAAGTTGGCCTCCGGCGGCACCGTCCGGGTCGATGTGGTCGACGGCAAAGTCACCTTCGACGCCCAAGCTGGCTCCTGACGGCCGCGCGCAACTCTCATGGCATCGGCCGCGGCCCGTTCGGCCGTTCAGGCTGGCCGGGTGGGGAGCGCCGCGCGCAGCCGGTGCCGGGCGCCGAGCACCACCAAGATCGGCAGCACCTCGCCGAGGGCCGCCAATAGGAACAGCTTGCGGGGTCCGGTCAGGTCGTAGAGCGCGCCGGTCGCGAGGTTGCCGAGGCCGCCGCCCAGGTTGATGGCCATCACCAGCAGCGCCTGACCGGTCGCGCGCAACGGCGGCGGGACGGTGGCCGCGACCATCGCGATGGCGGCGCTCCAGAACATCCCGAAGGTCATGCCGTGGAGCGATTGCAGCAGGACCAGGGCCACCGGCGACCGCACGCGCGAGACCGCCAGCCAGCGCAGCGCGCTGGCAATGAACGCCGCCGCCAGCAAGGTGTCGAGGTGAAAACGGGCGTGCAGCCGGTGAAACCAGAGCAGCACCAGCATCTCGGCGACGACCCCGATCGAATACGCCAGGCCCCAGGCCACCGGCGGCAGCCCGAGATCGCGCAGGTAGACGCCCAGAAAGACGTTGTAGGGCGTCATGCAGGCCCAGTGCAGCGCGCCGGCCAAGAGCAGTACCGCCAGGCCCGGCGTGGCCAGCAGCGTCGGGAGATCGGCGGCGCGCGGGCGGGCGCTCGGTAAGCCTCCGCCGCGCTGCCGGGTGGCGGCCCAGAAGGCGCCGCCCAGCGCGAGCCACATGGCGAGCGGCACCATCGGCCCCGACAGCAGCGTCGGCGTCGAGCCGAAGGCGCCCAGCGCCGCCCCCGTCCCCACGGAGGCGAGCACGAAGCCGATCGAGCCCCACAACCGTATCCGGCCGTAGAGCGCGCCGGCCCGCACCCGCACCACCGCCAGCGCATCGGCCAGCCCGCTCGACCCGACGTTGAAGATCGCATACGCCAAGTACCCCGCGAGGATCAGCGAGAAGCTGCGGGCCGCGGCCCCGCGCAGGAACACCAGCGGCGAAAACCCCAGCCAGGCGCCGCCAGCCACGATGCGCAGCACACGGTCGTGGCGGCGCGTGCGATCGGCCAGCCAGGCCCACCCGAGCGGCACCCCCAGCGACAGGACCGGCGCCACCGCCAGCGCCGTCGAGATCTGCCGCCCCGACAGCCCCAGCGCCCGCAGGTGCGCCGGCATGTACGCCATGTTGATGGCCGTCGACTGAAAATAGAAAAAGTAGAAAAGCTCGATCATCGCGGCGGCCGGCCGGACTATGCCTTTTCGGCTCCGAAAAAACCCGATTGATCCAGTCGATGCAGACGCTTGTATCGGAGACATCGTCTTGACGAAAGAACGTCGATAATGCCGCCACAGTCTCGATTTTGCGGTGTGCTCGCACGATGGACGGTGGACGTGATCGGGGAAGGCCGCCCAAAGGCTCGCGAGAGCTGGCTTCGTCTTTTCTCCTTCGCTGGGTTTGAAACGACCGATGCAAATAACATTTCCCTGCGCGCCGCGGTTTTCTTCGCCGTTGAAGACGACCATCTAGGGTGTCCGTTAGTCTGCGGGGTCGGTGTCCCCGGCGGCCCGGAACGGTGAGTGTTTGGTGTATTCGGCGGCGGTTTCGATGACGCCTTCGGCTTCGCGTTCGACGAAGCCGCCGATGGCCTCGGCCAACCCCGCGTGGCGGATCCAGTGCGCGCTGTGGGTGAACGACGGGACGAGGCCGCGTTTGAGCTTGTGCTCGCCCTGGGCGCCGGCCTCGAACAGGGTCTGCTTCCGCTCGATGGCGCGCTCGATGAGGCGGTAGTAGCAGAGCTCGAAATGGAGCATCTGGAAGTCGTCGAGGCAGCCCCAATAGCGGCCGTAGAGATGGGCGCCCTTTTCGAAGTTGACCGTCCCCGCCACCGCCTGCGAACCCCGGTAGGCCAGGGTCGCCACCAGCCGGTGGTCCAGCGTCTCGCGCGCGATGTCGAAGAACGCGTCGCTCAGGTAGGCGATGCCGCCGTGGCGGTCGACGTTCTCCACGTAGAACGCGCGCAGCGCCTGCCAGTCGCGCGGCTCGAGCTCGGCGCCGGTGGCGGTGCGGAACGTCAAGCCGTGGGCCGCCGCGACCTTGCGTTCCTTGCGCACCTGTTTGCGGTTCTGCGAGCGGAAGGTGCTCAGGTAATCTTCGAAGCTCTCGAACGGCCGCTGCCGGTTGTGCCAATGGAACTGCATGCTCAGGCGCGGGTAGTATTGGTGGGCGGCCAGGAAGCGCTTCTCGTCCTCGGTGCAAAACAGAAAGTGAACCGATGACGCGCGCTCGCTGTCGGCGACCTCGCGCACCCCTTGCAGCAGCGCCGCCCGCACGATGGCGGGATCGAGATGCGGGAGATCCGGATCGTCGCGCACCAGCAGCCGGTTTCCGGTGGCGGGCGTGAACGGGATGGCGGCCACCAGCTTGGGGTAGTAGCGGACGCCGGCCCGGTGGGCGGCGTTGGCCCACGACCAGTCGAAGATGAATTCGCCGTGGCTGTTGGTCTTGAGGTAGAGCGGCACCGCGCCGCAGAGCCGCCCAGCGCCGTCGCGGGCCAGCACGAACCGCGGCACGCAGCCGGCGCGGGGCCCCACGCTTGCCGAGGCCTCGAGCGCCGCCAGGAAGGCGTGCTCCAGAAAAGGATCGTCGTCGCCGGCCAGCCGATCCCACTCGGTGGCGGCGACTTCGGTCACGCTCTCGACGACATGCAGATCGATGCCCCGAGCCTAGCAGAGGATCGCGGCGGAACCCGCGCTCCGTCGTCGGAGTCACTGGCCTGCGAGGTCCCGTCGTGGAAGAGTCGGCCGGTCCGTCGAGATGGAAATCGCCAAGCACCTAATCATCGCGCTCATCGGCCTGCTCAAGCGGGGCGGGATCTGGTGGGGCGTCGCGATTTCGCTGTCGGCCGCGGTGCTCAGCTTCGCGGTGGCGGTGGCGATCGTGGTGGGCTGGGCGCCCGATCGGTTCAGCGCCGCCGGGCCAGTCCAGCGCGGGCCGCGCCGATCGTTGCCGATCCGGGTGCTGGGACTGGTGGCCAAGAATTTGGCCGGCGTGGTGCTGGTGTTGCTGGGCCTCATCATGGCGATCCCGGGCGTGCCGGGGCAGGGCCTCTTGACCGCGGTCATCGGCATCACGCTGCTCAACCTACCGGGCAAGCTGAAGGTCGAGCGTCGGCTGCTTCGGATGGCGGCGCTGCGCCGGGGGCTCAATCGCTTGCGCGCGCGCTGGCACCGACCGCCGCTGGAGATCGACTGATGGGTTTGCTGGGGATCCCGGCGCTGCCCGGGATCGCCTTTGCCGTGTCGAACAATCGGCGGCGGGCGCTCAACCCGCGGATCCTCGGCTGGGGCCTGGGGCTGCGATGCTCATCAGATGACGACCAGCCACCCGGCTAACCGGGCGTGCCGGGCGCCGGCACGCGCGCGGCCCGGCAGGCGTCGCAGGGGCAGTTCCCGCGCAGATCTCGAAAGTTGTAGATGCCGGTGGTGTGCCCGTCGCTCCACTCGATCGTCATCGCGTAGTTGCCGAGCAAGCTGATCCCTTTGGCGCGCACGTTCTCGGGAACCTTGGCCGGCTCCAGCAACGGGCGGCCGGAGGTCTCCTCGATGCAGCCGGCGCATCGGCAGGCCAGGCGCAGATCGCGCGCCCGGTAGCGGGTCTCGTGGCCGTCGGGCCATTTGAGCGTGATGGTCGATCGCAGCAGACCCACGATCTCGTCGGGCATCGGCATGTCAGCGCGTCCCTTTCTGTCGTTGCAGCAGGAGCTTGAGCAGCGGTGCGACGTGCAGCGCCTGCAGGAAGCCGCCGCTGTCGATCAAGGCTTCAATCTCGGTGAGCGGCACCAGGTGGACCCGGATGTCCTCGCTGGCCTCGGGCGCGGCGGCGCCGAGCGCGGTGGCCCCCTCGGCCAGGTAGGTGTAGGTCAGGTTGTTTTGCAGGGCGGGGTTCGCCGACAGCGTGGCCAGCAGCGACCAGCGACCCCCGCCGTAGCCGGTCTCCTCGGCCAGCTCGCGCCGTGCCGCCGACTCCAGCGAGCTGTCTTCCGGATCGGTCGTACCGGCCGGCAGCTCGTAGTGGACGGCGCCGATGCCGTGGCGGTACTGACGGATCAGCACCACCTGCTCGTCCGGCGTGATGGCCACGACGTTGACCCAAGGGGCATATTCGCTGACCCAGTACTCGGGGATGATGGCGCCGCTGGGCAGCTCGACGCGATCGACGCGCACCGTGAACCAGGGCTTCTTGGCCAGGTACTCGCGGGTGAGCACCTTCCAGATGCCGGGATCGTCCGGGAACTTCGGCTCAGAAACGGGACACCTCGGGCATTTCGATGAGAGCGCGGGCTTGGGTGAACACGGCCCGCATCATGGGCGCCGTCAGCTTGCCGGTGTTGGTGTTTTGTCGGCTCGGGTGATAGCAGCCGAGCAATGTGGGCAGGCCGGGCGGCAGGCGCGCCCGGCTGCCGTGCCCGAACGCCGGCCGCGGGCGCGGTCGCACGCCGTGTTCCGCCGCCAGGTAGGCGAGGTATCCGTCGTGTCTAATCTTGCCCAGCGCCACGACCACGCGGACGTGGGGCAGGGCGGCGATCTCGGCGGCCAGGTGGCGGCGGCAGCGCACGATCTCGTCGGGGGTCGGCTTATTGTCGGGCGGCGCGCAGCGGACCGCGGAGAGCACGTAAGCGTCGCGGAGGGTCAGGCCGTCGTCGGCCCGCCGCGAGGTGGCGATATTGGCGAAGCCGGTGGCGTGCAGCGCGTCGAACAGAAAATCGCCCGAGCCGTCGCCGGTGAAGACCCGCCCGGTGCGGTTGGCCCCGTGCGCGGCCGGCGCCAGCCCCACCAGCAGCAGGCGCGCCTGCGGATCGCCGAACCCAGGCACCGGCCGTCCCCAATACACGTCGTCGCGGTGGGCGGCCTTCTTCTCGGCCGCCACCCGCGTGCAGTAGTCGCGCAACCGCGCGCAGTCCGCGCAGCGCACGATCCCCTCGCGGGCCGCGCCCAGCGACACCGCGCCGCCGAGACGGCCAGGTTCGATCGCGTGGACGGAGCCGGGCTTCGCCCGGCGGAGTCCTTCGCGGGAGGGCGCGGGAACCCTCTTAGGGTTCCCGGTCAACTTCATATCCCGCTTCGCGCCAGGCGCGCATGCCGCCGTCCATCGAGACGACCTGGGTGTAGCCCATCTTCTGCAGGCTCTCGGCGGCCAGCGCCGAGCGGAAACCGCCCCCGCAATACAAGACGATCGGCGCGTCTTTGTCGGGGATCAACGTCTCGATGTCGCGCTCGAGCACGCCGCGCCCGATATGGCGGGCGCCGCGCGCGTGGTCGACGGCGAATTCGTCGTCCTCCCGGACATCGACGAAGCTGAACCGTTCGCCGGCGTCCAGGCGGGCGCGTACCTCGGCGATGCCGCACTCCGAGATGCGGCTCTTGACGTCTTCGACCAGGGCCAGAAATCCCGGGCTATGCTTCATGCTCGAAAGATACCACCTGCGCCCGGGGACGATTTGACACCATCGGGATAGGTCTCTTACAAAGGTTGTTCGTGTCCGACAAACGGGATTACTACGAAGTGCTGGGCGTGGCGCGCGACGTCGATGCCGGCGACCTCAAGCGCGCCTACCGCCGCCTGGCCATGGATCTGCACCCCGACCGAAATCCGGGCGACGCCGAGGCCGAAGACAAGTTCAAGGAGGCCTCCGAGGCCTATCAGGTTCTCTGCGAGCCCGAGAAGCGGGCCCGCTATGACCGCTTCGGCCACGCCGGCGGCAACGCGGGGATGCCCGGTGGCTTCCGCGACGTGGGCGATATCTTCTCGACTTTCTCGGACATCTTCGGCGACATCTTCGGGATGGCGGGCGGCGGCGGCCGGCGCGCCTCGGCGCACGGCGCGGACATCGAGACCCGCGTGCTCCTGACGCTGGTCGAGGCGGCCAGCGGGGCCACCAAGGAGGTCACGGTCATCCGCAACGCCGCCTGCAGCACCTGCGGCGGAAACGGCGCCGCGCCCGGCACCGAGGCCGAGACCTGCCAGCACTGCGGTGGCCGCGGTCAGGTCATGCACTCGCAGGGCTTCTTGATGATCTCGTCGGCTTGTCCGGTCTGCCGGGGCGAGGGGCGCGTGATCCGCCAGCCCTGCCCGCAGTGCGAGGGCAGCGGCCTCGAGCAGGAAGAGGACACCCTGAAGGTCGCCGTTCCGCCGGGCGTCGAGGACGGGTCGACCTTGCGTCTCATGGGCCGGGGCGAGGCGCCGTCGCGCGGCGGACGGCCCGGCAATCTCTACGTCGTCCTGCGCGTGGAGCCCGACGAGCGCTTCGAGCGCGACGGCGCCGACCTGCACACCGAGGTGGTGGTCAGCTTTCCGCAGCTCGCGCTGGGCGATCGGGTGCTGGTCCCGACGCTGGACGGCGATTCGGAGATCGAGATCCCCGCCGGCACCCAACCCGGAGAGACGATCGCGCTCGGCGGGCACGGGATGCCCCGCCTCAACGGGCGGGGCAAGGGCGACGTCGTGGCGCACCTCAAGCTGGTGGTCCCAAACGCCATGTCGGCCGAAGAGAACGAGCACCTGCGGGCCTACGCCGCGGCCGGAGGCCAACGCGTGAGCCCGGAGCGCGGCGGGTTCTTCCGGCGCAAGAAAAAGAAGTAGTCGCTCGCCCGCGGGGATCTAAAGGACCACCCAGGGGCCTTTACTCGACAGGCGCCCGGCCGCCGATCCGGCGGACACGACGCCAGCCGACGCGTTAGCCCTTGCGCGGCTGGTGGAGGTTGGCCCGCGCGTGCTCGGGGCGCTCGGCGCGTTTGCCGTCGCGCTTGCTGTCGCCGTGTTGGCTGTCATCATGCTTGCTGTCATCGTGCTTGCTCGCGCCGCGCGCCCGCAGCGGCAGCGGCGGAACCGGCTTGCTCCCGTAGAGCCAGGCATAGGTGAAATACGACGAGAGCACGCGCTTGGTGTAGTTGCGGGTCTCGTCGTAGGGGATGGTCTCCATGAATTCGTCCATGTCGAGATCGCCGCGGTCGCCAAGCCAGTGATCGACCGCGGCCTCGCCGGCGTTGTAGCCGGCGATGGCCAGCGGCGCGGCGGCATCGAAATGCTTCCACAGAAAACCCAAGAACCGCGCGCCGAGCTCGATGTTCTTGGCCGGATCGAGGAGCACCTCGCGGGTGACCGGCGCGCCATCCGAGAAGCGCTTGGCGGTCTTGACCAGCATCTGCGTCAGGCCGATCGCGTTGGCGAAGGACTCGGTCTTGGGCGCAAAGGCGCTCTCCTCGCGCATGATGGCCAGCTCCAGCGCCTCGGGGAGCTGGTTGGCGTGGGTGTTCTTAGTGACCAGGGCCGCGAAGGCCCGCGGGTAGGCCAGCTTCCACTTGGCCTCGCCGATCCCCTTCGGATACTCGCCCCGATAGCTGGTGACCCCAAAGCGTGGCAACGAGTGCGAGGCGCTCCAGACGCCGGCGCGATCGAGCAGGATGGCGGTGATCCAGATGAGGTCCTGATCCTCGGCGCGGGCATCGGCGGTGGCGTGCTTGTCGACCGAGGTCGCGAGGCCCAGCTTGGCCAGCTCGCGGCGGGCGTCTCCGCCCTGTCCCATGCGGGCCAGCTCCACCGCCCGCAGAAAGCCCGGGTCGGCATAGAGCGCGCGCGGCGGGAAGGACCAGGCCGGCACGTCGTGGATCTCCTTGCGCAGCGCCGCGACCAGGGTCTTCTCCGCCTCGGGCGCCATCGCGTGCAGCCGCGACAGTCCCAAGAGCGCGTAGACCGAGAGCGGATATTCGCGCACCGCGCGCTCGTACCAGGCGCGCGCGTCGTCGGGATGGCCCTGTTTTTCGAAGACCCGCGCCTTCCAGTATTGGACCCGCCCCTCGGCGTACCAGATCTCTTCGTGCGGGACGAGCCGCAAGTTCTCGTCGAGCCAATGCGACGCTTCGTCGAGCCGGCCCCCCCGCCAGGCCCCGAAGGCCAGTCGCCAGAGCGCCTCGTTCAGCAGATCGCCGGTCGGGTAGCGGGTCGGCACCTCGGCCAGGATCTTGGCGGCCCCCGCCTCGTCGCCGGCGTCCGTCGCCAGCTCGGCCATCCGCACGCGCGCATCGTCGGCGTAGCTGTGATCGGCGTGCTCGGCCTCGATGCGGGTGTAGCGCGCCATTGCCGCCTCGCGGTTCCCCATCGAGGCGTACGAGCGGGCGCCCTGGTAGAGCGCCTTGGCGTGCAGGTCGCGGTTGCCGGCCCGTGCGCAGGCGCCCTCGGCCTCGTCGAACAGCGGCGCCGCCCGCGGGCGTTGCCGCTCTTTCCAGACCGACTGGGCCCGGAAGAAACGCGCCTTGCACTCCAGGTCGGCGTCCAGGCCTGGCGCGCCCAGCGCCGCCGTGAAGGCCGCCTCCGACTCCTGGTTCCGGTTGCGGTCGAAGAAGATGTTGCCGCGCGAGCAGAGCTCGCCGGCGGTGCGCGCGTGGATGACGGCCGCCTCCGCCAAGGAGAGCCCGGCGGCGATCTGATCGAGCCGCTCACCGGCCCGCTCGCCCCAGGGGTCGAGCGGGGCTTCGGCCCACACCCGTCGGTAGATGGCGGTCACGTCGGGGCCGGCCGGCCGGGCGTCGGCGCTGCCATGGGCCTGCGTCCGCTCCATCACCTCGGCCCTCTTGAACAGCGCCTCGGCGTGGCGCGGACCGCTCGGGAAGCGCGCCAGGTAACCGTCGATGGCACCGAGCGCGTCGTCCCAGCGCCCAAGCGTTCGCAGCGCATCGATGCGCACCAGCTCGGCTTCTGCCTCGGGCACGCTCCCCTTGGCGACCTTGTCCGCCCATTCGATTGCGCCGGCGTTGTCGCCGCGCCGCAGCCGGCAGCGCGCGGCGTTGGCGGCGTGGTAGGCGGCCAGCTTCGGATAGCTGGTGTAGAGCTCCTCGAACAGCTTGCCGGCGTCGGCCCAGTTCGACTGGCCGGCGCGGGTCAGCGCCAGCAGATAGGTCGCCGCCAGCCGCTCCTCGCTCTTGCGGGGCAGACCACGCACGGCGCGCGCCAAGCCGGCCTCGGCCGCTCCCAAGTCATCGGCGCGATATTTCTCCACCGCCGCTTTGGCCGGCCCGCTCTTGAAGAACGGCTCGAGCCAGGCCCGCTCGAATGGCACTGCCTTGCCGGCCGCCCTACGGGATGGGGCAACCGGCGCGTCGGCGGGCGGCAGGTCGATGTCATCTTCGGCGCCCCAGGCCGGGCCGACGAAGACCTGGGTGGCGACGGCCAGGGCGAACGTGAGCAGCCCCGCGGTGAAAGGGGGCCGGTGCGGGGGCGACACCCCTAGAGACTACGAACCGTTGGCGCTCCCCGCAAAAAAACCGGAATCGGTGCCGCCAGCGGCTACGTCGGTTGATGGACGGTGACGCGGTTGCGGCCGCCGTGCTTGGACTGGTAGAGCGCCTTGTCGGCCAGGCCGACGAGGTCGCTGGCGTCCTTGACGGCCGGGTTGGGTAGCCCGGCGACCCCGATGCTGATCGTGATCGGGATGTGGGTCCCCTCGTAGACGAAGCGGTTTTGCTCGACCGCCTTGCGCATGCGCTCGCCGACCACCTGGGCCTGGGCCAGGTCCGAGCCGCGGCAAATGACCGCGAACTCCTCGCCGCCGTAGCGGGCGAAGACGTCTTCGGCGCGCAGCGCCGCGGTGAGCAGCGCCGACAGCTCGGAGAGCACGAAGTCCCCAGCTTGGTGGCCGTGGGTGTCGTTGACCTTCTTGAAGTGGTCGATGTCGAACAGCACCAGGGCCAGCGGCGCGACGTGCCGGATCGAAAACGTGAACTCGCTCTCCAGCCGATCGGTGAAGTACTTCTTGTTGAAGGCCTTGGTCAGCCCGTCGCGCAGCGCGGACTCGTACATCTGCTTCTGGAAGATCTCGTCCAGATTGTCGTGGTAGGTGAACTTCAGGATGGTGGTCGAGCCGACCAGGATCTTGTCGCCGTCGACCAGCTCCTTGCGATCGACCTTGAGGCCGTTGCAGAAGGTGCCGTTGGTCGATCCGAGATCTTCGAGCAGGATGTGGCTCCCCTCGATCACCACCTGTGCGTGCTCGCGCGAGATGCCGTCGTCGAGCAACCGGACCTGGGCCCGCTGCCCGCGCCCGATGATGGTCTTGTCGGCCTCGATCTTATACATCTCGCCCACGCTGGTCCCGGCCAGGACCACCAGGTAGGCGCGGTCGCGCTTGACGCCGCCGCTGGGCTCGGCTTGCGTCTCGAACAACCGGGTTCGCTCGTCGGCGGGCATCCCTGCCGGGATGGTATCACAGGTCGGTCGGGCCTACGGCAGAAGCGCGCGCGCTATCTCGACCAGGCGAGCCGAAGCTGCCGAAGCTGCCGTCGGCTGCCCGTCGCTGCGGGGCGATGGCGCGATGTCGGTGACCGTCGCACAGGCCTCCGCCACCAGGGTCAGGAGTCGTTGGTGGGCGGTGGCCCGCAGCTCGGCGTGCTCGGCATCGTCCCGATCGTCGGCGTGCTGAAAAGCGATCCCATAGAGGGTGCCGAAATGCCCGAGCGCCGCTACCGTCTCCGGCGGGGCGCCCGCCACCTGGGCGCCGACCTCCAGAGCCGCACGGAACAGCGCGGCCGTCTTCTCGCCGTGGAGGATCTCGAGGTCGCCCAGCGTCGCGGGGGGCGCTTCGCCCAGATCGCGCGCCTGACCGCGCACCATGCCGCGCGGTCCGGCACCCTCCGCCAGTGCCCGCGCCGCGCGCAGGTAGCCCTCGGGATGGGGTGCCCGACCGCCCGCCTCGGCGATCCACTCGAAGGCCAGCGTCAGAAGCGCGTCGCCGGCCAGGATGGCGGTCGCTTCGCCGAAGGCTTTGTGGTTGCTGGGCCGCCCGCGCCGGAAGTCGTCGTCGTCCATGGCCGGCAGATCGTCGTGGATGAGCGAGTAGCAGTGCACCAGCTCGACCGCCGCGCAGGCCAGCCGCACCTGATCGTCGGGCGGCGCGATCATCTCGGCGGCCGCCAACGCGAGCAGCGGGCGGATCCGCTTGCCGGGCGCCAGCAGCGAGTAGCGCATCGCCTCGACCAGACGCCCCGGATCGCCACCTTTTGGCTGCGCCAGGTGCCTGTCGTAGATCCGCGCCAGCTCTTCGCGACGGGTCTCGAGCCACCCGGCCAGCGTCGGACTGAGGGCTGGCGACGTCCGGCCCGACGACGACGTTGCCGCGCCCGCGTTCGCTGCGTGCTCGAGGGGCGTGGAGCGCGCGCCACCGCTGTCCGAGCGGGTCATCCTTCGGGGCTCTCGAAGGGGGCGATGCGCGGCGCGGAGGTGCCGCCCAGCAACGTCTCGACCTTCTTCTCCGCGCCGTCCAGGATCGCCGTTCCACGCCGGCACAGGTCCATGCCTTCTTCGAACGCGCGCAGGCTCTCCTCGAGAGGCAGGTTGCCGCCTTCGAGACGCTCGACCAGGCCGCGCAGCCGCAGCAAGATCTCCTCGAACCGTTCGGGCGGGGCGCCGGGGGGGGCGGAATCTTTTTTTGTATCGGGCACCATCGGGGCATTTGTACACCGATTTGGGCTAGTATTCTTGGCCGCATGGCCGTCGAAACGCCCCCAGCGCAGATCGGGGTTCCCTGCCCGGACTTTCGTTTGCCCGCCGTCGATGGGACGACCGTCGCGCGCGACGATCTCGCGCCCGCGCCGGTGCTGGTCGTGATGTTCATCTGCAACCACTGCCCCTACGTCAAGGCGGTCGAGGATCGCCTGTTGCGCCTGGCGCGCGCCTTCGAGCCGCGGGGCGCACGCTTCGTCGCCATCTGCTCCAACGACGCCGAGAGCTACCCCGACGACGCCTTCGACAAGCTGGGCGATCGCTGGCGCGAGAAGGGCTACGGATTCCCGTATCTGCACGACGGGTCCCAGGCGGTGGCCCGCGCGTTCGACGCCGTCTGCACGCCCGACATCTTCGTCTACGATCGGGCGCGACGCCTGGCCTACCGCGGTCGGATCGACGATTCGTGGAAGGACGAGGCCAAGGTGACCCGCCACGAGCTGGCCGACGCGATCGAGGCGCTTCTCATCGGTCAGACGCCGGCCGCCGTTCAGCGGCCCTCGATGGGGTGCTCGATCAAATGGCGACAGCAGGCAGCGTGACGAAGGGCGCGACTCCGGCGCGGGCAACGCCGGGCGCCGATCCCAAGGCGCACTGGCGGAGCTATCTCGAGCGCAAGGGGCTCAAGACCACCCAGCAGCGCGAAGCGATCGTCGACGCGTTCCTGCGCTCGTCGGGTCACGTGGCGCTGGAGGATCTGCTGTCGTCGGCCCGCCGCAAATACCCGCGGGTCGGTCTGGCCACCGTCTACCGGACGGTCAAGCTGCTGGAAGAGGCCGGCATCGCGGCCGCCCGACACTTCGGACCCGGGCAGACGCTCTACGAGGTGTCGGAGGGGCGCGCCCACCACGACCACCTGATCTGCGACGCCTGCGGCTTCATCGTGGAGTTCGAGAGCCACGAGATCGAGAAGCTGCAAGACTCGATGGCCAAACGGCAGGGGTTCAACATCCTGCGCCACCGCCACGAGCTGTTCGGCCTTTGTGAAAAGTCGCGCGGCATCCCGGGCGGTTTCTGCCCGGGTGAGGCCGCTGGGCGCCGCGCCCGTTCCTGACGGATTCCCGAACGGACCCGCGACCGGCTGGGCGGCCGCGACGGCTTCCCGATGCGGCCGGCGCCGATCGGCAGAGTGGG
>DASRLC010000243.1:0-16565 GCA_035648655.1 Polyangia bacterium
CTACCTTGGCCCACTCCCGCCCGACGGTCCGTTGAATGAGCATAACCAGGGCACCAGCGGTCACTGTGGCGCCCACGACGAGAGCGCAGACACCCGGCACGTTGGACGGGCTCCGGCGAGTCGCCGCGAAGAAGAGCAACGCGCCTACGTCAATCGTCAGCACCGCGACGACCATAGATACTAGCATCTTATGGCGCGCTGGTTCCATCCTGAAGCGCCGGCCGGAATGGCGCAGAAAGAGTGCGACCAGCGCGACCACGATGGCGACACTAATCTATCTCCACGCCGGTGGCATCGGCACCGGGCTCTTCGTCTCGGCCCGATCCAGTTTCGACCAACGCGGCGCGGATGTCGCAGCGTCCCACCACTTCCTGCAGAACCCTAACCGTAAGAGCGCTGATGACATCAGCTGCTACCGATTCCAAACGACAAGGTGCTGCAATCCTTCGAGACGCTTCGGCCCAGGAGCAGAAGCCAGTAACAGTTCAGACGTCCAAACCAGCGTCAGACGATCCTCGTCAGGTTGAATGAGGACGGTCCGTATCGCGGGCGCGGGCAGCTCGATAGTCTTCTCGCCCACGA
Source organism: Polyangia bacterium (assembly GCA_035648655.1). Classification (GTDB taxonomy): domain Bacteria; phylum Myxococcota_A; class Polyangia; order Fen-1088; family Fen-1088; genus JADGRB01. The sequence goes on from DASRLC010000243.1 coordinate 583, forward strand.
AACGTGCATGCATCCGCGGCACCTCGCTCGGAATTCTGAAGGTCCAGCGAGACTCGCGCGGGTGAAGGCCATGTAACGCGACGCCATCACCCGGACCCACAGCCTTTGCGCGCATACCAATGGCGGAAGCCTGGGCGACGCCCACATCGAGACGTTCCTGAAACGGTCGATCGCCCCGAACTGCCGCCTCATGAATCTCGCCGCGTCTGACTTCATGAAATGCTGAGGCTGGAATACGATTGCCATCGTAAACCAAAGGACGAGCGCCCAACATTGCGCTGCGCGGGAAAAAGGCGTGCGAAAGCCAGCCAAACCCCGCAACGGCCGGACCTTCAGGCCAACAGACGAAGTCCTTGCGAACCAAACTGTCAGGCGTGAGCACGGATTCTGGATCTTCGATGAGTGGCAGCTCGCAAGCCTCGAATGCTGCCGACGTCGGCTCGAGTAGGTATCCTCGTCCAACCGGATTGCGCGGATAAGCGAAGAGACCGAAGCGCGGATCGGGCTCGACGCCCGCTAGCCCGAGCGATTCCTCGAAGGGGTCGCCGATATCCGCACGTGCTGCCTGGTCGACGCCGCCATAGGCGCTCTCCCAAGCGAGAGGAATCCTCTCGATGAGATCGGGCAAGGAAAACCGCGGCCTGCCGGCCACCGGATCAGGCGCCACACGACGAGGGCCGTAGGCCCGCCCTAAACGAAGTAGGCTGCCGACCTGCACGCCGAAATCGAACGGCGTGCGGCCCCCCGGCGGATATACGTGCCCATCGACGACGATGTCGACTCTGGTACGGTTGAGCAAAATGTCGGCATCGTGCAGGAGCACTGCGCGCTTCGGGTCATAGATTGGCTCCTCCACCAGCGGGACTTGAGCCGGCGCAAGCTCCGCCCTGCCGCGCGCCACGCTCCAGGTCCGCTTGCCGATGACTCCGAGGCGCCACCCTTTCCCCCGGGGATCCCCAGCCACGCGGACCGCCGATACCACTGGTCCCGCCACGGCGGCGCTCTTTGGGGACTCTGGTGGCGTCACGAGGACGCCTGTCGATCTGATGCACGATCGGAGACCGCCGGCTCAATGCTGAGAAATCGACGGGTTCGTGCGACGTAAAAGGCGCGATACCTCTGTCCGGAGACCAGAACCGTCGGCAAGACACTTCCGCGAGGAAAATGCCAGCGGAAGGCCCCGATCGTCACCGTGCTATTGGTTCTTCCAAAGTCCGCGCCGACCCGCAGCTCTCCTTCTGCCACAACAACCCGCGGTCTTAGGCCACCCGTTATCTCCGACACTTTAAGCACAACGACGGTGACAAAGAGAATCCACAACAGCGTGCCAAAAATGATCCGAGATGCCGCCGATCCGCGATAAAACGTCGCCATGATTGCCAGGCCCAGCACCGACAATAAAATGCCAATAACCCCGAGTGACTCCCCTACACTTTCCCGAATCTGGCGTCGCGACATCTTTGCCCGCCGATTGAGCTCCAATTCATCGTGCCCAAAACCCAACGCCGACATCAGCTCGGTCATCGAGATCGAAGATATCATGGAGCGTCCTGTGCCTTAGGATTGACGACGATAGGCTCGATGCTCAGAAAACTATTCGCATCGGATAGATAATAGACGCGATAGCGCTTTCCGGGAATCAAAACGTTTGCAGCCTCCCACATGATTGGAACACTTACGCGACCGATCGTCGCAAAGGTTCCCCTGCCGTTACTACCGAGACAAAGCACGCCCTCTGAGTTGAGCGCAATTCCCCTTACGGCGCCAACGCTCGCCTTCCATGCGACAACTCCCAACATTGCGAACCCAATCAACGCTAGTCCACCGCCGATGGATCGCACGATACCCCTCGGGCGGACCATGAAGATCATCGCCATCGCGCCTCCCAATACCGCGAGGGTCACGCCACTGGCCGTCAACGCGTCTTCTATAGCCATCCACGACTGATGGGACGACAGCTTCCCAACACGATTCAGCGAAAGCTCAGCCATGGTGAAGCCGAGCGTGGACGCGATCCGGCTTATATCGCTGGTCATCCTCGAAATACCCTAGAGCTAGCGATAGAGATTATTGATTGCGTTCCCGAGCTTACTTGCCACAGAGCCTCTGCGGTTCTTGTCGTGGAGCCTGCCGTGGCTCACTTTTCCGTCAGGGCCGCTTCCGATGGCCGAATCGTTTCGCACCGGACCGTTCCACCTCGGTCCGCCATGGCCTGTGGAATCGATTCCGACCTTCTAATTGGATCGAAGGAGGTCTTGGATATCTCGCTCCCGAGCCTAAAAAAAAGATGGGCGTTTTCCATAAAGGAAGGGCCCGTCACGGCGCTCGTCCGTCTCAAAGACAAAATCGCGATCTCGACCAGACGTGGCATTGTTGTCGTATCTCCTCCGAAATCTTGAACGCGCAATCGGCGCGAGTGCTCCAGACTATCCGATCCACTCTATTTCTAGATGAGGGAGCGACTTCTAATCCAGGTTACCACCGCGTGTGCCCGTCCAAGCTACTTTTGCGCAAGTCCCTCATCCTAACCTAGGGGTGCCGCGGTCATCCCCCAGATCACCGCGTGCTCGAGCGCGTCCACGCGCCCGAGCAGCACCCGGATCTTCGCCTCGTTTAAGGCGTGACCACCGTGCTACCACAAGGCCCCTACTGTAACTCGGCCCACCACAGGCCCAGGCGGCCGAGGTGTACCATCGCCGGTCTACCCCCGTCGGCGTTCGGCTTCCAACGGGACTTCGAACAGGTAAACGTCATTCCCCCTAGACCACCCCGTCCTAATACCCGTAGCCGAACCAGCTGTCGCATCGTTTCTGGAAGTCTCTGCAACTCGACCGACTGGCCGGCAGATTTCGGACCAATGCTGTTCAGCAGGTTTAAGGCCAGCGGTCCGCCGTACCAGCCCCCGAGCATCGCCCACAGCGCCATTCCCACCCAACGACGCGACAACGGCATATGCAGAAACCAAACCGCCAGAGCCATAGCGGCGGCGAACACCAACGCCGTCACGATCATCGCAGCAAATGCGCGCGGCGTATCTTGCAAGATCCAGCGATCCTGAACGGTGCCCATGGCGGCCATGCAGATGATCGGCAACAACCCACCGACCAGCAGTGAAAACAGAAGGATCACCGACCTACCCGCCATCATGGATTTTTCGCCGTGGGAAGATCATCATTGCCGGCCCGCTATCCATTCCATCGGATCCCATGTCGGATTTGTTTCATTCTGCCGGGACCAACCGGAGTCGGATCTCGCTGTTCGCCCACCCAGGTGATGCACACCCGATCTCGATCGGGATCGAGCAAGACCGTTCGAATCGCAGGCTGCAGCGCCACCGCGCGCTGATCAGGCATCTGAAGCGCCATGGAGGGAACCTCACGCGGGAGCGCAAACGTCCAGGAAGGTAGCGACGGATGCAAGTTCGTCAGCTCCACCGGGGCACCGGGGAAAAGCTCTGAGGTCCGCATGCCGATCGCCGATTGTTGGGCGGCTGCTAGATCGAACCTGTGGGACAGAGCTACCTGAGGTGCGATCGATCTCGGGTTTAGAATGCCCGACACCACCTCGCTGAAGCTGGCTGGCGGACAAGCTACGGGGTCGAATGGGGGCACCATACCAACCATCGCCGACCGTGGAAAGCAGTTGTATGAAAGCCAACCCAACGACGCAACCGGCGCGGCCAGCGGCCAGCGATCCGGCCGGCCCGTCGCCAGCCGCTCCGGAATTAGCAAATGCTGCGGATCCTCGAGATTGGGTAGCATACAACCATCCAACGCCTCGTCGGACAGCTCGATTAGATAGCCTTTGCCGGCGCGGTTGCGTGGATAGGCGAAGAGACCGAAGCGCGGATTGTAGGGCTGCCGCGCATCTTTGCAAAACCCTTCGATAGGATCGCCATACTTCTTACGTGCGACCTCATCTACTCCGCCGTAGGCGGCCGTCCAACCAACGTCTATCTCTTCAATAGGATCGGGGTCGCTGAAACGGAGACGTCCGTCGGAGCCCCGGAGGCAACGCCGATCGCCGAACGCCCTCAACCTCCGACTCAGGGATCCAACACGGACATGTACATCGAGCCGACGTTCCTTCCTGAGGGCTCGGATCTTGCCTGTGACCACTATATCGGCCTGGCGGCGGTTAAGTACCGTATCCATATCGTGCAATAGAACAGAGCGATCGTCGTTGGTTTCTGGAAGCTCGACCAGCGGAACCTGTTCCTCGGCGACGACGCATCGGCCCGCACTTACGCGATAGGTGCGCTTTGCCACCAGCCCGACTTGCGCACCGCGACCATCCGGGTGGTCGGTAATGTTGAGCGCGAACAATCGCGGTTCGGGGGCTGCTTCATCGGAGGTTGCCGGTGTGCTCATAGAGATGGCGGCGTGGACGATGTCGGTGGCGTCGTGGTGGACGCCGGAGGTAAGGGGGGCGGAGGTGTCGGCGAGATGTAGTCCGAGAAAGTATTATTGATCCAATCGTTTAGCTTTCCGCCATAGACATTGCCTGGCGCCCAGGAGAGCGAATAGCCCAGCGGACTACCAACGGCCCAACCCACCACCAAATCACTGACCGCCCCCAAATAGTAGGCCACTGTCGGAAATGTCGCAGCAGCGAGGCCCGCGGCGAGCATCACCGTGATCCCTCCGCTGACCTCAGCTAGAATTCCCATCACGATCGCGCCTGCTCCTTTTGTAATGGCGCCTGCGATTTTGCTCGAGATCAAGGCCACCGCGATGTCGCCGATCATCGCAGCGAAGCCACCCACGCAGTCGCCTAACGTGAATCCCGCTGCGACGGTATTGAACGTTGCCACGCAAGTGCTGCTGGGGAAGGCGCAGGGTTCATTGCAATCGAGCTGGAGGTTAAGACCTAAAACCGGAACAAGAGCTACCGCCATACGGAGTGGCTTTCCCGATACACCGATTTTTACCGAGCCCGAGCCAAACTCGGCTTTGTTACCGGCGGCTAGCCAAATGAGTGGCAGCAGGAGATTGCCGGCAAAATGATATGGCCCCATCCCAATATCATGCTGTCGACCCAGCGCGTGTCCCCAACCAGCCTTGACTGTTTCCGACTTCTTGCTGGTTGATGGCAACGCGAATCCGATGCAATAGACAACCGCATGTGGCGCCATCGGCAGCGGTCCGACCGGCGGCGGGGGCGGTATATTTTTGTGCAGGTCGCAGCCAGCCACCAATTGGAACGAATTGAGAGCTTTGCACGCAGCACCCGGCATTTTCAGGATCCTCTCTCGGCGAGGCGCGCGAGCCTAACCTCGCCCTTCTGATGGACGTAAGAAAATGGAATTCTTTGGGTCAGTGTTATACGTCCCGCGTCGGTCCAGATATATGCACCATCAATCTGGCCCTGTAACTCTGCCGTCGTCTGCCGGCCGGCCTTGATCTCGGCTACCAACGAAAGATGCGGCAGCTCAAACACTATATCTTCGCTCCGCATACCTCGAATTCGCACCACGGACCCGGGAGACAGGTCCGCGACGATCAGCGAGGGATGAGCGTTATTGTTCAGTCGGGGCTTAAGGCTTGCCATCTCACCGGATTCCGGATTCTTCGGTGGGATGACGCCTTCTCGTGCCCGCATCCCCCAGAACATCGGATAGGGCGCCCAGCCGGCGGTCGGCGGTTGATCCGCCCAATGGCGGACTAGCGGTCCCATAGCGGGCTCAATATTGGGCAGAAGCTGTGCCTGCGCCCGATCCGCTGAGAGATAGTAGCCCCGACCGATAGGGTTATCGGGCCAGGTGATTGACTCGTAGTCGTGCTCGGCTATCCCACCATATGCATGGGAATAGCCGAGCGGCATTTCCGCGAATGGCAGTGGCGATGAGGCCGACAATTCGTTACCCGCGCGCATCCATCGCCTATCACCGAGCACCCTGAGGGTGCTCGAATATCCCGCCACGTCGAGGCGCAGAGTAATCTCTCTAAGGGCACGCGGCGGCCGCACTGTGCCGAGGACGCAGACGTCGACGCCTTCTTTTCGAGTGAAGCAGTCCGTGTGAAAGACGCCGAACGGAGTGTCCAATTTATCGTCGACGATCGGAACCTGCTCGGTGGCCGAGGTCCACCTCCCCGCCCGCGCGGCACCGCTCCCTAGTTCGAAGGTTGCCTTCACGATGAGTACCGCTTGCACCCGGCCTTCGTCGCGCTCCATTTGCAGGATCCGGGTCGCGAAGGGTGTTTGGTTCTCCAGTTTCACGTTCAGCCTTGCGTTAGAGGCGGCCATTCAAGGACATCGAGATCGCCTCCTGTATCCTCGCGGGGGACCGTAATCTCGATATCGGGACTGCGCGGCAACCAATTTGGAAGCGGCGGTTCACGTTCACAATTGAGGAGCACTTGGTCGCCCAGTACTTGTACGTCGTCGTTGGCGCGCAGGCGAATGTCACCCGCAGTTGCGACAATCTCAACCGCACGAGCTTCTGCACGAATCGAATCGGACGCTTGTTGCACGATCTCAGGAGCGCGTAACGATATTCTCTGACGCGCCTCGACCGTAAATTTTTCGCAGCGCGCGAAGATGTCGGCTGTCGCGTCGATTTCTAACGTCGCCGCAGTAGTACGAATCGAAGGACCATTGGCAGTCAGCGTGATTTCGACGCTCATGGCCCCGCGATCCGGATGGTGAATTCGCAGAACCGCTCCGCGCGTCCGCTGCTCCAGCTCCGCCGACCAACCGTGACCCATGGCAACCTCAATTGCCGGAACACAAGGCACGACCTCTTCGGCATTCAACGCCATGAGATTTTCCTCTGTCGATGGATTCGCTTTTTCCGTCATTTTCCCTGGTCCAGGCTCGTCACCCGTTGAGATTGATTTCGCTGCCCACGACATCCACGCCGCTAGCCGTTTCGGTTATTGTTGCGCCGCCTCCCGAAACGACCGTCTTCGTATCGCCGGTCACGGATAGGTCTTTGGAGTGCAGCTCGGCGGTATCGGTGCCGGTCGCGGAGAGCGTCTTCCCCTCGATGGTCGCGCTACCGTCGCCGTGGGCTAGGAGCACAGCGCCGGTCACCGTGGCGTTACCAGTAGTCGACATTTTGGCATTTGCATCCAAATGCAACGCACTCTTCCCCCCGCTCGAATGTGCCTCGATCTCCGGCGTAATGATCACCTCGCCGCCGCCAGCAGCGTGCAGCGTGATGGTGTCTTGGGTGATCTCGATGTAGCTGCTCCCCACCTTGAGCTTGATATAGGAGTTGTCAACATCGATATCGACACGGTCGGTGGCATGCAGTCGGTATCCGCCGGTGACTTCTTGGGTGCTTTGGTCGTCACTATTTCCGCCACCCTTCACGGTAATCGCCAGATTTCCATTGACCGTCAGACTCCGGTCTCCCCCCACGCTGATGCTGTCGGCGCCACCGACGCTGGCGCTGCGGCTCTGTTTCACCTTGATGGTCTGGTTCTTCTCCGCCTGGATATGCATCTCCTCCGAGCCCTTCTTGTCCTCGAAGCGAATCTCGTTGAAGTTGCCCGGCGCGCCGCCCTTGGTGCTACGGCTCTTGATGCCGCTCTGGGTCTGGTTGGCCGGCAGATCGTAGGGAGGCATGTTGTCCGCGTTGTAGACCCGGCCGGTGATGATGGGGCGATCGGGATCGCCCTCCAGGAAGTCGACAATTACCTCCTGCCCGATGCGCGGGATGTGCGTCGTCCCCCACTTGCTGCCCGCCCAGGTCTGCGAGACCCGCACCCAGCACGAGCTATTTTCGTCACTCTTACCTTCGCGATCCCAGTGAAACTGGACCTTCACCCGACCGTATTGGTCGGTCCAGATCTCCTCGCCCGCCTGACCGACGACGATGGCGGTCTGGGGGCCATCGACCGACGGCTTCGACGTCATCTGACGGGGCCGATAGTTGATCTGGCTGTCGATGGCCGAGAACGAGCACTGGTAGTCGGGCTCGTCGTCGCCCCCCGCGCTGGCCTCGTACGACCCGGTACGCAGCGTGTAGATGGCCGTCACGATGAGGTACTGGCGATTCTGATCGGTTCGCGGGAAGTCCGTCAGCGAGAAGAGGTCGCCGACGCCGATCCCACGGACCGTGCCGGACCCATTCGCGATCTCGTATTCGGCCTGGAGCTCTTCGAGCCGGACCCGCACCTCCTGCTGCCCGTCGTTGTTGCTGATGTATTCACCGGGATAATCGAATACTTCGAGATTTCCGTATGGGTAGGCGGCGTTTGTCTGCAAGCGCGCCGAGAGGTCGGCCTTGGGACGCTCGAAGTCGAAGTCGGAGGTGGCGAACGCGCCCGGTCGAACCTGGAGCGCCGTGTGCCACGAGTGGATGCTCTCCGAATCGCTGCCGTGTTCGGGACCGGGCGCGAAGTAGGCCACCTGTTCGTAGCTGTCCACGGTGGCGTGGGCGCTCGGAGAGTCGGCGAGCACCAACACCTGCTTGTCGTCCTGGTGCTTGAAGTAATAGTAGATCCCCTCCTGCTCCAGGAGGCGGCTGATGTAGTTGAGGTCCGACTCCCGGTACTGAACCGAGAACTCCCAGGTCTTGTAGGTTCCCGAAAGCGACTCCTCGAAGTCCTGGAAGCCACCCTCTCGAAAGATCTGCTTGGCGATGTCGGGGACCGTCATGTTCTGGAAGATTCGGCAATCGGCTTCCTGCGACAGCATCCAAAGCCAGGGGCGCAGGGTCGCGACGTAGCGGACGTACGGACCGTGGGTGCCCGCCAGGGCGATCCGGCTCACAAGCCCGCCAAACTGCCGTTCCGTGCCGGATTCGGTGTCGAGGCCGATGACCATGGGCTGGCCCAGAAGGCTCACCATGTCCAGGTCCGGATCCTTGCTGAGCAGGTGGACTTCATAGCGAAACGGCCGGCTCAATCCCTCCTCACCGGTCATCGACTCGAACAGGAGCGTCCCGTCCGGGAGCGGTGTCGAAACTCTGATCGTTCGGGCCATGGTCTCCTTGCCGTCTCACGCGCGACGATTACACTAACGCTCGGCCGGCGGATTAGTCCACCTGCTCGCCCACAAACTTCGACGAAAAATTACCTAAAGGGCGACGGCATCTTGCATCGGCCCCCGCGCGAGGCGACCATCGGGCGGGATGAAGGTGAGGACCACGATGGCGACCGCGGGGGTCGTGATGGGCGCGATCGTCGTGGCGGCGATGCTGGCCGGCGTCCGGCGGATCGCCTATGGCGCGCTCGCCGCGCTGGTGGTCGCGGGGCTTTGGCCGCTGTTGATTCTCCTAGGAGGTTTTGCCGCTCTCATGATCCTGGCCGTCCTGGTGGGCCTGGTCGGCGGCGAAGGCGTAGGTGACATCGGTCTCGGCGACGCCAGCGAAGGGGCCGTTCGCGGCGGCGCCAAGCTGGCCTCTTCCTACTATCGGTTTCTGGCCCGGCTTCGACACCCCGTCCTGTGGGGCGCGGCGGCCGGCGCCGTCGCGGGGACCGCGGTGGTCTGGGCGATCCTGGCCCTCTACGTCGTCCCCCGCGAGCGCCGCACGCTCGAGACCCTGCTGCACGTGCAGCTCGCACTGGAGGATGAATACCAGCGCACCGGCTCGTTCCCTCGGCCCACCGGTGACGGGACCGTGCCGCCGGCGCTGGTCGACGAGCCCTCCGGACAACCGGCGACGTCGCTTCTGGACGGATTTGGTCGGCCGATTCGCTATGACCTCAAAGGCGTCTGGAAGGTCGCGTCGTATACCGTGTCCTCGGTGGGGTTCGACGGTCACCCCAGCGACGACGATCTCTGCCTGAGCGGCGGGACGCGCGCCGGCACCTGGCTGGAGCGCGCCGCCGGCCCCGTTCGCGCGCTGTTTCGGGCCGTCTCGGTCGCGAGGGTCCACGCCGATCTGCGGCTACAGCTCGCCGCCATCCAAGCCTCGCGCTGTTCGGCGGGGCAATGAGATAGGTCATGGCCGGCTCCCGTCATCCGCACTCGAAGGTCGTGCACCTGCCCCAGCTGGCGCCGGGCGGTCGTCCGCCCCCGACCGCGACGTACCCTGACCCGATCGCCACCGCCCCAGCCGAGGTGCCAATCCTCAGCACCAGCAGCTCGGGACCCCGGCTGCTCTTGGCCGGCAAAGAGGCCATGGCGGCCGTGGCCAAGATCCTGGCGCAGGCGATCGCGATTGAAGTTCCCAGCGCGTTGGGAACGGTCCGGCTGAATCCCGGCTCGATCTGGCGCGGCAACCGCATGCTGCTCAATCCGGCGCCGCTCTACGTCTGGTACACGATCGACGACCGACTCTACGAATGGAACACCGCTCTCTTCGTGCGGGACGAGTGGTTCTCCGCGATGTCCGAAGGGGCGGCGAGCGCCCACTGGTTGGTCATTCTCGGCGAGGCCGAGATGGCGCTCTTAGTCGGCATTTTCGTCCCTTGGTACATCTTGCTGGGCGTCAGCTGCGCCAAGCTCGGCATCTTTTATTTGACCCACAAGCAAGCGGTCAACGACGCCTTCAAATACGGTCCCGACGTCCTCAAGGCGTTGCTGGCGCTTCGCGAGAGCCATCCAGTCCTATTTCAAAAGTTGATGGTTCAAGCCGGCAAGGACGTCCTATCCAACCTTCCCGGCAGCGTCAGCGCGGAAGACGTCGCGTTCTTCCTAGGCCGCGTCATCAAGGGGGCGCTCGAGGCCGGCGCCGAAGTGACGCTGCGCGGGCTGCTCAGCATCGCGATCCACGTCGCCGAGCTGGTGGCATTGGCCCACCTGCCGAGCGTGACCGCGCGCGCCGTGGGCGCCACCGCCAGCGGTTACGCCGACGATCTGAAGAGCCGCATGGAGGCGGCGGGGTTCACCCTGACCAAAGGCGAAGCCGAGTCGATCCTGCGCGAAGCGCTCGCCCAGCCCGACACGAATTCGAAGCTCAAGGCCCTCGAGGACGCCTGCAACAGACTAAAGCCGTCAACGGAGGTCATCGGCAAAGCGCTGACGGGATCGCCCTGAGGTGGTTTCGGCTGAAGCTCACGAAGGTGTTTGGGCGGCCGCGGCTCCTGGTTCGTCGCGGCTCACGGCGCGCGCGTGCCGTCGCGGGAGGCCTGGCCTTGGCGGGGGCGGGCGTCTGCGCGGCCGGGTTGGGCGCCGATGCCATGGCGCTGGGCTTTTCGGGCGGCCTGGTCGTACCTTTCGCCTTCAGCGCCTTCATGATCCTGTCGCAGAAAGTGCTGCGCCCCCCGCCGTGATCGGGCAGCTTCGACACCCAGTCCTGTGGGGCGCGGCGGCGCCGGCACGGGAACCGCGGTGGTCTGGGCAATCCTGTCCCTTTATTTCATCCCCCCGCGAGCGCCGAACGCTCGAGACCTTGTTGCACGTGCAGCTCGCGCTGGAGGATTAAGACCAGAGTACCGGCTCATTCTCTCAGCCCACCGGTGACGGGACCGTGCCGCAGGCGCTGGTCGACGCGCTCGACGGACCGCTGGCCCCGCCGGTACCTGGCTCCAGCCCGCGTCCGGCCCCGCGCGCGCGCTGTTTCGGGCCGTCTCGGTCGCCGCTACGACACCGACTCACCGACCATAGAGACTGACGAGACGCCGATCTGGGTGGTACATTCCCCGCATGCATATGCCTTGGACTTTGCGTAGCTCGGCGCTGGCGTTGGTCTCCCTACTCACGGTTGGCTGCGGAGCAGCTTCGGCCCCGTCCGGTACCGGTGGGGCCGGAGGGAGCAGCGCAGGACACGCGGGAGGCACCGCGGGCACGATCGGCGCAGGCCCAGGTACGGCGGGCACCACCGGAACGGCAGGCACCACCGGAGCGGCAGGCACCACCGGAGCGGGCGGTCAGGCCGGCAGCACAGGCGTCGCTGGCTCCACGGGAACTGCCGGTACGACGGGCGCCGGCGGCGGCACGGCCGGTACCACCGGGCAAACCGGAGGGACCACCGGAACGGGCGGCATGGCCGGTACCGGAAGCGGATATACCCCGTACGCCTGCAGCGGCACCTTCTCGACCCCGACCCTGCCGGCCGGCAGCGCGGCGACGCGGATCGCCGGCGCCCCCCCGTCGGACGCCTTCAACAACAACGGCAACAACTTCACCAACGTCGAAGGTCCGGTCTGGATCGGCAACGCGCTGTATTTCTCGGAGATGGTCAACTCGCCCAACCCCCCGCCGGCCCGGATCCTCAAGATCGACGAGAGCGACAACGTGACGATGTTCTATCCGGCCTCGGGTACGGGCGGCGACTCGGGCTCGAACGGCCTGGCCGTCGACGGGGCGGGCCGTCTGGTCAGCGCCAACCATGGCGTGGGCGGCATCGTGGCGTTCAACGTCGCGACCCAGACGGAGATCTCGCCCCCGCTGGTCGACATGTTCGGCGGCAAACGCTTCGACTCGCCCAACGACCTCACGATCCGCAGCGACGGCACCATCTACTTCACCGATCCGAGCTTTCAGGCGGCCAGCCCGGCGCCGCAGCCCATGACGGGCGTCTACATGCTGCCGGCGGGCTCTTCCACCGCGACCGCGATCCTGCCGAACGTCAATGGACCGAACGGCATCACGCTGTCGCTCGACCAGCACACGCTGTATGTGGGTTCCGGCGGTGGGGTCAACGCCTACGCCGTCAACACCGACGGCAGCATCGGCGCGACCGCCACCGCCGTGGACGGCACCAACCTGAACAACAACGCCACCGACGGAATGGCCATCGACTGCGCGGGGGATCTCTACGTGGTGCGGGTCAACACCCACGACATCGACGTCGTGAGCTTCGGTGGCAATCCGAATTCGGCGGGCACGCATGTCGGCCTCATCACCGGCATCACGGGCGGCGGCCAGCTCACCAACCTGGCTTTCGGCGGCGCGGACCACAAGACGCTCTACATCACGGCGCAAGGCGCCGGAACCACCCAGCGCGGTGTCTTCAAGCTGGCGATGCCGGTTCCGGGCATGCCGTACTAATTGTTCGAACCATATAAGGGAACCGAAGGCTCCGTCGGGCTAGATCTTGACTAGATCGCCGCGGCGCCTACGGCGGAATGAAGCGGCCGATCTGCGCCGCGCTGCCGTAGCTCGGTTCGGTGAACCAGATGTTCCCGTCAGGCCCCGAAGTAATTCCGTTGGGGACCGATGATACTGGGAACGCGGTGACCGTGCCGTCCGGGGTGATGTTCCCGATGATGGGATCGCTCCCGTTTCCGCCGGTGAACCAAATGTTTCCATCCGGACCTGGCGTCACGAGATAAGAGATGCCTCCCGGAATCGAGAACTCGACGGTGGCGGCACCGGATGTTGTCATTCGGCCGATTTTTCCATTTTCGGCAAACCAAATGTTGCCGTCTGCACCAGCGGCGATTCCTTGCGGATTGGAGTTGAGGGTTGGTATCGGAAACTCCGTCGCCACTCCGCTGACGCTTATGCGGGCGACCTGAGGATAGGTGATGCCGCCTTCAACGAACCATATGTTTCCGTTTGCGCCCACCGTTATGGACGCGTCCATTGCTGCCGTTGGGAATGGCTTTTCGGTGATCATGCCGTTCGTCGTGCAAATGCCGAACGACATGACCCCGTCCTCGGTGAACCATAGGTTGCCGTCGGGCCCCGCGGCGATGCCATCAGCTTCCGCCGGGGACGGAATGGCAAACTCCTTGATCGCGCCGGCGGCGTAATACGACCTATCTGACCAGCAAACTCGGCGAACCATACGTTTCCGTCTGGCCCCTTCGTGATTCCAGCTGGCGTGGAAAGCAGACCGAGTGTCGCCGAGCGGAGTGAGAAAGCCATAGAAGGACCGGAGAGGTCACGCCTCAATGCCATTTTCATTGCTCGGTCGAAAGCGTATCACCTCCCGAGCCTGATGAGAGGGCTCGCGGAGCGGCTTACGCCACACTCCGGGTCGGCTCAAGAGCCGCCCGGAGCCTTGCGCCGTCTCAGAACGTCGGGAAGTTACCGCTCATCGTGAGGGCGGTGATCATGCCGACGGTCGCGTTGAAGTAGGTGTAGGCGATCTTGCCGGTCGTGTCGGGGATGAAGGACGCCGGCGTGTAGGACGCATCGAGGACGAAATGGTAAGCCGTGCTGGCGAAGGTATTGCCCACCGCCATCGCGCCCACGCCTGCCGTGCCGATGATTGACATCGAGTTTGGCTCGGCGTCAGAGTTGGGGCTGCCCGACAGCGTGTAGATGTCGACGATGCGGCCTACGCCGGTCGTGGCCTTCGACGCGAAGAACGCGGCGTTGTTGGTGAGGAAGGTCTTCCCGCTGGCCGGAACCGAGCTGCCGTTGAAGCAGTAGTCGAGGCCCAGGCGCCACGGAACGCGGTGGGCGTCGTACTGGTAGAGCTTGTCGTCGGTGCCACCGTTACTGGAGACGCCGTTGCAGAGTGAACCAGTGGCGCTGGCGCTGCTCGAACACCAAGCGGGTAGCAGCCCCTGGGTTCCGACCTGAGTTTCGATGTTGCTGATCGCCGCGTAGACGTTGCTGGCGACCGTGTTCCACTGGGAGGTATGAGCTGTGTCCACGCCCGCGAAAACCCGATAGTAGTAGGGCGCGAAGTAGGACGGGTTGGTCGCCTTGCCGCCACCAGTGACGGTCACGTAGTTGCTGCCGCCTGTGGGCAACATCGCTGTCGCGTCGATGTCGCTCGTATAGATCTGGCCGATCATCGTCTTGGCGGTGGCCGCGTAGGTGCCGCCCCATTGCTTACCCGCCTCGATGAGCGCGTACGCCATGTCCTCGTCCGCGTCGGTCGCCGATCCAGTGCCGGCGTTGCTACCGCTGCTGCTGATGTCCCAGGTCATCAGCATGCCGGTCGCGACGTGCGCCTGTGAATATGACCACAGCCCGTCGAACAGCGTCTTGTCTCCGAAAGCCACCGCAATCAGCATGCCGTAGCCGATGCCCTCGGAGACGGTGTCGTTGCTGTTCTCGGGCCGCTGTACGCGGGTCGAGCTGCCGCTGCCGGTCACGAACTTGGCCTTCCACTGGACGTACATATCGGCCAAATACTTGCCCGAAGCGCCGGCCGGCTTGGTGCAGGTGCCGACCGCAGCGTCGATCGGGAACGTATGCGCCGGCGTACCGCCCGTCGGCGCAACCGTGGCGAGGCCGTTGGCCCCCGAATAGAGCGTCACGTCGTCGACCCACAGGTCGTAGT
The DNA here is from genome assembly GCA_035648655.1 of Polyangia bacterium. Lineage (GTDB taxonomy): Bacteria > Myxococcota_A > Polyangia > Fen-1088 > Fen-1088 > JADGRB01. The sequence continues at coordinate 15,665 of DASRLC010000243.1, forward strand.
TGAGCGTCGTGGTCGAGAACTGCGGGTAGACCGAGAACTGAAGCCCCAGCAGCGACTTCGGGTTCCAGGCCGGCGCCTGGCAAACGGTCGACGCATTGGAGCACCCGGAGGCCGTGAGAGACGGCAGGTAGCGGGGCGCCAGGAGGCCAAACGGGATGTAGACCGTCGTCCAAGTGGTGCCGATGGTCGACAGCAGCTTGCCACGGGTGTTGTACTCGTCGACCGCGTTGTTGGTCGCGACGCCGTCGGGGGCCGGCGTCGTCTCGGTGTTGCCGAGCTCGAACCAGACCGGTGGCGCGGTGCCCGAGCCCGACTTGATGTTGAAGCTGATCCCGTCGAAGGCGCTGACGTCGACCGCGTTCTTGGTCTTGGACCCCGAGGCCGGCGGCGGGATGATCTGGTCCATCGAGGTGCCGAAGCCCTCGTAGGACGAGGTGTTCGAGGCGCTGTGGCCAGTGCCCGTCGAGTGCATCGCCCACTTGTCACAGCTGTCCGTATCGCCGGTCGGCAGCGGATCGGTGGCGGCCGCCACGACAACCGGGCCGGTGGCGTTGGAGGCCGGTGTCTGGGTGCCGCCGAGCGTGTCCCCGAAGACGTACCACCAACCCTGGCGACCGCCCTGGACGATCACGTCGCCGGTTCCGTCCTCGAAGTCCGAGATCACGTTGGCGCTGGCCGGTGCGCAGGCCCGTGCGCCGCTGCCGCCGGTGCCGGTCGTTCCCGCCGTGCCGGTCGTTCCGGCGGCGCCGGTGGTGCCGCCCGCGCCCTTGGTGCCGGCGGTGCCGCTGCCGGTCGTTCCCGCCGTGCCGCTGCCGGTGGTGCCCGCCGTGCCGGTGGTGCTCACGCAGGCGCTGTTGGTGCAGGTTTGCCCAGCCGTGCAAGCGTGGCCGCAGCTTCCGCA
>DASRLC010000244.1:0-5228 GCA_035648655.1 Polyangia bacterium
CGCCGTGTCGTGGACCGAGCCCCGCCGCGGCCAGCTCCTCTTCGGGCGAGAGACCGGCGAAGCTGGCGCCGACCGCGGACTGCCGCGGCGGACGGCTGGTGAGAATGTCGTCGTCGTCGGCGTCCGCCGAGACGTACGTGCTGCGGCCCTGGAGGGAGCCCCGCGGTGTCTCGGGCCGGGTCGGGCGCGCCACCCGCGCCGCGGCCGCGGCCCGATCGGCCTGGTCCACGACGTCGAAGAACGGGCGCAGCTCGTCGACATCGCCCAGGCGCCGCCAGGTGCCGTTCGGGGGACAAACCCGATCCATGCGCCCGACCCGCCGCTCGACCACCCACTTCTGAAGCGTCGTCGAATCCCGGAAGCGGTGGGTCTTCCCCTCTTCGGTGGTCAGCATCCACGACGACGTCGTCGATCCCGCTGGGGCCGGCTTCGCCGTCTGCGCGGCCGGCGGAGCGGTTTCGGGACGTCGCTGGCGGCCGACCACGAAGGTGTTGCCGCAAGAGGTGCACTGTACGGACGCACCGCCATCGGCCACGCTCTCGTCATCGAGCTCGTATTCGGTCTGACAGCGATCGCAGCGGACGTCCATTTACCGAAACCCACCGGCGGTTGAGCCCGCCGCATCAGGTGTGCAGAACCATACCACGCTCGCGCACGACCGCTGGCGACCAGGCTCACGCGGCGAGCGAGAGCCGATGTTCACAGGCTCTCGGGGAAGAGCGCGTAGAGTTGGGCCGGTGGTGGCGCGTACGTTCCCGCCACCATCAGATTGCCCAGGTGGTCGACCCGAAAGCCCCGCTCGAACGCGCGCAAGAGCACCGCCGGCGTGGCGGCCGATCCCCGGATCACCGCGCCGCGGCCAGGCAGCTCGAAAGCCACGCCGTCGATCAGTGCCGCCATCTGTTCGGCCGATTCGGCGACACCGGGTCCGATCACCACCCGCGCGGGCAACGAGCGGAAGAAGAGGTAGCCGGTGATCTCGTGGTCGGGCCCATAGGCGAGAAGGCCGCTGCCGGTCGACGCCAAGAGCGCAATGTCGCGACGCCGATCGGCGCCGGTGCGCCTCAGGTCGTAGCGTTCGACGGCCGGCAGATCCTCCGATCCCAACGCGCGGACCGCCGGCGGCGCGGCGGGTGGCGGCGCAAGGCGCTCCGCCAGCAGGTACGGCGCGACATCGACCACCGAATAGCCGAGCCGCGCGTAGAGACCGAAGGAATCTGGGTTGAAGCTGTCTTGAAACAACCGCAGGCTGGTCGAGTGGACCGCGACCGCGGCCAGCTCGCCCATCAGGGCGCGCGCCACGCCGGGTGGCGCGCCCGGGCGCGCGGCCAGGGGCCCGATGCTGGTCGCGTCCCCGCGCGGGTGCGCGAATCCCACGCCCACCACCTCGGACCCCGAACGGGCGATCGCACACCCCTCGGGGTCGAGATCCAGATAGGCGCGGCAGAGCCAGGCGGCGCTGTCGCGGGTCGGGAACGGCGGCGCATGTCCGCGCTGCCGATAGACCGCGCCGAAGGCGTCGTAGAGGACGCCGGCTGCGGCCTCGACGTCCATTCGGTCCAATCGGCCCACCCGGATCATGGCGACCTTCAGATTCTAGGGGAACCTGGCCTGAATGCCGATGCCGCCGTCGATCTCGAAGCGCAACCAGCGGACCAACCCCAGCGTCTCACCGAACTGGAGATAGAAGCCCAGGTTGCGCATGACCTCGAACATGAATCCGTTCGCGTTACGCACCCCCAAGTCATAGTCTTTGACGCCGGGATCGTGCTGCGGATTCAGATCGTAGACGCCCTGGAACGTCGCGAAGAACTTCATGTCGAGATCGGGATCGACCCAATAGCGAAAGCCGGGCGCCACCGCGAACTGGTGCGACTGGCTGAAGTCGGCCACCACCCCGAAGCGGAGATCGACCAGCGCGTCCCAGTGTCGGGTCAGGCCGAACGAGGGCTGAACGTCGATGAAGAACGGCAGCCACCCGGTGCAGACGCGCTTATTTTGTTGGCCGCACGGAACCATGTCTTGGTACGGCGCGATGATGCGGTAGCCTGAACCCGGCAAGACGGCCAATCCGAATTGATCGAGATGCAGCAGCGAGGGTTGTTTGAGTCGCGGAAAACGTTTGAGCGCCGGCCGAGGCGGTGGCGGAGCCGCGCCGTCGCCGGCCGCGTTCGCCGGCAAGATGGTTGCGGGCGGCGATGGCGCCGGTGGAACGTCCGCACCGTCGCCGGCGGCGTTGGTCGCGGCGATGGTCGCAACCGGCATCTGCGCCGCGCCGGCGCCAGCGTTGTCGTTGGCGGCCAAGGGCGCGTCGGATCCGACCGCGGCGGGTGTGGCCTGCGCCGAACGACTCGAAAATGCAGCGATCAACCACGCGGCGACCAGCCACGACGTCGGGCCGGAAGCCAGCAACGCGGTCGGACCTCGGGTGCGCATGTGCGCGGCAGTCTAGTGCAAACTCCGCGCTGGACGAAGCGGGTGGCACCGTGAGCGCGACCCGCCGCGTCTCGCGCCGTGGTTTTCTGACTCTGGGCGCCGGCGCGTCGTTGCTGCCGCTGCTGCGACCGCGCGCCGGCTGGGCCATCGGCGATCGCTCGCTGTTTCATTTCGCCCGGGTCAACCTGCCGGGCCTGCCCGATCCGCGGCCGACCGCGCTCAAGCGCCTGGCCTGGGAGATCGTGCGCCGCACCAGCGTCCAGACCGCCTCGGATTCGGTCGAGCTGCGTCTCGGCGATCCCAACCTCTTTCACTTTCCGTTCCTGGTGCTCTCCGGGGATCGCGGCTTCGCGCTGCCGCCCGAGGCCGACATCGCGCGGCTGCGCCGCTACATCACCTACGGCGGCTTCCTGCTGATCGACTCGTGCGAGGGGCGGGCCGGCGGCGGCTTCGACGAGTCGGTGCGACGCCTCTTGGCACAGACGCTGCCCGGTGAGCTGCCGATCCGGATCCCGGACAGCCACGTCCTGTGGAAATCCTTCTACGTGCTTCACGGCGCGCCGGGGAGGATCGTGGCCGCGCCCTATCTGGAAGGCGTCGAGCACGACCGGCGCCTGGCGGTGGTCTACACGCAAAACGACCTGACCGGCGCCTGGGCCCGCGACGGTTTCGGACGCTGGGAGCACGAGGTGATCCCCGGCGGCGACGACCAGCGCGAGGAAGCCTTTCGCCTCGGCGTGAACCTGGTGATGTATGCGCTCTGCCTCGACTACAAGACCGAGCAGGCGCACATCGACTACATCTTGCGCACGCGCCGGTTCGCCCGATGAGGGGCCTGTTTCAGCTTCCGGGCGGCTACAACGACTGGCGCATCGGTCTGGGGGTGGCAGGAAGTCTGGGACGGATCGGCGTCGCGGCGCTGGTGGCGGCCGCCGCCCTGGCGGTCGCGCTGTCGGCGCTGGCGCTGATCGAAGAGCGGCGCGGTCGGGGGTGGCTATTGCTCGGCCTGCGCACCGCTGGCGTGATCGCTTGCCTCGTGACGGCGCTCGAGCCGACGGTGGAGCTGCGGCAGGTCTCACGCGTCCCCAACCGCGTGGCGGTGCTGGTGGACGCCTCGCGCTCGATGGAGGTCCGGCCCCCCGACGGCGGGCCGTCGCGCGCCGAGCGGGCGGCGGCGCTCCTGGAACACGCCGCGCCCGAGATGGCCGGCTGGCAACGCGACGGCCACGAGGTGGATCTCTATACGTTCGGTGAGGCCGTCACACCGGCCACCGCGGCGTCGTTGCGCGAGCCACCGTCCGCCGACGCGACCCGCATCGGCGAGGCGCTGGGGGAGCTGCGCGCGCGCTACGCCGGGCGCGATCTGGGCGCCGTGCTGCTCATTTCCGACGGCGTCGACACCGGGCGGATCGGCGAGGGTCCGCTCGATGCGGGCACCCACGCCGCGATCGAGGCCCTGGGCGCGCCGATCCACACCGTCGGCCTGGGGGAAAAATCGCTGCGCGATCTCTCGATCGCCGCCGTGCTAGCGGATGGGTTCGCCTTCGTGCGGACGCCGGTCAGCATCGAGGCCGTCGTCCGCCAGACCGGCCTGCCCGATCGCCAGGTCGAGGTCACGCTCGAGCGCGACGGTCGTCCCATCGCGACGCGCGGCGTGGTCCTGCACGGCGATCGCTCGGAAGAGAAGATCGCCTTCGATTGGCTCCCGGATCACCCGGGCAACTTCGTTTTCCGGATCTCGACGCCGGTCCTGGCCGGCGAAGCGCTGGCCAGCAACAACCAGCAGTCGTTCACGCTCAAGGTGATTCGCGATCGGGTGCGGGTTCTGCACCTGACCGGCCGCCCCTCGTGGGACGAGCGCTTCGTGCGCGCGATGCTGCGCCGCGATCCCAACGTCGATTTGGTCTCTTTTTTCATCCTGCGCACCGAGACCGACGAGCAGCCCTGGAATCACGACGACCTGTCGCTGATTCCGTTCCCGACCTTCGAGATCTTCGAGGAGCAGCTGCGCTCGTTCGACTTGGTGATCTTCCAGAACTTCAACTACGCGCCCTACGGGGTCGAGCCGTTTCTCCCCAATGTGCGTGACTACGTCGAGGGGGGCGGCGCGCTGGCGATGATCGGCGGCGACCTGTCGTTCGCGAGCGGCGGCTATGGATTGACGGCGCTGCGCGACGTGCTGCCGGTCGAGCTGCCGCCCATCCCACCCACCATGGACGGCGAAAACGATCCCAACCTCACGACCGACAGCTTCAAGCCGCGCTTGACCACCGAGGGGCGCACCCACCCGATCACCTCGCTGCTACTCGATCCGCACGACAACGAGCTGCATTGGGGCAAGCTGCCGCCGCTGGAGGGGATCGACCGGGTGCTGCGGGCCAAGGCCGGCGCCACGACCTTGCTCACCCACCCCACGCTCAAAGGCGCGGACGGCAAGCCGGCGCCGGTGCTGGTCGCGGGCGAGGCCGGCAAGGGCCGGTCGCTGGCGCTGCTCACCGACACCGCCTGGCACTGGGGATTCCTGGCCGCCGGCGAGGGGGAAGACGGCCGCGCGTTCCAGCGCTTCTGGGAGAACGCCATCCGTTGGCTGGTGCGCGATCCGGCCCTCGTGTTGCTGCACATCGAGCTCGATCGCCTGGAGTACGCGCGCAACCAACCGGTGGCGGCGCGCGTGCGGGCCACCCACGCCGACTATTCACCCGCGCCGAACGTCGAAGTCGAGGTCGGCGTCGCCGCCGCCGAGTCCAGCGATAAGCCGCTGCGCACGCTGCGGGTGACCACGGGTCCAGAAG
>DASRLC010000245.1:0-5741 GCA_035648655.1 Polyangia bacterium
GTCGAGAGCACGGATCCGGCGTCGTCGGGGGACGTTTCATTGGGCGAAGCCGGCTCTGGCGCCGGGCTCTCGGGCGCCGGCGCCTCGTCCGAGGCCGCGTCGTCGGCGGGGGCGGCCGCGCGGGGGTGCCGGGCTTCGACCGGCGCGTCGTCGTCGTCCGCGCGCGCCGACGACGCGCACGCGGCCAGCCAGACCAGAATCAGCGCCGAGGAGACCTTGGGCTTGGTCAAAGTTCCTCGTTGGTGTCGGCGCCGACGCTCAGGCTTCGAGGTATTCCAGCTGGCCCAGGTAGTCGCCCTTGCCGATTTCGACGCCACCCTGGCGGAGAAGATCGTACGCGGTGGTGACGTGGAAGTAGAAGTTCGGGATCTGACGGGCCAGCAGGAATTCGTTGGCGCGCAGTGTCCGGTCCGGTCGGCCGCCGTTGCCCTTGAGCTTCACGATCATGTCCGGGGTGGTCTTCTCGAAGTCCTTGGCCGTCAGCGTCTCGAGGTACCCGAGGCACTTGCCGATGCGGCCGCGCAGCTCGGCGAAGGTGGTCTCGTTGTCCTCGTGCGCGGGCGCTTCCTTGCCCGACAGCAGCGAGGCGGCCAGCTTGGCGGCGTCACAGGCGATGCGCACCTGGACCGAGAACGGCAGCATGTCCGGGTAGAGCCGCGCCGTGAAGAAGTTGTTGACGTCGAACTTGCGCGCCGTGGCGTGGGCTTCGGCCTTGCCGAGGACGAGGTCCAGGTTCTTGAGCGAACGCATGAACTGGCGAATGGTCAGGTAATACATCGGGTTCTCCTGTCGAGTGGGCACAGGATCTACCCGAAGGAGATCCGGCGAGCAACCGGTGGTGGCAATTCGAAGTTCCCCAGGACCTCAAAATGGCGCAAGATCGGGGTCATGAAGCAGCCCCCTAGCTTGAAGACCGTTCTCCGTTTCTTGCCTCTGTTGGCTGTTTTCTCGCTGGTCGCGGCGTCTCCCGCGATGGCCACGGTTTCGGAGCCTGACGCGACTCCGCTGCCACAACCGTCGCCGGCCTCCGAGATTAGCGTAGTCACGAGCCGAGGGTTCCCTGCCTCTGCCGACACCTTGACGGGGCTTTTCGCCGCCCGCGGAGAGACACTGAATCCGTCAGTAGATGCGCATCAGACCCCGGGTACGTTTTCGCCCCAATGCGGATTCACGGGCCAGATCGTCCTTCATGGCGGCGGCTGCAAGAACGCACTCGGCTGGTACAACGCTACCGCTGGGGGCACGACGCCGCCCGCAGTAAACCAAATTTACACGCTCGTTCCGGCGGATCTGACGCAGGCGCCGCCCAACGGCATCAGTTGCAAGGACGGTGATTTTTGCCCGCTCGCAGTCATGAACACGGATCCCAATCAGGTCGGCCAGCATACTTGGGTCGTCTACTCGTGGGACGCGGGCGTCATACGTTCCAACCCGAATTACGCTGGCGGCCAAGTTGGCTTTGCGCTGATCGGGAATTCCGGTCAGTGCAGCCAGACGAAGTATTCTCAGGCCGAGCTCAATACAATTTCGACTCAATACGGCGTCCCGTGGGTCACGACGCTGATCTATCAATCAACGGTTGATCCGAGCGCGTATTACATCGCGTACGAGGATCTTCCGATGCCGGCGTCGAGTTGGACAGCCGACGGGTGCGACGGTGACTTCAACGATTTCGTCTTCTACGTCACTGGTCTTGATTGCGAGGGGGGCGGAGTCCCATGCGACACGATGATGCAGGGGATCTGCGCCAACGGCACCACGGAGTGCTCGAACGGCGGGATGACGATCAACTGCGTGTCGAATACGCCAGCCCGAGCCGAGGTCTGCAATGGTCTCGACGACGACTGCGACGGGACCATCGACAATCCGGAGGCGCCTAATCTCTGTCCGTCGGGCGAGGTCTGTAGCCAGGGCGTCTGCGTCTACCCTTGCACCAACAACGAGTTTCCCTGTAGCCCGCCGACCGTCTGCGACACCACCGATCAGCTTTGCAAAGAGAAGTCTTGCATCGGCGTCACCTGCGATTCGGGACAGGTCTGCCACGGTGGCCTGTGCGTCGGTGGCTGCGAGGGCGTGACTTGCCCACCGGACCAGGTCTGCCGCATTGGCAACTGTGTGGACCCCTGCTCCGGCATCAGTTGCGACAGCTCGCAGGTCTGTGAGAACGGCGCCTGCGTCTCCCCCTGTTCCTGTAGGGCGTGCCCGAGCGGACAGACCTGTACCACAGGTGGCACCTGCGTCGATCAGGGGTGCGACAAGGTTACGTGTAACCCGCCCGCCACGGTCTGCGTGAAGGGCGCTTGCCAGGACGGCTGCCAAGGGGTCGTTTGCCCGACCGGCCAGAGCTGCTCCGGCGGCGAGTGCTCGGTCCCCGACGGCGGTATGGTGATCGGGCCGCAGCCCGATGCGGGCGCGGCCATCACGGGGTCGGCCGGCCATGCGGGCACCGGCGCGGGCGGCTCGGGTACCGGCACGGCGGGCCAAAGCGGTACCGGGACTGGTGGTGCGGGCGGCAGCGGAACCAGCGGCGCCCACGAAGGCGGCGTCACGACTTGCAAGTGCGACGCCGCCGAAGGTCCCGGTACTGGCGGCTTGGCGCTCATGCTCGGGGCGCTTCTTCTCGCGGCGCTTCGACGCCGGACCCCGGCTGCGGCGCGGCGACGCTGGGGCACCGACGCATAGATAGATCGACAGCCCGACCGAGCACCTGCTCGGCCGAGCTGTTGGCGTTTCATGTTGGGAGCAACGATCGGTCAGTACACGGGCGGTTCCCAGTAGCCGGCCTGCCAGACCCAAGTGTAGCCGTTCCAGACCCAGTGCGGAGCCAGCCAGAGTGAGCCCGCGTAGGGCGGATAGGCCCAACCCGGCCCGATCCAAACCCGCGCGCCGCCCCGGAAGCCCCAATAGCCGGGGTTCCACCCCCGCGCCGCGGGCACGCCGGCGCGTACGCCTGTTCCGCTGAAGCCAGGTCGGCCCACGAAGCCAGGTCCGCCGCGGAAGCCAGGTCCGCCGTGAAGTCCCACCGCCAGTCCGGCGTGAAATCCGCCGCCGCCGTGGAATCCGCCGCCGTGGAATCCACCGCCGTGAAATCCGCCGCCGCCGTGGAATCCGCCACCGCGCGCGAAGGCCGCGACAGGCGCCGCCAAAAGTGCCAACCCGAGCACAGCCGTCAATAACCGTTTCATGGCTCGAATCCTCCGATCTTCAGATGAGGGACCCTCGATACTGGTCGCGGGTTAGTGGTTCGGCTCACGCCGCGTCGGGTCGGCGGAGAGCTCGACCGGCGAGCCCTTGGACGCCGCGTACCATCTCTTGTTAGATCGCCCCAATGGCGTCCAAGCCCGGCTCGCCGAAGCCCGATCCCCGCAAGCCCATCCCTGCCCAGGGTGGTCCCTCCAAGGTCGACAGTCCGAGGCTGGCCCAGCCGTGGGCGCCGCGGCGGTTGCGCCAGATCGCGGCGGTGCTGGCCGGCCTATACGTGTTCGCGGTCTGGCTCGACGCGGCGGGAAACGGGGCGGCCGACCCGGCGTTGCCGCTGCCGTTGCGGTTCTTCGTGCAGGAGGCCGCGCTCTTTCCGCACGCGGCCCGCGACATCATCGAGTGGCGCGCCGAAGCCTGGTTCTGCGACGGCGAGCATTTCGCCGAGCTCGACGTGCGCCCGTATTTTCCGATCCGCCGCGACGACAAGGAGAGCCGTTTTTATCGCGCGATGTTCTTTCACCTGCATCAGCGCAAGGTGCTGGCGGAGCTGGATCGCTTCATCGCGGGCCAGCAGAACCGCGCCCATCCCGAGGCCCGCATCGGGGGCGTGATGCTGCTCAGCCTGCGCATTCCGATCCCACCGCCCGGCACGCCCGAGGCGCGGTACCAGCGCCTCCCGCTGGCCGATTACCCGCCCAGCGTCGAGCGGCACTACTGGTACGTGACCGACAAGCGCGACCGCGAGCAGCGCTGCGCCGACTTGGCGGCCGGCACCCAAGCTCCATCTCCCGCTCCGACACCATGAGACGACCGACGCAGCCGCAAACCCCCTTCGAGCGCCTGCAGCGCTGGTTCGAGGCGCCGCAGCCGATCGAACGGCTCGAGCTGATCCGGATCGTGGCGCCGCTGATACTGCTGGCGTTCCTGTCGTCGCGGTTGATCCATGCCGATCACTGGTTGAGCCCGATCGGCTTTCGGGTGCCGTATCTGGGCGGTCACGATTGGCGGCAGCCGCTCTATCTGCCGCCGGTCTCGCCGGCGGTGGCCTGGCTGGTGGCAATCGCCACCACGCTTTTTGGCCTCTGTCTGTCGGCGGGCCTGCTGACCCGCTTCGCCGCCGGCGCGTTCGCGATCTTACTGGCCTACCTGGCGCTGGCGGATCGCCTGGAGGCCTTCACCGTCAGCAAGCTGGGTCCGATGATCGCGCTCGCGCTCTGGCTCAGCCCCTGCGGCGCGCGGTATGGCCTGGACGCTTGGCGGCGGCACCGCCGGCATCCGGAGGCGCCGCGTCCGACGCACGTCGCGGGGGGCGTGATCCGCTACTTCCAGATCTTCTTGGCTGCGATGTACTCGGGGGCTGGGATCGCCAAGCTGCGCGGCGATTGGCTCTCGGGCGACGTGCTCTGGAGCCACCTGCACGACAATTACCAGACCGCGATCTCGTGGTTCCTGGTGCGTTCGGTCCCCGGCTGGGCCTGGCAGGCGCTGCAGTATTTGTCGCTCACTTTCGAGGTCGCGGCGCCACTGTGGTTTCTGCTCCCCTGGACGCGGAAGGCGGCGGTGGTGGTCGCGCTCTCGATGCACGCGATGATCGGCCTCATGTTCGGGCCGGTGATCTGGTTCGCACTGCTCATGAGCACGTTGCTGGTGGGATGCTATGCGCCCGAGCGCTGGCTGCGGCGCGCGTTCCGCGCCGACCCGGCGGCCTGAGCGCCGATCAGAGCGCCGGCTCGGGCGACTCGCCGATGGCGAGGTCGCGGGCCCGCTCGGCCTCCGTCAGCCGCGTCCAGCGGCGCTCGCCGGCGTGGGCCATGACCAGCAGCGCGGGTTGCAGCAGTCGCGGAATGATCGCCAACACCAGCGCGCCGCCGATCACCACGATGGCCAGCGGCTTCTGGGTGTCGGCGCCGATCCCGTGCGACAGCGCGGCCGGCGTCAGCCCCAGCATCGCGACGAAGGTGGTCATCAGCACCGGACGCAGCCGCCGCTCGGCGGCGTTGCGCACCCCCTCTTCGAGGCCCATCCCTTCGTCCCACAGCCGCTGCGCGTAGGTGACCACGATGAGGGCGTCCTGGACCGCGATGCCGAAGATCGAGATGAAGCCCATGGCGGCCGAGATCGAAAAATTGGTGCGCGTGATGAGCAGCGCCAGGATCCCGCCCGTGCAGGCGACGGGGATCCCGCCCAGCACGATGAGCAAATCCTTCCAATTTTTCACCGAGGAGTAGACCAGCATCGCGATGACGAGCAGCGTGATCGGGATGATCAGGACCAGGCGCGCGGTCGCCTCGTTGAGCTGGTTGATTTCGCCCGCCCACTCGAGGTGGGTGTCGTAGGGGAGCTTGATCTTCTCGGCGATCTTTTCCTGGGCCTCGGCGATGGTGGAGGCCAGATCGCGGCCGCGCACCGAGAACTTCACCGGCGCATAGCGGCGGTTGTCCTCGCGGTAGATGAGCGACGGCCCGTCTTCTTCGGCGATCTGCGCGAGCTGCCCGAGGGGGACCTGCGCGCCGTCGGGGGTCGCGACCAGGATGTTGCGG
>DASRLC010000246.1:0-10310 GCA_035648655.1 Polyangia bacterium
CCACCGCGTCGTACGGGTCATGCTCGCTCCTATGAAGATCGTGGCTCTACACCGCCAGCCTGGCGGCCCCGACAGAGAATTGACACTCTCCCGACCCGTGTCAAGCGCAGAGGAGCAGAGGCGGCATCGCAAGGCCGACGCCGTTCTGGCAAACGGCGCGCCGGAGCACCTGGTGTCGAGAGCGCGCTGTCGCTATTGCGGTCCGAACACGCGGCGCTTGAGGTCGCCCTGGACGTCCAGCTGCGTGAGCTCCTCGAAGCCGCCCACGGCCGTGCCGGCGATGACGACGATCGGGAACTCTTCGCGCTTGGCGGCGGTGATGACCCAGGAGCGCTCGGCTTCGTCGTTGGTGACGTCGAGCAGGCTGAACTTGATGTCGCGCGCTTTGAGCAGCTCTTCGACCTTGGTCTTGGTGCGGTGGTCCTTGCCGTCGAAGTACAGGATCACCGGCGCCTGCTCGCGCACCAGCGGCGTGACGACGGCCGGCGTGCCGGCCGCATGCGCCCCGGTGGCGCCCGTGCCGGCTTGGGCGCGGATCGGTTTGCCGAGGAGATCGTTGACCGTATTGGCCACCTCACGAACCCGGCGCACCAGAGGGCCATCCGATTGGCTCTCCTGCAGGCCTTGGTTGACGAGGGCGCGCAGCTTCTCTGTGATGACGTTCAGCATGTTGTGACCAGGCGGCGAAAAAGGAACGTCCCGCGGCCAAGGTCAGCCCGCGGGACGTCGCTTCGGTTGGTGGTTCGCAGAGCGCGAAGCGGAAGAACTAGTTGGCGTTGGCGGCGACGCGCAGGTCGCTCTCGGTCTTGGCCGGGTTGGCCTTGGATCCGCGCTGCAGGAGCCGCTTGGTGAAGTCGATGACCTTGCCGGTGCGGGTCTTCTTGAGATCGCCCACCACGTGCTGCACCAGGTTGGCCGCCGAGCTGGCGACCGAGCCGTGGCGCGGGTAGAACAGCGACGAGCCCCGCCAGTTCTTGCCCTGGAGGTACGCGCGCAGCTCCGTCACCGTGAGGCCGTTCTTCTCGAGCTCGCTCTGGTACTCGGCGCGCGCCGCCAGGCGGGCCTTGAAGAGCATCATCTGGACGCGCGAGTAGACGTTCACGGCGCCGTCGCCGTTGGTCTCGATCGGGCAGAAGATCCCCTGCGGATACTTCTCGGTGATCATGGATTGAACGCCGTCCGAGACGCCCGCCGACGGCATGCAGCCGAACGGCTTGACCGACAAGGTCATGGTGGCCTTGGCCTTGGCGATGTTGAGGATCAGCTTGCCGACCTCCATGTGCCCTTCGCCGCCGCGCAGGTGGTTGTTGTAGAACGGCGCCGCCGCCTCGGCCACGGTGTCCATGTCCGACAGGTGCACGCCGTGCAGGCCCATGAGGTGGCCCACGCCGTAGAAGCTGCCTTTGATGGCGTGCTTGGCCAGCCACAGCATGAGCAGCTTCTTGCGGACATTGACGCCCGACAGACCCTTGCGGGCCTTGTCCTCGCCGCGTAGGACCATCCGCTGCTGGGTGTCCCAGGTCTGCTCCCAGATCATGAAGAGGATCCAGGCCGTGACCGGCTGGATGTCGCACTCGGCGCCCTCTTGCTCGAGGAACTTCTGCAGACCGTAGTTGCCGTCGCCCTCGGTCGTCATGGCCCAGAACTCGCCGATGATCGAGACCTTCGGCTTGACGATGCTGCGGTCGACCTCGACGTTCATGAGGTTGCGGCGCGTCTGGACGAGGGCCCAGAGCAGCGACTTGCCCTTGGGGTCGGACAAGGCGTCGTGGATCAGCTTCTTCGAGGCCTCGACGGCCTCATTGGTCGACCCAGGCACCACCTCGTAGGGGCGGATGCGGTAGCCGACCATATTCAGCACGTCGCCGATCAGGATGGCCTTGAGCATCGCCTTGAAGAACTCGGGGTTCATCTTGAGGCCCTGCTCGTCGCCGGTGGCCTGCTTGAGGCCGCCTTGCTGCTGGAACAGGAGGACGCGGAAGCCCTCGAAGCCCGAGTCGCGGAGCGCCTTGCGGTACTCGGTGACGTAGGTGCCGAAACGGCAAGGACCGCAAGCGCCGGCGGTCACGAAGACGTAGTTCTCGACGATGTCCTTGACCGGAACCTTCTGGTCGTCGCGCAGCCAGGTGACGTACTTGATCAGGTTGCCGACCGTGAAGTAGGTCGGGTTGCACTGACCGCGGTTGCCGAACTCCTTGCCGAAGGTCAGCGCCGAGTTGTCGGGCACGTCGATGGCTTTCACCTTGTAGCCGATACCGCGGAGCGCGCCCTGTAGGAACAGGTCGTGCGCCATCGTCAAGCCCGAGATGAGCAGCGTGGTATGCGCGCGCTGGCCACCGGTGAAGGTGGTCGGGTTGTCGTCGCGCCAGTGCTCCTTGCCCGCCTCGAGGCCGAGGGCGGCCATCTGCTCGATCTCGAACTTCTTGAGCTCGGCCTCGACGTCGATGTCGACGTTGGCGGCGTCGCCGAGAATCGGGAGCCGCTTGCGGCTGGTGTCGCTCTGAGTCTTCTCGATAGTTTCCACTGAGTCCTCCGTCCAGGTTCCGATTTGCGGGTTAAACGCGCGCCACAACTTCTTGATCGTTGACCGTCTTCTTGACGCCCAGCCGAATCAGGCCAGCGTCCTTGGCCTGCTCGATCGGGTTCACCTTGGGCCGGTTGGCCTCGACCCTCTTCGAGTAGGCCGCGACCTTCTCTTTTGTCTCGTTGATCATCTTCTCGAGCGCCGGGTCCTGCTGCTTGCGCGCCTCGAGCTGCTGCCGCTTGAGCTCCAACAACGACAGGCGCTTCTCTTCCATCCGGTACTTGAGCTCGTCTTGGCGCTTGCCGGTGTCTTCGAGCCGCTCCTCGTGCAGCTTGAGCGAGTGGGCGTAGGTCTTGACGCGGATCTTGATCGATCCCCCCGGCTTGTTGGCGTCGATGTCGTGCAGCGCCGAGTAGGGCGTCGCCGAGGTCGAGATGATCGAGTCGATGAGGCCGTAGGTCGGCGCGTCGTGGCCGCACTTGAACGACGACAGATCCAGCACCACCACGTTCGGGTGGCGCGCTGCGAACTTGGCGGCCCAGACCTTCTGCACCGAGTTGGCCGAGTAGTTCTCCGGCCAGACGTCCTGCACCTCCAGCGCCGTCTCGATCCGCCCGGCCTTGATATCGCTTTCGAAAAAGCGATACAGCCACTCCGGATCCTTGGGAATCGAGCGCATCGACAGGATCGGGTAGCCGAGCACCTGGAACTCTTCCAGGACGCCGTGGTTGAGGCCCGGGTCCGAGTGGTACGGGCGGCCGATCATGAGCACCGCCACGCGGTTCTCCTCTTCGACCGTCTCCAGAATAGCGCGACCCTTCTTCTGCAGGTCGGCGTCGACGATGTCCATCGCCTTCCAGCCCTGATGGCAGGCGAAGTCGCTCTCGTCCTCGGTCACACCGAGCAGCTCGCCCCAGGCCGCGAAGAGCTGGCTCTTGAGCAGCGCCGGCTCGGTGAAGGTCAGCGCCGGATCGACGTAGGTGATACCGCGCTCGGCGAAGAAATCGGTCTCCTTGGTGAAGGCCGCTTTCATGACCTCGGGCGCGCCGGCCACGATCGGGCAGGAGGCGGTGTCCATCAGCTTGTTGAGCCCGGGCACGACGTGGGTGATGCAGGGGAAAAATAGATATTTGAGCTTCTTGCCCCCCTCTTCCGGCTGATGGTGATCAAAGAGCAGGTTGTGGATGTGGGCCTGCGCGACCTTCGACGGGTAGCAGGGATCGATCGACCCGTATTTGCCACCCTTCTGCCACATCTCCTCGGAGGTCTCGTCGGAGAAGACCACGTTCTGTTTCTGCAGGCCCAGCGTCTCGAGGTAGGTCCGAAAGAACGGCGCCAGCGTCCAGTTATTGAGAACCTTGGGGATGCCGACCCGCACCACCCGGCGTGCCTGCCAGCTCTCCGGCGACGAGCGGCGGAAGTTGCGCTGAACGCTCTTCTTCTTGACGCCCAGGAAGGTCTTCTCGACCTCGACGTCGCCGACCACCTGGGAGGCCTCCGGCATCGGCTCGGGATCGTAGAAGTGCCGGAAGACCTGCTTCGACTCGTAGTCGACCAGGTTCGGGAACTCCTTCATCAGCTTCTTGCGCTCCTTGCTGAGCGCGATCATCGCCTCTTCCGATTCGACCGTCCCCTTCTCGCAGGAGAACCCCGAGATGTAGCGCGAGGTGCGGCCGTCGGGCGTCTTGGTGTCGATGAAGGTGCGGGCGCAGTTGTTGGGGCAGAAGTGGCAGCGGGTCGACTCGTCGTTGACCGCCTGAAACTCCAGGTTGATGGCGGCGTCGATGCCGATGAAGGTCGAGAACCCCTTGCGCGTGACGACGCGGCGGGTCTCCATGGCGGCGCCGATCGCGCCGGCCTCGCCCGTGTGCGGGTGGACGAACACCTCGGCGCCCGGGACGCGCGCCTTGATGTAGTCGACCTGCGCCTTGAGCGCGGCCAGGTTGTGCTGCGTACCGCCCTGGAGCACGAACTTCTTGCCCAGCTCCGCCATGCGCGGGATCTGGACCACGTATTGCCAGACGTTCTTGGGGAGAACCTGCGCCAGGCCGGCCAGCAGCTCCTCTTTGGAGAAGCCCTCCTTCTGGAAGTTCACGCGATCCGAATCGAGGAACACCGCGCAGCCGTAGCTGAACTTGGGCGACAGCTTGGCCTCGAAGGCCACGTCGGCGTAGTCGGTCACCTTGACGCCGAACTGATCGGCCATCGCCTGCAGCAGCATGCCGTTACCGGCTGAGCACTGGTTCGATAGGCGGAAGTTCCGGATGTCGCCGTTCTGCATGAACAGAACCTTGATGTCCTGCCCGCCGATGTCGCACACCACGTCGATGTCGCCGAAGTAGTGGGTGGCCGACATCATGTGGGCGACCGTCTCGACGATCGAGGTATCGGATTTCACCGACTCCTTGAGCACATCGGCCGCGTAACCGGTGGCGCCGAAGCCCATGACCTCCATGATCGCGCCCTGATCGGTGATGTACGCCTTGAGGCCCGCCAGAATCTCCTTGGTGTCGGCGATCGGGTTGCCCTTGGAGAGCATGTACGACTTCTTGAGCAGCTCGCCGGTGTCGTAGTCGATGAGCACGGCCTTCGACGAGGTCGACCCGCCGTCCATGCCGATGACGACCTTGACGACCTGACCGGCCTCGAACGTCGCGTCGGTGAACTTGGGGATGGTGTAGAGCGCCTTGAACTCGTCCAGCTCGGCGCGGCCGCGATCGGTGCCCTGGGTGAGCAGCGGGGGCCCGGCGGTCTCGCCGAGACGCGCGGCGCGGCCGTTGAGAATGAAGTCCTTGAGGCCGTCCATGCCTTTGTACAGGCCGACCTCGGCGTTCTCGTAGAGGCCGTAGACCACTGCGCCATAGGCCGCATAGTACTGCGCGTTCTCGGGGACGATGATCAGCTCTTCGATCGGCACGTCCTTGGGATAGGCGTAGCCGCGATCGCGCCAGGTCTCGGGAATGCGCTTGCGCCAGCAGTCGCGCAAGAACGGCAGATAGGTGTTGGGCCCGCCGAGCAGCAGCACCTTGTGGCGCAGCGTGTTCCCGCGGGTGAGCACCGACAGGTTCTGCATCACGATCGCGTCGGCCAGCGAGTTCATGATCTCGAGCGACGGGATGCCGTTCTTGACCAGGTTGACGATGTCGGTCTCGGCGAAGACGCCGCACTTGGCGGCCACGTGGTGCAATTTCGAGTCGTCGAAGCCGATCTTGACGACCTCCTCGTTGGGCAACCCGACCTTGATGACGCACTTGTCGATGGTCGCGCCGGTGCCCGAGGCGCACTTGTCGTTCATCGAGGTGATGGCGGTCTTGCCGCCGGTCTCCTCGTTCTTTTTGAAGATGATGATCTTGGCGTCCTGACCGCCCAGCTCGCAGACCGACCCGACATCGGGGTGCAGCGTCTCGACCGCCAGCGTCACCGCGTTCACTTCCTGAACGAACTTGGACCCCAGGTGGGGGCCGATCGGCGCGCCGCCCGAGCCGGTGATGAAGGTGCGGATCTGGTGATTGGCCAGGTTCGGGAAAGCGGCCGCGATGCGCTCCAGGAACGAAAGCACGAACTCCGCCTGCTTGGTCTGATGGCGCAGGTAGTCGCTCCAAAGGATCTCTTTGGTCACCGGGTCCACCACCACCGCCTTGACGGTCGTGGAGCCGACGTCGATGCCGACCGCAACCGCTTCAGTCCGAGGATTCACCGGCGAAACTTCTGCAGCCACGCATGCTCCCTTGCAAAGAGATCGAAAACGAAACCGAGAACGATACCGACCAAGTAGACTGACACTTCAGTCTTTGAACTCCGGAGACTGTAGTCATCTGTGGGGCGAAGATCAAGCGCCCTGCCCCAACCGCCCGTCCCGCCTGGGATAATGAGGGCCGCCTGGTCCGACGCGCGGCCGGTTTTAGACGATCCCCGCCACCTTGGGGGCAATGCGCAGGATCCGGCCGAAGACGTCGCCCGTCTCGGGGTCGAAGCGCGGATCGACGAAGATCCGGGTCACCGCCAGGGCATTCATGGCGGCGATTCCCTCTTCGGAGATGAGCTCCTTCGAGGCCACGCCGATCGGCTGCAGCTCCAGCTCGGTGCCGATCGCCGCCGCAAAATCGATCGCCGCCTGGCTGGAGGTGAAGAAGAAACCGTGCGGCCGCCGGCACCACATGTCCTGCCCACTTTGGGTCAGATACCAGACCCGGTCGGGGAGCAACGAAACGAAGTCGGGAATCTCAGGCTGCGGCATGGGCGCGGTCCTTTCTCTCTAGATCAGCCCACGCGCGGCCGCCAGCGCGGACGCCAAATCGGGGCAAATTTCGATGCGCCAAGGACCGCGAAGCAAGCCGGCTCGCTCCACCAGCTTGGAGGGCTGCTCCTGCAGGCCGACGAGGATGGTGACGCACCCGTGGCCCGTCAGCGTCGAGATGGCGCTCTCGAAGGCGACGAGCCCGGTCGCATCCATCATCGGCACCTTCTCGAGCCGGACGATCAGCACCTGGAGCCCACCGGCCACGGAGCCTAGGCTGGCCATCGCTTTTTGGGCGGCCCCGAAAAACAGCGGACCGGCGATCTCGTAGATGGCGACCTTCTTACCGAGATCGGCGGGAATCTTGTTGCCATCGGCCCGTTCGCCTTCGCCGACTCCGATCAGGTGGGTCTGGGTGATTTCGGCCATCCGTCGCATGAACAGCAACGCCGCGAGCACGACCCCAACCGACACTGCGACGACCATGTCGAAGACCACCGTGAGGACGAAGCAGGTCAGGAGCACGAGCACGTCGCTCCGGGGTGCGACCCGCAGGATATGGACGAAGTGTTTCAGCTCGGACATGTTCCAGGCCACCAGCAGCAACAGCGCCGCCAGGCCGGCCATCGGCAGATACCCGATGAGGGGCGCCAGGACGATGACGGCCACCAACACCGTGAGCGCGTGGACGATCGACGCCACCGGAGAGCGGGCGCCGGAGCGAAAGTTGGTGGCCGTGCGCGCGATCGCGCCGGTCGCCGGAATCCCGCCGAAGAACGGCGTCACGACGTTCCCAACCCCGAGCGCCAAGAGCTCGGCATCGGGGTCGTGCTTGGTTCCCGCCATTCCGTCGGCGATCACGGCCGACAGCAGCGACTCGATTCCGCCCAGCATCGCGACTGCGAAGGCGCCGGACAGAAGCTCGCGAAGGGCGCCGGCCGAGAGCTGCAAGGGCCCACCGTTCGGGCCGGCCGCGCGCCAGGGAAGCATCGGTAGCGGCGGCCATGGCGGCACCCCACTCACGAGGTGTCCGCCCACCGTGGCGTGGAATCGGCTCGCGATGGTAGCGACCGCGTGGCCCGGCCAGTAGTGATTGAGGATGGCTGCCAGCAGACCCGCCAAGGGGATGGCGACCAGCGGAGACGGGACCCGCTTGGTGAGGCGGGGGACGGCGACCAGCAGCGCCAGGGTAACAGTCGCCATTCCGAGCTCGGCGACCGAAGCCGAGCCTCGCGCTT
Source organism: Polyangia bacterium (assembly GCA_035648655.1). GTDB lineage: Bacteria > Myxococcota_A > Polyangia > Fen-1088 > Fen-1088 > JADGRB01. The sequence goes on from DASRLC010000246.1 coordinate 8,000, forward strand.
GCCACATCGCGACGAGGCGATCGAAGAAGCTCGCCGGCGCGCGTGTCAATCGCAGACCGAGGACGTCCTTGATCTGGAGGGTCGCAATCACGGTGGCAATCCCGGCGGTGAAGCCGGTCGTCACGGGGTGGGGAATGAACTCGATGAACTGCCCGAGGCGGGCCAACCCCATCGCGATCAGGATGAGACCGCCCATCGCCCCCGAGAGGAGCAGCCCGGCCATCCCGAAACGGGTGTAAATGGGCGCCAGGATGACGATGAACGCCGCGGTCGGTCCGGTCACCTGCAGGCGCGAGCCACCCAACACCGCCACCACGACGCCGGCGACAATCGACGTATAGAGGCCGTATTGCGGCGCCACGCCCACCGCGATGGCGAGCGCCATCGCCAGGGGCAGCGCGACGATTCCCACCACCAGGCCGGCCATCACGTCGGCCCGCAGATCGACCCGCGTGTACCCTTCCCGCCAGACCGCCCGCAGGGCCGCGGCCGGGAGATCCCTCAGCTTGATCGAATCGAGCGCGGCCCTATATCGGGTTCGGGCCATTGGTGTGCACGCTCCGACTCTCGCGCGGCGGGCTAGGCAACGCCGGCAGCCCGCGCCAGCGCCTCGAGCGCGGCGGCAAAGAAAGGAGCGGCCACCGCAACGGGATCCTCGCCGGCCGATTCGAGCACGAAGTAGTCGTTGGGAATCACGTCTCCGTACCCCATCACCTGAAGCACCCGAACGATGGCGGGGGCACCGGTGCCCGGCTCGTCGCCCGGGGATGCCGGCAGGACGGCCTGCCGATCGTCCTTGGCGGGCGCGGGCATCTCGACCGCCAGCGGACGTCCGTAGCGCCGGAAGATCGCCAACACCGCCTGCGGCGGCATGGCGGCGATGCGGGCGAACGTACGCGGCAGGTTGTCGACCGCGGTGAGCTCGGGGGCGGTCACGACCCGTCGACCAGGCAACCTTTGAGCGTGAACGCAATCATCTCGCGCCCCATCTGGGTCATGTCGAGTCGCAGCGGATCCTGTTCGACGAAGGCCCACTGCACGACCTCTTTGACGCTGCCGAGGATGCAGCGCGCGACCACCTTGGCGTCGCAGGGGCGGACCACGCCCAGCTGCCGGCCGGTGGTGAGCGCGCCCATGAACATCGCCTCGATGCGTCCGTAGAATTCGGACAGCTTGCGGTCGAAGTCCACGTCGATCCCCACCGCTTCGCGCAGCAGGATGCGGGCCATCTCGCGGTTGTCGAGCAGCGTCTTGAGCACGCGATCGACGGTGGCGTTCATCTGGTCGACCGGTGGCGGCGCGCCCTCGCCGACCTCGATCCGCTTGACCTGCGCTTGCAGCGTCTTCACCAAATCGTCGAGCAGCTCGTCGAAGATGGCGCGCTTGGATTCGAAGTAGAGATAGAACGTTCCCCGCGCGATGTCGGCCGCCTCGATGAGGTCGTGGATGCTGGTGGCGTGGTACCCCTTCTGAGAGAAGATCCGCCGAGCCACCGCCAGCACGGCGGCCCGCCGCGATTCGCGCAGCTTCTGCGCGCGTGAGACCCGGCCGTCGACTTTGGGATCCGGGGTCACGACCCGCCGCTCGCCGCGCGCAAACGGTCGGGCCAGGCCGCGGCGTCGGCCAAGTGCCGGCCGCCGGGGAGAATGCCCGCGTAGCGGGCCAGCGTTTTGGTCGCGCTCTCCATCGAAGCCTTCGCCTCGACCTTGGCGGCGCCCAAGAGCGCGCTGAAGTAGGCGTCGTCGACCACGTCGGTCTCCAGCACGCCGGCCGTCTCGTCGAGGGCGATGGCGGCCTCCAGATCGGCGACCGCCTCCGGGTAGCGCTCGAGCCAGGCGTAGGCGCTGGCCCGCTCGACCAGCGGCGCCGGATCGTCGTCGTCCCGAGCGGCGGCGCGCGTGGCCTCCTCGACGGCTTCGACGTACTTGCCCTCTTGGATCATCTTCGCTGCGAAGCTCATCCCGTACCGTCCGGCCATCCCGTGCGTGCCTCCCGACCCCCGACGGTATCACAGCGGCAGGGCCCCTTTTCGCCCGGAACAGCGCCGTCCGGGTCCCGGCCGTCTTCCACTCCCTCGTCCACTTCCCACTTCCCACTTCCACTTCCCACTTCCACCTTCCGGCTCAGGCGTCGCTATGTTGTGCCCATGAGCCCACTGGTTTGGATAGGACTGGCCGTTGTCTTGGTGGCGGGTCTCGCCTTCACCGGCGGGGGCGTCAAAGGTGCCAAGCAGATCGGCCGGACGCGCCTGATGGGCGCGGCGCGGTTCTTTCTCATCGGCGGCGTCATCCTGTGCGGCGCGCTGGGAATC
>DASRLC010000247.1:0-2301 GCA_035648655.1 Polyangia bacterium
CCACCGGATCACGGGCTGGCTCGTCGAACGGATGGCGCTCGAGAGGGTGCGGCCATCGACTTTTGGGGGAATTTTCTTGAGAAACGGGAATCGTCGAGCGGGTCGGTGGGAAAGAGTTTCGAAACTCGCGCGAATTCGCGGCGTGTCACAGATTCGACACCCGGGGCCAGAGGGCCGCCGCGAGCCGCGAGAGGTCCGATTTCCGCGGCGCTGGCGCCCAAGGTGGCGGCCCAACTCAAAAGTTGTGTCTCTGCGACGCTGCCCTCTGCGACCACGCGAGGCCAGAAAGCAGGATCCGTTCCAATTGGGCCGTCGCAGCCGAGATCGGAGGCGCGGGATGTCGATCGTCGTGGTCCGTGCGCTCAGGCACTGCGGCGAGGCACTGCGGCGGGGCTTCCCACCGCGGCCGTCCGAGCTTACCGTCCGTCCATGACCTTGTCTCCGCTGGCCGGAAAGCCGGCCCCCGCCGAAGCCCTGATCGACGTCGCCCGCCTGGTGGCCGCCTACTACGACCGACGTCCCGATCCCAACAATCCGCGCGAGGCGGTGGCCTTCGGGACCAGCGGACACCGGGGCGCGGCCGAGGATGGCGCCTTCAACGAAGCCCACATCTTGGCCATCACGCAGGCCATCTGCGAGCACCGGGCACGGGTGGGGATCACCGGACCGCTGTTCTTGGGTGCCGACACCCACGCGGTCTCGGCGCCGGCGTTGGGCACCGCGCTGGAGGTCCTGGCCGCGGCCGGCGTGGAGACCCACGTTTCGCGCGAAGGGGACTTCACGCCGACCCCCGCGCTGTCGCGCGCGATCCTCACCTACAACCGCGACCGCCGCGACCGCCTGGCCGACGGCATCATCATCACGCCGTCGCACAACCCGCCGCGCGACGGGGGGTTCAAGTACAACCCACCCCACGGGGGTCCGGCGGACAGCGACGTCACCGATGGGATCCAGGCGCGCGCCAACGCCCTGCTGCGCGCGGGCACCGAGGTTCGCCGCTTGCCGTATGCGGCCGCCCGCCAGGCGCCGACCGTCCACGGGCACGATTTTCTGACGCCCTACCTGGACGATCTGCCCGGGGCCATCGACATCGAGGCCATCGCGCGGGCGCGGGTCGAGATTGGCGCCGATCCGATGGGCGGCGCCAGCGTGCAGTACTGGCCGCGCATCGCTGAGCGGTTCGGCCTCGACCTGACGGTGGTCAACAAGAAGATCGATCCGCGCTTCGCCTTCATGCCGCTCGACGCCGACGGAAAGATCCGGATGGACTGCTCCAGCCCCTACGCGATGGCGAACCTGCTGGCGCTCAAGCGATCGTACGCGGTCGCCTTTGGGAACGACACCGACGCCGATCGACACGGCATCGTGACACCGGCCGGGCTCATGAATCCCAACCACTACCTGGCGGTGGCTATCGAATACCTGTTCACCCACCGGCCGGGCTGGCCGATTCGCGCCGCCGTCGGCAAGACGCTGGTGTCGAGCACGCTCATCGATCGCGTCGTGGGCAGCCTGGGTCGCGAGCTGCGCGAGGTGCCGGTGGGCTTCAAGTGGTTCGTGGAGGGGCTACTGGACGGCAGCCTCGGATTCGGCGGCGAGGAGAGCGCCGGCGCCAGCTTCTTGCGCCGCGATGGCCACGTTCACACCACCGATAAGGACGGTATCCTCCTGGATTTGCTGGCCGCCGAGATCACCGCCGTCACCGAGAAGGATCCCGGCGCGCATTACGAGCGGCTGCGCCACCAGTTCGGAACGCCGTACTACACGCGCATCGACGCACCGGCCACACCCGCGCAAAAAGAGGCGCTCAAGCGCCTGTCGCCCGAGGCGGTCAAGGCCGCCACGCTGGCCGGCGATCCGATCGTCGCCAAGCTGACCCGCGCCCCCGGCAACGGTGCCGCCATCGGCGGGCTCAAGGTCGCCAGTCCCGCGGGCTGGTTCGCGGCGCGCCCCTCGGGCACCGAGAACGTCTACAAGATCTACGCCGAGAGCATGAAGAGCGCCGAGCACCTGAACGTCATCCTGGCCGAGGCCCGCGAGATCGTCTCCCAGGCGATCGGCTCCGTCCGGTAGATCGTTCGTCGCGGGGGATCTGAGTGACCCTCCCGGGGGACTTTTCTTACCAGTCGTGGCGCCGATCTAGTGGCCGTCGTTTGGGCCAAAAGCACGCCCGCATCGCGCGGCCCGCGCCGACGGCGATCGTCGGCGCAGGTTCGCCCGCCGCGCGCGCGAAACGCGGCCGGCCACCGTCAGGGTGCGCGCAGGCATTGCGCGACGGTGCCGAACGGCGCGGTCCAGACG
>DASRLC010000248.1:0-12800 GCA_035648655.1 Polyangia bacterium
GGCAGCGGTAGTCCCCAGATCGCCCGCCGCTGGCGATAGAGCGGCTCCCCGTAGATCAGCTCCGAAAGACAAGGGTGGTACGGCAAGTCCCAGCTGGTGTTGCCCACGGCAATCTCCGAGTCTCCGTCGGTGATCACACGCTTGGTGCCGGCCTTCTCGGCCCACTTCACCTCGATCTCGATCTCATTGGCGTTCAAGAGCTGATCGGGCACCCTCCGCCAATTCTCGGTCAGCACCCTTTTGAGCTGTCGCAGCTGAAAGTCATTCTCGAACGCGAACCGCTCGCGCCCGCCGCGCACCGGCTTGCCGGCGGAGGTGGCCCCCTCGAGATCGAGCGCGCTCACGACGCGGGGCGCCGGGGAGGTCTTGATCTCGAGGGCGTCGAAATAAGCCTGCAGTCCGCACATATCGTCGAATCCGACCTGCCCGGGCGGCACCGCGGAGAGGTCCCGGCTGACCACGATGCCGCAGCCGACCCCGACGAGAGACAGACCACACCCCAACACCAGCAATCGTTTGGACGCCATGGATCGTCCGAGAGTTTAGGGGGTTACCGTGTCGACAGCAAAAAGCTGCGCGAAAAAGGTGGCGGCGACCGGTGGGCGAGCCCACCTTTTTGCCTGCGAGGATACAGACCAAAATGCATGATACAGCCAATAGGACCGGCAGAAATTTGCCGACCCTCGATGTTCGATTTTTCTAGAGTTTCAGTTCTATCACTACAAATGGCTACTGAAGTTTCGCTCACTTATACGATTTATCCGGGAGAAACACGTGCATTTCCAGGGAGTTTGCATTCGTTGCGTACTTGCCTAGAGTTGTCCGGCCGCAGCGGGCAAACGCCATGAAAATGCTCCGACATCCCCCCTCGAAAGAACTTTGGAAATTCTGCATGGAGCGCCTGCGGGAGCTTCGCGGCCCCGACACGCGCGAGCGCGATCTGGCGAACATCCTGGGCTTCGAGCACTCGCGCGCCGTTCGCTGGAAAGAAGGGCAAATGTACGTCGATCGCGCCGAATATCTGGTGCGATTGGCCGACGCCCTCGATGTCGAAACCATGCTGCTGGTGGCTATGGCGTCCGGGACCCTGACGGTCGAGCAAGCCCATCGGCAGATCGCCGGCGTGGCCCGCAGCGAGGACGGGAAGAAGAAGCGCAGTGCCGCGCGGTCCGAACCCCTCGAGGTGGCGACCGATGCTTCGCTCTTCGCGCTCGATGGCGCGAGATTCGAAACTCCTGGACGGGGCGTTGTGCTCCTGGTGGCGACCAACGGCGAAGGGCGGCTGGAGTTCGGCGAGGCGCTGGGGCGCCATGCGGACGTCAGCGGCATGGTGGCGACCGGCCTATCGATCGGCATCTGTCTGGCGGAGCGCTATCGACCGGAGCTGGTGTTCCTGGATCTGGGAGCCGCCAACGTGCACGCCTTCGAGGCCTGCCGGGTACTTTCGAGCCTCACCAGCCGTGCCCAGCGGCGCTGCCGGGTGGTGGCCGGCACCGCGACGGTCACCGACGCGGTCGAAAAGCCGGCGCTCATGTCGGGTGCGGCGAACGTGACCCTGTTCCCGTTTGCGCCCTCCCTCTTCGAGTCGGAGCTCGACCGCCTCGAAGAACGCCTCGGTCCGCGCAAAGTCGCCCGCAAGTAGTCTGTCTTACGGGGCGTGGCTGGCTGCCGCTCGGACGCCCCGGGGCCCCTCGCTACGCCCGACAAACCCGGGCTATGCTCGCATCCAGAGGTTCTTCCCGACCCGTCGCTCGAGCAACGACGGGCTTGGCCCGGCGGGCGCTCTTCGCAGGGTCTTAACGGGCCCTCTCGGGGTCTTTTTCTTGATACTCGGCCAGCCGCGCCAGAATCAGGATCGACGTCCCGAGCGGCAGGTCTCGGGTACGCAGCCAGCGCCGCTCCAGGCCCAGCAAGCGGAGCATCGCTGCGTTCAACGCCACGTGATTCTTGGACTCCGCCATGGACTCGAAGCGCGCCGGGGGCGCCGTGCCCAGCAGAGACGCGCGCGCCCAGCGCAGGGCCTTCACGCCGCCCGCCGCGAAGAACAAGGGAAAGAAGAAATACGTCGCCCTCTCGATTTCGAAACCGAAACCCTGGGCCAAATCGCGGGCGCCGGAGAGGGTAAACCGGCGTTTATGCTTCTCCAAATCATCCCAGGGCGACCAGAGAAACTGGAACGCCGGGACCGTGAACAGGACGAAGGGCCGAAAGGCGCCACCGCCCTTGGCCCGTTGGCGCTCCCGCAAGCGGTCCCGGACCGCGCCCAGCACCGCGCGATCATCGGGCAGGTGCTCGAGCACGTCGAGCAGCAGGACGCCGTCGTACTCGCCGGGCGGCAGGGCTTGGGTGATGTCGGCGCGTAGAAAGCGCGGCGGCGGCGTACCGGGATCGCGATCGGCGAGGCGGGTTTGCGCCCGCGCGACGGCGAAACGCAGTCCTTCGCCGTGGACATCGCTGTAGTCGACGCGCAGGCCGTTCTGATTCAGGAAGGTGGCGACCGTTCCGGAGCCGCAGCCAAGCTCGATCAGCGACTGCCCAGGCCCCACGCCCGCCGCGCGGAGCACGTCCAGCACCACGGTGCGCCGGTAGACGTGCCAGTAGTGCTGGTCCTCCAGCCAGGCGCGGGTCTGGAACTCGGCCGGATCGAAGAAATCCTCGAAGTCCCGATCTGGGCGCTCAATCAGGTCGACGATCTCGAAAGGGCGGGGCGTGGGCACGGGCGCGATTGTCGCCGCTTTGCGCGTCGAGACAAACCTCGGTTCGACTGGTAGGTTCCCACCGGGAATGGAGCTCCTTCGGTCGGCTGCGGCGGGCTCGTTCCGGCGTCACGCCGCCTGGTTCTTGGTCGTGCTGGCGACGCTGATGGTCTCGCCGTACTACGAACGCCTCAACAACCCCAACGAGAACGTACGCGTCTGGGCCACGCGCGCCATCGTCGAGCACAAGGTCCTCAACATCGACGCCGTCTCGCGCGAGTGGGGGTGGGTCAACGACAAGGCCAAAACCGGACAGCACCTCTACTCCAGCAAGGCGCCGGGGGTGAGCTTCCTGGGGGTCCCGGTCCTGTTCGTCCAGACCAAGCTGCGCGCCCTGGTCGGCTGGCCGGCGCCCGACAAACACCAGACCACCTTCTGGCTGAGGGTCTTCGCGGTGAAGCTGCCAATGGCCGTCTTCCTGTGGGCCTTCGCCCGCTACGTCGAGCGCAAGACCCGCTCGGCGCTCGCGCGCGATCTGCTGGTGATTGCGCTGGGGCTGGGTACGCTGCTCTATCCCTACGGCGGGATGTTCGTGGGTCACGCGCTGGCCGCCGCGGCCGTTTTCAGCGCGTTCATGTGCCTGGATCGCGACGACCGTCGACCCGCGGCCGGCTGGGCACTGGCCGGGGCTGGGCTGCTGGCGGGGCTGGCGGTGATCCTCGAATACCAGGCGATCTTGGTATCGGCCGCACTGGCGATCTACGCACTGACCCGATACCGCGGCCGCGTTTGGGCGTTCGGGGCCGGCACCTTGCCGCCGGCCATCGCGCTCGGCGCTTATCATCAGGCGCTGTTCGGGCGGCCGTGGGCCTTTCCCTACGGCTACATCGAGCACCCGGCCTTCGTGGCCGCCCATCGGGCGGGATTTCACGGCCTGTCGTTGCCGGACCTGTCGGTGGTTCCGACTTTTCTGTTCTCGCCCGCCTACGGCCTCTTCGCGTTCTCGCCCGTGTTGTTGGTCGGGCTGGGGGGAATGATCTATCTGCTGCTGCGCGGACCGCGGCGCGAGGCGGCCCTCGTGGCGGCCGTCTGTCTGTGCATGTTCGTGTTCCTGGCCGGCATGAGCAACTGGCGCGCCGGCTGGTGCGTGGGGCCGCGCTATATCGCCACCGTGGCGCCGTTTTTGCTCCTGCCGCTCATCGAGCTGTGGCCGCGCTTGCGGGCCGAGCGATGGGTCGTGCCGGCGATCGTGGGACTGACCATCCCGTCCGTGCTCTTGAACGTGGTATCGGGCGCGGTCTACCCGCACTACCCCGAACAGTTCGATAGTCCGGTCTTCGATCTGGCGTTCCCGTTGCTGGGCGCCGGATACGTCCCCTATGGTCTCGGCTGGCTCCTCGGCCTACCCGGGCCTTGGGCGATGGCGCCGCTCGCGCTGGTGGTGCTCGCCGCGCTGGCGCTGGTGTCGAGCGGCGACGATCCGCGGCCGGCCCGCGCCGGCGCGCACCTGGCGATCGCGCTCGGAATCGCGGCCGCTTTTCTGGTGCCGTTCAGCGCGTACGGCCGGGCGCCGCGCGCCGACGAGAACCGCGCGACCGCCAACGTCCGGGCTCTTTGGGATCCCCCCCGACCGTCGACGGCCCCTGAAAGCCGGCGTTAGGCATGATAGACGGGAACGCAGCCCCGGGCCTTGGCGCCCCGCACGAACTCCCCATGGACCTCAGCGTCGTCCTTCCCGTCTACAACGAGCGCGACAACCTGGTGCCGTTGCTCGACGAGATCGCGGCGGCGATCGGGCGCATGCACAAGCGGTTCGAGATCATCGCGGTCGACGACGGCAGCCGAGACGGCAGCGACGCCGTGCTCCGCCAGGCGGCGGCCGAGCGCCCCTATCTGAAGGTCATCTTCTTCCGCCGCAACGCCGGACAATCGGCGGCCTTCGACGCCGGGTTCCAGGCCGCCACCGGCGCTCTGGTCGTCACCATGGACGCCGACCGACAGAACGATCCGGCCGACATTCCGCTCCTGGTGGGCAAGCTGAATGAGGGGTTCGATCTGGTCACCGGCTGGCGCAAGAACCGCCAGGACGGCCTTCTCTTGCGGAAGATCCCGTCGCGCATCGCCAACTTCTTCATCCGGAAGCTGACCGGTGCGGAGGTGCACGATCTGGGCTGCTCGCTGAAGATCTACCGCAAGGAACTGACCGACGAGCTGCGCCTCTACGGCGAGATGCACCGGTTCATCTCGGTGCTGGCCGACGGGATGGGCGCGCGGGTGGGCGAGGTGGTGGTCAACCACCGGCCGAGGGTGACCGGCCGCTCGAAATACGGAATCTTCCGCACCTTCAAGGTCATGCTCGACATGACCACCATCTGGTTCATGCGGCGCTACCAGACCAAGCCGATCTACGTCTTCGGCGGCCTCGGCGCCCTCATGGTGCTGGCCGGCTTCGTCCTGTCGGCCTTCGTGCTGTACGAGAAGCTGGTCGACGGCGCCTGGGTCCACCGCAACCCGCTCTTCCTGATCGCCGTGACCTGTTCTCTGATGGGCGTGCAGTCGATCGGGACCGGCATCTTGGCCGAGCTGATCGTGCGGGCGCACTTCGAATCTCAAAAGAAGACCGCCTACGCGATCGCTTCCCGCGCCGGCTTCCCGCCCGAGGGCTGAAGATGTGTGGGATCGCGGGTTTCGTCGCGCGGCAAGCCGATCCCGCGGCGCTGCCCGGCATGCTACGCCAGATCGCCCACCGCGGTCCCGACGGCGAAGGCGCTTGGCACGGCGCCGCGGGCGGCTGGCAGGTGGCGCTCGGTCATCGGCGGCTGGCGATCATCGACCTTCTGACCGGCGCCCAACCGATGACGAACGAGGATGGCGGGGTGGTCATCACCTTCAACGGCGAGATCTACAACTACCGCGCGCTGCGGCCGGCGCTGGAGCAGCGGGGACACGTCTTTCGCACCCGCAGCGACACCGAGACCATCGTCCACCACTTCGAAGAGCACGGGCCAGCTGGTATTCCGGCGCTCGACGGGATGTTCGCCTTCGCGATCTGGGACGCCGCCGGCGAACGACTGGTGCTGGCGCGCGATCGCAGCGGCATCAAGCCGCTCTACTATGCGGAGCTCCCGGACGGCGGCCTGGTCTTCGCGTCCGAGTTGTCGGCGGTGTTGGCCCACGGCGGCGTCGACGGCGCGATCGCCGCCGAAGGCCTGGTGTCGTATTTTTTTTCGGACTACGTCCACCCGCCGCACACCATCGTGCGCGGGGTGCGCAAGCTGCCGCCCGGCTACACGCTGGTCTGGCGGCGCGGCCGCCTCGAGGCGCCGCGCCCATTTTGGACCGTGCCGCCGCCCCAGGCGGCGCCTGCCGAGAGCGACGGCGCGCTGGCCGAGCGGCTGTGGAGCGGCATCGAGCGGGCGGTCGAGTCGCAGCTGGTCGCCGACGTGCCGGTCGGCATCTTCCTGAGCGGCGGTGTCGATTCGTCGACGGTGGCCGCCGCGGCGGTCCGGCGCGCCGGACGGCGGATGACCGCCTTTTCCATCGGTTTCGAGGACGCCTCCTTCGACGAAAGCCGCCAAGCCCGTCAGGTGGCGGACGCGCTCGGCATCGAGCACGTGACCGAAACGCTGGGCGAGAACAACCTGCTCGAGGTGGTCGACCAGGCGCTCGATCGCCTCGACGAGCCGCTGGCCGATCCGTCGTTCCTACCGACCTACCTGCTGTCGCGGCTGGCCGCGCGGCACGTCAAGGTCGTGATCGGCGGCGACGGCGGCGACGAGCTGTGGGGCGGCTACCCGACCTACTTCGCCCACCGCGCCGCGCGGCTCTACGGCGCGCTGCCGGCTTGGATTCGAACGCACGCCGTCGAGCCCGCGATCGGACGACTTCCGATCGACGACCGCTACCAGAGCCTGGAGTGGAAGCTGCGCCGTTTCACCGAACGCTGGGAGGACGATCCGATCCGGCGGCACCTGCGCTGGATGTCGAGCGCCGATCTTCCCGAGCTGGCGGCGGCGATCCCGGTGGCGCGCACTGTGGCGCCGTCCACGTTCGCCGCGCCGCTGCCCGAGACCAGCGATGGGCTGCAGCGCCTCCTGGCCCTCGACTTCACGACCTATCTCCCCGGATCGGTCCTGACCAAGGTCGACCGCGCCTCCATGGCACACGGCCTCGAGGTCCGCCCGCCGCTGCTCGACGATGCGCTGATCGACTTCGCCTTTTCGCTTCCCGGCCGCTACAAGCTGCGCGGCCGGCGCGGCAAGTACCTACTCCGGCGGGCCGCGCGCGGGAAGATCCCGGACGCCATCGTCGATCGGCCCAAGAAGGGCTTCGGCATCCCGCTCGCGGCCTGGCTGCGGGGACCGCTGCACGATCGGCTGACCGCGGCGGTGAGTGGCTCGCCGCTGTGGGATACCGGCCTCGCCGATCGGCGGGTATTCCGGACTTGGCACCAGGAACATCGGGAGCGGCGGCGCGATCGCAGCAAGCCATTGTGGGCGCTCTACGTGCTCGATCGCTGGCTGCGGCACGCGCCGTTCAGATCGGCTTGAGTAAGGACCCGCTCGGGGTCCTTGGTCTCAGAAGCTCGGGACGAAGCTGACCAGCACGACGAAGGGCGGCCTCGAGACGGTCTCTTGCGCGCGTCCGAGGCAAGTCCCGACCGAGGTGGAGCGGTTGAGCGGCACGGCGAAATCGATCGACAAGAGTTGCTGGTAGACCCCGAACGCATCGTGCAAGACGCGGAAGCTATAGCCGACGTCGTAGTAAATCTTGCTGCCGGACAAGGCGTACGCGTCGCAGGTGGTGATGGCGGCGGCATCCGCGAAGAGCGTCCCCGCGAACCCGCGTACGGTCGTGAAGTGCAGCAGATTCCAGTCGAGCCCCGACACGTAGTCGTCGCGCAATTGGATGCTCCCGAGGAGGTGGGCGCGGGAGAGCAGCTCATCCGCGAAGAACCCCCGCAGGCCGTCGGGGCCGCCCGCGCCGGTGAGCTGGCTCGGCAGACGGATGTCGCCGAAGGTGGCCGCCGCCGAGCCATCCAGCGCCAGCACGTGGCCGGGCGCGAACTCGAAGAGGCGGAGCGCCTCCGCGCCCAGGCCGACCTGCGACAGCCGCTCGCCGTCGTCGAGCGCCGTCAGCGCGTAACCGACGCCGACGTTTGCGCCGATGGCCCGCCAGGGGTCGTAGAGAAAATCGCGTGTGTCGTGGAGCAGCGAGATCCGCCCGGAGATTTGAAAACCGGGCGCGTCGCGATCGCCGGGCCCGAGCCCGAAGGACGGGTTGATGCGCGAGAGCTGAAACCCGGTCAGCAGCGAGCTCGAGAGCGTGTTCTTGTCGGACTGGGCACCGAAGTTCCAGAAGTAGGCGCCGCCCACGCCGATGTCGATGGTCTCGGAGTGAAACGCGGTCAGCAGGAAGGCATGCCGCAGATCGTGCTGTGGCTTGAGCAGGAACGCCGCCTCGAAGTTGGCGGTCAGCGCCGACACGTCGAGGAGCGCGCCGAACCCCTCGTAGAGCAGCCGCCAGCGGCGCGGCTGCCGGTTGTCGTAGAGGGGATCGTCCGAGGGCCGCAGCGAGCCGAGCGCCGTCTCGACCAGCCGGCCGCGCGGATCGACCTCCACGGACTTGAGCCCGGCTGGCAGGTCGACTTCGAAGCGGTGCGAGGGGCTGACGTCGTCCCAGATCAGGATCTGCTTGGCGCCGGCCCGATCCTCGATCGCCACCTCGACCGGTTCGCGGATGGCGTCGCCCTCGCGGCGAACGTCGATCTCGACGTGGCTACCGACTGGGCCGGGCGTGACCCGCACGGCTTGGAGGCGGTAGTTGACGCGGGGGCGTGGGCCCAACCACTGGCGCCAGAACCAAGCCAGATCGGCGCCGAAGGTCTGTTCCGCCGCGGCGCGGAGCGGAACGTCTTCATTCAGCATCTTGCGGGCCAGCGTCGCGAAACGGCCGGTGCCGATCAGATCGAGCAGCTTGTTGTAGATGAGGCGCGGGCTGGGCGCCGTGTCGTCGGCGAAGCGCCGTACGTCGTCGCGCACGCGGTCGACGTCCTCGACGTCGCCGAAGTAGCTGGACGACGAAGCCAGCAGCGGCGCGTAGAGGAGCTGGTCGACGGCCGGCACGAAGTCGAACGGGCGGAGCAGATCGGGCGCGTACTCGATCCGGTGGTAAGCGCGCTGGGCGTACAGATCGGTCAGGTACGCCGCCAGCACGCCGGTGGCGAGATCGCGATCGGCCGGCGACTCGAACGCGGCCAGCTTGGCGTCCACGATGGCGGTGAAGACCGCGCGCGCCAGCTCGAGCTGGTGGTACTTGCGGAGCCGGCCGGCCGGAAAAATCCCGAAGATCTGATCGGAGACCAGGATCAGATTGCCGTGCACCTGCACCAACTGGTGGCGCAGCGGCGCCTCCACCAAGGTCAGCGCCAACCGCCGCGCGGGATCGTCGGGGAACCAACTGCCCCCGCCGGCTGGCGACACCTTGGTCGGCAGGCAGCGAATTCCCCAGAGTATGGCGTCGGCGAAGCCGGCCGCCCGACCGGCCGTCGCCAGCACCAGGCCCGCGATGTCCTCGCGCACGTAAGGCAGCGGTCGATCCTGGCTGCCGGGCGGACGCGCCTTGCGGTGCAGGTAGACGATCTGGTGCTGGCCGACGGTGAGGGTGTCGGGCCGCAGCACGCGATCGGTGACGATGGTGGCGTATGGAACATCCGGGCTCTCGACGGTGACGGCGCCCGCGGCGCCCGGCCAGATCACCGGCTGCCCGTCGACCACCAACCCCAGCGCGCGCGGCGTCCGCAGGGTCACGCGGGTCCTCCCAGCGCGGGCCGGCGGCGCCTCGAGATCGAACCCCGCCGGGCCGAGCGCCACCGGCATCGGATAGAACCCGCCCATTAGACGGCAGCGCAACCCGTCGCACCCGAAGCTGCCGTAGCGCCGCGGCAGATGGGTGTCGAAGTCGACGTCGACGATGACCGCTTGCCCGGGCGGCAACGGCACCGGCAGCGCGACGCGGGCGATCGTTCGCGCGCCCGCCGGCGTGTCCTCGAGCGTGAACGCGGTGGGCACACCCGCGACGCGGACATTCTGGATCTGCATCGCCCCGGGCGAAAACCGACCCGGGTAGAGCCAATGGTAGTTGACGTCCCCCAGCGCGGCGGAGCGGGTGGCCAGATGATTCGGGTATAGCCAGAGCGCCAGCTCGGACCGGGGCGCGTGGCCGTCGTTGACGACCCGCAACCGCGCATGGCCGGTGGCGCGCGAGGCGCCGGGATCGAGCGTCAAATCGAGATCGACCGCCCATGGCGCCGGCCCGGGCCCGAGCGATGGCGGTGCGGCGCCGACCGCAGGCGGATCGGCCCAAGCCTCGACGCCGGTGCACAGGCACACCGCCGTCGCCGCCGCGACGGCGACGCGACCGACACGCCCACCGGTCGCCGGGCGCGGGCGTGCTCCCGGCGCCCTCACCGTGGCGCCGGGCTCAAGGCCCGAGCTCCGGCGTGGTCTCGGGTCCCGGCGGCGCGGCGCCCGTCGAGGCCGCGTCGCCCACCGCCGGCGCCTCGCCGTAGTCGATCCCCGGCTTGCGGACGAAGGCGGTGATCGGCTTCTTCACCTCGCCCATGATGCGCCCGTCGAGGACGTCCACGGGGACCGGGTTCACCAGCTCGTAATAGTAGCCGCGCGTCTTGATGGCGTAGCGGTAGGTTTGGCCGTCGACCTCGAAGTGCTTCTTCAAATTCATCGGCACGTTCCCGACCCGCCGGAACGTCCGGTGGCGCAGCACGAAGTCGAAGAGCCGAACCGCGCGGTTGTTCACCAGCCGGTGGCAGCCGTGGGAGAACCGCCGCGCGATCGAGGTGTAGTCGACCGATCCGTGGGTCCGGATCTGGTTGTCGAAGTCGCCCCGTTTGGGATCGACGTGGATCCCCATCACCAGACCGTAGGCCGACTGGTAGCCAGGGCCCATCACGTCGGTCTTGACCACGGTGACCGGCCCGACGTTGCGGTCGAGCACCTTGTGGGTCAGCAGATCCTCGACCGGCGTGCCGTCGGGCGGGATCCAGACCGGCGCCGCGACGATCTGCTTCCAGACCCGCGGCCCGACGTCGGAATTCTTGTACTTGAAGTAGACGTGCCCGTCGGCGTGCAGCTCGCTGCGCCAGGAGCCGATGGTGGTGCGCCACCAGCAGAGCGGGATCTTCTGCCCGTGCCATTTCACGAACAGCGTTAGATGCGGATAGTGGTCGCGGCGCTGCACGCTCGGCTTACCGCGCGCGTCGAACGGAAAGTCGTACCAGACGTCGCCGCGATCGATCTCGGCGACTAGATTCATCTCCGTCGCGCCGGGCTCCGGCTGGTAGTACGCCGGCAGCGCGGGCGCCTTGAACGCGACGTGCAGGTTGTCGAAGCCGGCGCGGTGCGCCCGCAGAAAGGCGATGGCGTCCTCGGCGGTGTTGACGCCCACCGCGGCCAGCAGCGCATTCACGTGGTCGTCGATCAGATCCGGCACGGGGTGGGCGGCGCCCGCTTCGTCGCGCCAGGTGGGGGGATTGCGGCGGCGGGCCAGGTTGATCGAGCCGTCCTCGACGATGTTGGCCGCGTCGGCGAGCCGTTCCGAAAAGATGCGGCGCAGGTCGTCCAACAGGAGCTCACGCGTCGGCCGCAGCAGCGACCCGAGCGTCTCGCCCCCCAGGAACCCCCAGCCGAAGATGTCGTTCTTGCGCTCCCAGGCCGCCAGCGCCTCATGGGTGGGGAGATCGTACATCCCCGACACGAACCGGCTGCGCGGCGAGAGCAGCCCTTCGCACAGCAGTCGCGCCTGCGCCGCCCGCACCGCCCGCACCCGCGCCTGCCCCCGCGCTTCCCGATCGACCCGCCCGCGCGCCTTGGGATCCGCGCGCAGTCCCTCGATGGCCGCCTCGCGCGTCAGCGAGGCGTCGGCTTGCCGGGCGGCTATCTCCTTGGCCAGCCAATCCCCGTCGCGCACGGCCTCGGCGTAATCGCGCTTGGAACGATCGCGATCGAGGAACCCCACCTCGCCCGTGAAGCGCTCCAGCCCCTCGCGGTCGACGGCGTCGTAGCAAGCCTCGCGCGGGGCCGAGGCGTCCTCATCGGCGCGCGCGGCCAGCACCGACAGCGTGGGTGGGATGCCGAACGCCTCCAGGTAGTTGTGGTTCCCAGCCCGCGCCGGATCGCCGTCGGCGTCCAGGCGGTCGTTGGCCAGCCCGACGAAGGTCTGGCGGTAGTCGTTCGGTTGCGGGGGATCGCCGTCCTGCAAGATATACGGCGCCCATCCGTTGCTCAGATCGACGTCCAGCAGGCCGGCCCCGCGCGCCGCCGGGATGGTCATCTTCTTGGCCACGCCGCGGTCGTAGGCCAACGTCTCGCCGCTCGACAGCGCGGGCGCCGCCGCGCGGTGGGGGATGGGGGGACGGCTCGGCTCGACCGCGGTCGGCCCGACCGCCGCGGAAGGTGGGGCCGGCTTGCGGGGATGGCACGCGAAGCCGCCCAACGCGACGGCCGCCAGCGGCAGCCAGCGGGGCGAATGTCGACGCCCGATCACGCGCCGATTTTAGCCCCCGGCGCCGACGGACGCTCGATTTCGCACCGTTCCTCGGGAAGGCGACGCCCCGGCGCCGGCCAGGGCGGCCCTCAGTCCCGGAAGTTCACGAACTGTACATCGACGTTGAAGTCGCCTTTGCGGATGAAGGCGATGGCCGCCTGCAGCTCGTCGCGGGTCTTGCCCGAGACGCGCAGCTCGTCCCCCTGGATCTGTGCCTGCACCTTGAGCTTGGCGTCCTTGATCGCCTTGACGATCTTTTTGGCGATCTCCGTCTCGATCCCCTGCTTGATGAGGATCAGCTGGCGCACCGTCTGGTTGCCCGCCGGTTCGATCGGTTTGGGGTCGAGCGCTTTCTGCGAAACGTTGCGCTTGGCCATCCGCTCGCGCAGAACGGTCAGTGCCGCCACCGCGTGCGGCTCATCGGAGGAGCGAATCACGATCCCCTCCGCCCCCCGCTCGAGATCGGTGTTGGTCCCGCGAAAGTCGTAACGCTGCCCCAGCTCCTTACGGGCCGTGTTGAGCGCATTGTCGAGCTCCATC
>DASRLC010000249.1:0-4071 GCA_035648655.1 Polyangia bacterium
CTTCATGCTTCCGCTGGCGGTCGTCACCGACGGCCGCGCGGTGGCTCCGGCCGCGGTGCTGGCGACCCTGCACGGGGGGGGGGCGATGCGACGCTGGTCGACGCGGCCGAAGACGTGGGGGCGGCGCGCGCGTTGCTGGAGACGTGGGTCGCGCCGCGTCCGACCGCGCGCGCTGCTTCCGGCGCCTCCGACGGGCCGACCATCGAGGCCACGGCGTTCGCCGCCGTCGATCTGCCGGAGGCCGAGCCGTTCAACATCAGCGCGCACCACAGCTCGGCCGCCCTGCGCTACGGCGATCGCTATTTCTTGAAGATGTTCCGTCGGGTCGAAGAGGGGCTCAGCCCCGAGCTGGAGATGACACGCTTTCTGAACGTGCGCGCGCCCGGGTTGGCGCCGACGGTGGTGGGCGCCCTACAGTTGCGGCGCGGTCGGGCCGAGCCGTCGACGCTGGCGGTGCTGCAGGCCTACGTGCCCAACGAGGGGACCGCTTGGACGCACGCCCGTGAGGAGCTGCACCGCTTCTTCGAGCGCGTGCTGACCCGGCACCGAGAGGCGGCGGCGCCCGCGCCCGCGCCGGCGACGCCCCTCGAGACGGCGCGCGCCGAGGTCCCCGCGGCCGTGCAGGAGGTGGTGGGGGCCTACCTGGACGTGGCGGCGCAGCTCGGCCGCCGGACCGCCGATCTTCACCTGGCGCTGGCCTCGGAGACGGTGGATCCGGCCTTCGTGCCGGAGCCGTATCTGTCGCTCGACCGGCGCTCGACGTACCAGTCGATGCGCAACCTGGCCGGCAAGACCCTGCGCCTGCTCAAGTCCAACTTGGACCGATTGCCTCCGCGCATCGCCGGGCCGGCGCGCTTATTGGCCGAGGACACCGGACGCACGCTCAAGGTCTTCGAGCCGATCCTGACCCACCGGCTGACGGGGCTGCGCATCCGCATCCACGGCGACTACCACCTCGACCAGGTGCTGCACGCTGGCAAGGATTTCGTGATCGTCGACTTCGACGGCGCGGCGGGCGAGACGCTGATCGAGCGGCGGCGCAAGCATTCGGCGCTGCGCGACGTGGCGGGCATGATCCGCTCGTTCCACTTCGCGGCGATGACCGCGCTCTTGGATGGCTCGGTGGTGCGCGACCAGGATCGGGAGGCGGTGGCGCCCTGGGCCGAGGCCTGGCACCGCCAGATCTCGGGGTCGTTCTTGCGCGGCTACCTGGCGGCGGTTGGCGGGGCGCCGTTCATGCCGCTGCCCGAGGAGCTGGCGCTGGTGCTGCAGACCAACCTGCTCGAAAAGGCCTTTCAGGAGCTGCGCGACGAGCTCGACGTCTGCGGCGAGACCGTGACCATCCCGTTGGCGGCGATCGCCGAGCTGGTCGGCGTTACGCCGGCGCGGGGCTGAGCACGGCCTCCGCCAGCGCGAACGGCTCGTCGCCGAGGGCGGGGGTCAGCTCCCGCGCCGCCGCCAGCAGGCGCCAAGCGGCCGAGGCCACCGGCGCGTCGTCGGCGGCGCGGTGGAGCGCTCCGAACGCCAGCGCGAACGGAAGGTTCGGCGCGTCGCCGGCCGCCACGCGCCGGGCGTGATCCGCCAGGAAGCTGGAAGGCAGCCGCAAGCTCCAGTTCTCCGGGTCGACCAGACCGGGGCGGTTGTAGATCTCGCGCAGGCCGAAGAGATCGGCGAAGAAGATCGAGACCCGCCGCGCGGGCCCGACGAAGAGATCGGCGAACATCGCCTGGCAGAGGTGTCGGTGGTCGGCGGCGATCCAGCGCGCCAGGCGTCCGCGCAGCTCGGCGCGCGGCATGAGGCGCTCGGCCAGGTAGGCGGCGCGCGCGGCCCCCGCCGGCGTGCCCTGCCAGCCCTCGGCCAGGCGCCAGATCGGCGCCGTATCGTGGTTGCCGACCATGATCCAATCTCGCGGCGCGGTGTTCTCGCCCCGGTAGACGTCGTTGGGGCGGGCGAGATCGGCCTTCTGCGTGACGCAGAAACGACCCAGGCCGTGGCGGGCCATCACGCGGCGGAGGGGGGTGGGCCAGGTGCTCAGCACTTCGCAGACCACGTCGCGGGTCTTCCGGCCGCGCGCGGCCACCCGCGACATCACCACCTCGAAGAGCACGCCGTAGCGATCGACCTGATCGGCGCGCAGCTCCCGCACCCAGTCGTCGGCGTAACGGGCGGTGCGTGGATCGCCGGAGATCTGGTCGGGCGTCGGAACGGCCAGGGGGGCCAGCGCGGGGTGATCGGCCAGGTTGGGCGAACAGCGCAGCCGCGCGCCGCGCGCGACCGCCGCGTCGGGATCGGGATCGCCGGCGGCGTAGACCCAGGGACAGACCAAGCCGTGGGGGTGGTCGACGCGGAGGCCGTCGAATTCGGCGAGCACGGAATCGACCCGCAGCCCGACGAAGTGCAGCGCCGCGCCGCCCGCTTCGTACTGCGCGGGATCGAGGACCGGGTAGCCCCAAGGCTGACCGGCTGGGTTGGTCCGGCTGGGCGGCGCGCCCATCAGATAGTCGGCGCGGAAGAGCGTCCGTCGGCTCCAGGCGTCGCGGTGCGAGATCCCGATCTGCAGATCGCCGAAGAGCGCGAAGTCGCGCGTGGGCAAGTCGCGGGCGAGGTGCTCGCGCAGCCGCCGGTGCTGCTCGTCGAGGATGAACTGGCCGAAGAGGTGGCGCTCGATCTCGGTGCCGCGGGCGGCGGCCAACTCCGCACGGCGTGCCCGCGCGCCGTGGCCCAGGTCGTCCCCGCCGTAGAGCGCCCGATCCCACCGTGCGCCGCCGGTCGTCGGCCAGCGCCGCCAATCGTCGGTGCCGTGCTCGGCGTGCAGCGCCTCGAAGAGCGCGTCGGGTCCCAGCCGCTCGTCGGTGTCGGCGACGAAGGCCGCGAACCGCTCGGCCAAGGGCGAGGGGGCGGCGTCGGCGCGAAACCGCGCGTGCAGCGTCGCCACCGTCTGACGCGCGACCCGCCAGGCGTACGCATACTGGGTGCGATCGGGCGACCCGAAGGGGCGCCCGGCCACCGCGGGCGGCAGCAGGTCCTGGGCCAGCGGCGCCCAGTCCGGATCCTCCGCCAGCGTGGCCAGCGCGATCGACAAGGGGCTCTTACTGAAGAGCGCGCCGTCGTAGGGCGACGGGTTGGTCAGGGAGGTGTCGCCCTGTGGCCCGAGCTGGAGGCCGTCGAACCCCATTCCGGCCGCCAGCGCGATGAGGGCGCGGGCCCCTTGGCCGTACGGCGAGCCGCGCCCGATGTCTTCGTCGACGGTCGACGGAAAGCTCGCGTCGTGGATGGCCAGCACCAGGCGCTCGATTCCCAGCGCCGACAAACCGACCCGAATGGCGGCGGACAGCTCGGAAGAGGGCAGCAGAGACACCCCCCACAGTCTACACAAGGGATTGTGTCCGTCGGGGTCGTCCCTAGATTGTTTGGTCGTGGGCTCGCCAGCGGAACTCGATGGCCGGCGCCGGGTGATCGTGGATGCGATCCGGCCCTGCCTCGATGGCGGGCGGACCGCGATAAAACGGGTGGTCGGCGATCGGGTGCGGGTGGAAGCCGACCTGCTGGCGGACGGGCACGATCGGTTGGCCGGTTGCCTGCGCTACCGGCACGCTTCGGCGGTGGCGTGGTCGGAGACGCCGCTCCTGGCGGGCGCGCAATTGCCGCCCACGCCCCAGGTCGAGGCGCGGGGCGATCGCGACTTCTGGTACGCCGATTTTTTGGTCGACGCGCTGGGGATCTGGGAATACAGCGTTTGCGGCTGGGTCGATGCTTGGCAGACCTGGGCTTGGGGTCTCGGGCGCAAGCTGGCCGATGGGCAAGACGTCGGGATCGAGTTGAGGGCGGGCGCCGATCTGGCGGCCGCGGCCGGGGCGCGCGCGGCGGGTCCCGACGCGGTCGCGCTGCGCCGGCTGGTCGAGTTGCTGCGCGATCCGGGCTCGCGCGAGGCCGCCGAGAAGGTGGCGCTGGCACCCGAGACGGACGCGCTGATGCGGGCCCACCCCGATCGAAGCGCCGAGACCGTATCCCCGCTGGCGCTGCCGGCGATCGTCGAGCCGGTCCGGGCGCGCTTCAGCAGCTGGTACGAGA
>DASRLC010000250.1:0-5930 GCA_035648655.1 Polyangia bacterium
GCACTGATGGCGTGCAGCTCGATGCCGCGCTTGGCGAACGGACGTGCCAGCTGCTTGGCGCGCTTGCGTACATCGGGCAGATCGATCTTGTTGAGCACCACGATCTGGCGGCGCGCCGCCAGCTGGGGGTCGTAGAGCGCGAGCTCGCGGTTCATGGCGTCGAAGTCGCCCAGCGGCGTGCGGGGGCTGCCGCCCTCGGGGCCACCGTCCGCCGCGGCGTCGAGCAGATGGACCAGCAGGCGGGTGCGCTCGAGGTGGCGCAAGAACCGATCGCCGAGGCCGGCGCCCGCGTGCGCCCCTTCGATGAGGCCCGGAATGTCGGCCACCACGAAGCTGCGCTCGTCCGAGAGCCCGACGGTGCCCAGGTTCGGGACCAGGGTCGTGAAGGGATAATCGGCGATCTTGGGGCGCGCCGCCGAGATGCGTGCGATGAGCGAGGACTTGCCGACGTTGGGAAAGCCAAGCAGCCCGACGTCGGCCAACAGCTTGAGCTCGAGGCGGATGGTGCGCTCCTCGGCGGGCGTGCCGGGATCGGACCGGCGCGGCGCCCGATCGGTCGAGGTCGCGAAGTGCATGTTACCGCGACCGCCCTGGCCCCCCTGCGCGGCGACGAAGCGCTGCCCTTGATCGCGCAGGTCCGCGATGAGCGCACCGGTGGCGTCGTCGAACACCTGCGTGCCCGGCGGTACCCGGAGAATGACGTCGGCGCCCGCGTGGCCGTAGCGATCTTTGTTGGCGCCCGCTTCACCGGCCGGGGCCGTGAACTCGCCCTTGTAGCGAAAATCGAGCAGCGTCGACAGGCCCTCGTCGACCACCAGCACGATGCTGCCGCCGTTGCCGCCGTCGCCGCCCGAAGGGCCGCCCTTGGGCACGAACTTCTCCCGCCGGAACGCGACCGCGCCTTTCCCGCCATCGCCCGCGCGCAGGCGGATCGTGACCTCATCGACGAAGTGCATGCGCGCCGGCCCTCAGGCGCCTCGAACGGGATCCGGGACCGCGCTTAAGCGCTGGCCGACGGCGCGGCCTCGGCCGGCGCCGCGACGATGCTGACCACCGTGCGGGGACCCGACTTCACGTACTTGACCTCGCCGTCCTTGAGCGCGAACAGCGTGAAGTCGCGACCCATGCCGACGTTGCGGCCCGGGTGGACCACCGTGCCGACCTGGCGGACCAGGATGTTCCCCGCCAGCACGATCTGGCCGGCGTGGCGCTTGATCCCACGGCGCTGCGACTGCGAGTCGCGGCCATTGCGGGAGCTTCCTTGGCCTTTCTTGTGTGCCATGGCTCAGGCCTTCGCTTCCGCGCTGCCTGCGGAAATGGCGGTGATCTTGAGCGACGTGAACGGCTGGCGGTGGCCTGCCTTGCGGCGATAGCTCTTCCGGCGCTTGTACTTGAAGATGATGATCTTCTTGGCCAGACCCTGCTCGACGATCTCGGCCTCGACCGTGACCCCGGCAACCGTCGGCCGTCCGACCTGAACACCACCGCCGTCATCGGCGAACAGCAGCGGACCGAAGGTCACCTTGGTCCCCGCCGGCCCCGCCAGCTTCTCCACGCGCAGGGTTTCCCCCTCGCTGACGCGGTATTGTTTTCCTCCAGATGCGATCACGGCGTACATCGGACGTTGGGCCTCCCAGGCGAAGCGGCGTAGTCTAAGGAACCCGAGCCCGGTGTCAAGCGGGGTTATACTTTCAAAGTGGAGTATTTCAGAGCCACGCAGCCACCTTGCCCTCGAACGGCTGATGCTCGATCTGGAGCAAGCATCCGATTCCATGGCCGATCAGGTACGTGATCTCATGGATCCTGTCTGGTACCGCCTCTCTCAGGAGGAGATCGCACTGCTCGACTCCCGCGGCGAGATCGATCCCGCGGAGCTGTTTCCCGTCCGTTTGCCGTTGCCCCCCCCGCCAGGACTACCGATTCCCACCATAGTCGATCGACGGTTCGACGCAGACACTGGCTGGCAGGCACCAGATGACTGGAGAAGGCGAGCCGCGTGATTGTCATATGGGGGGGGAACCGATTTATCGACTGCGTCGATCTGCTGGCGTGGAAAGACCGAACCGTTCTTCGTGTCTCCTCAGCAGCGCCGGTCCAGATCGACCTGCGCGTCACGTCCGCAGTCTCGGAAGTCCGTGGGACCCGAGTTGGAGATCACTAAGAATCGCATCATCACTTCCGAACCGGAACAGGCGACGGTTAATAGCCCACCGAATGCCGTCGCCGTTCTCTGGACGGAGCTGGCGATTGTCATGGCTCACGACATCGGCTTAGACAGGATCAGTCAACATCATCGGATGATTCTGCTTCACGCCGATCTTTGCCCCTTGGGGATGAACGTCTTCGACGACGCGGCTGGAATACACGTTGGGGGCGATTTGATCGCTAGGACCGCGTTTTCACGCTGTTCGAGAGCAATAGCTCTCGGCTAGGGCGTTGGCTGCCCGAGCAGCCGGCGGAGGATCTCGTTGATGGCCTTGGGGTTCCCCTTACCGCCGGTCTCCTTCATGACGGCGCCCACGAAGAATCCAATCAGCTTGGGGTTACCCTGTACGCGGGCCACGACGTCCGGGCTAGCGTCGACCACCCGCCGGCAGATCTCTTCCAGCGCGCCGCCGTCGGAGACCTGGGCCAACCCTTCGACCGCCACGATCTCCGCCGCTCCCCGCCGCTCGCCCCACATCTTTCCGAAGACGTCCTTGCCGAGCTTGCCCGACAGCGTGCCGTCTTCCACCAGCTTGACCAGCTCGGCCAGCGCCGCGGGCGGTACCGGCAGATCGGCGTCGCCCAGCCGGCGCGGATCGTCGACCCGGCCGAGCACCTCGTTGATGACCCAGTTGGCGGCCCGCTTGGCCGGCGCCCCGGCCGCCACGACCGCGTCGAAATAGACCGCGATCTCGCGATCGGCGACCAGTACACCCGCGTCCTGTGGCGACAGCCCCACTGGCCCGGTGTAACGCGCGAAGCGCTCCGTCGGCAGCTCGGGCAGCGCGGCCCGGAACGCCGCCAGCTCGGCCTCGGTCACCACCAGCGGCGGCAGATCGGGCTCGGGAAAATACCGGTAGTCGTGGGCGCTCTCCTTCGAGCGCATCGACTGCGTTACGCCGCGGGCAGGGTCCCACAGGCGGGTCTCCTGGGCCACCCGCTCGCCGCGATCGAGGATGGCGGCTTGGCGCTTGATCTCGTGCTCGATCGCCTCGCGGACGTTCTTGAACGAGTTCATGTTCTTGATCTCGGCCTTGGTGCCGTAGGCGGCCGCGCCGTGAAGGCGCAAGGACACGTTGGCGTCGCAGCGCAACGAGCCCTCTTCCATGTTGCCGTCGCCGATGCCGAGGTACCGCACGAGAGCGCGCACGGCGCGGACGTACTCGGCGGCCTCTTCGGCCGAGCGAAGGTCCGGCTCGCTGACGATCTCGCACAGCGGGACGCCGGCCCGGTTGTAGTCGACGAAGCTGACGCCCGCCGGCGCGTGGATGTTCTTGCCGGTGTCCTCTTCGAGGTGGATGCGGGTCAGACGGACCGCGTGCGCCTCGCCGTGCAGGCGGAACTGGATGGCGCCGCCATCGCAGATCGGCTCGTCGAACTGCGAGATCTGAAACCCCTTGGGCAGATCGGCGTAGAAGAAGTGCTTGCGCGCGAACCGGCAGCGCGGGCGGATGGTGCAGCCGGCCGCCAGGCCGAGCCGGATGGCCGACTCGACCGCGGCGCGGTTCAAGACCGGCAGCGTGCCGGGCAGCCCCAAGCAGACCGGATCGGTGTTGGTGTTGGGCTCGCCGCCGAAGGCCGCCGACGACCAGGAGAAGATCTTCGACCGGGTCGCCAGCTGAACGTGCACCTCGAGCCCGATGACCACCTCGTATTTTTGACCGGGACCCTGGGAGGGTCCCGCGCCCCCCGCAATGGGCTTGTGCGAGGGAACCTCGCGCTCCCCCGAGGCGTTAGCACTCACGACGTCGCCTCGGGCGGGAGCCGGGTGTGCCAGTCGGTGCGGGACTCGTAAGCGCCGGCGACGCGGAAGCAGATCTCTTCGCCCAGCGCGGGTCCGATGGTCTGCAGGCCGATCGGCAGCCCACCCTTGGTGAGCCCGCAGGGTTGCGAGAGCGCCGGGATCCCTGCCAGGTCGGGCGCGACGGTGTAGACGTCGGCCAAGTACATCTGCAGCGGGTCCGCCACCCGCTCGCCGGCCCTGAACGCCGGCACGGGCGAAGTGGGGGTCACGATCGCGTCGCACCCAGCGAAGGCGGCCGAAAAATCGTCGGCGATCTTCCGCCGCGCCCGCAACGCCTTGCCGTAGTAGGCCTCGTAGTATCCGGCCCGCAGGACGTAGGCGCCAAGCATGATCCGCCGTTTGGGCTCGGCGCCGAATCCTTCGCCGCGGGTCTTGGAGTAGAGCTCGTCGAGCGAGCGGGCCTGCGCCGTGCGATGCCCGAAGCGCACGCCGTCGTAGCGGGCCAGGTTCGAGGATGCCTCGGCGGTGCAGATCAGATAGTAGGTCGCGATGGCGTACTTCGTATGGGGCAGCGAAACCGGCACGATCTTCGCTCCGGCGCGCGCCAGCTCGTCGATGGCGGCGCGCACCGCGGCCTCCACCTCGGCGTCCAGGCCGGCCTGAAAATATTCCGCGGGCACGCCCAACCGCACGCCCGCCAGCCCTTCGCGCCCGGCGCGCGTGGCCTTTCGATAAGCACCCACCGGCTGGGGGATCGACGTCGCGTCGAGCGGGTCGGGGCCGGCCATCACCTCGAGCAGCGCGGCGGTGTCCTCGACGGTGCGACCGAAAGGCCCCGGGTGATCGAGCGACGAAGCGAAGGCGATCACGCCATAACGCGAGACCCGCCCGTAAGTCGGCTTGACGCCCACCACGCCGCAGAGCGACGCCGGTTGGCGGATCGATCCCCCCGTATCGGTGCCGGTCGCCCCGGCGCACAGAGAGGCCGCCACCGCCGCCGCGGAGCCGCCGGACGAGCCACCGGGAACGTGGCCGGTCGACCAGGGGTTGCGCGTCGGCTGAAAGGCGCTGTTCTCGGTCGACGAGCCCATCGCGAACTCGTCCATGTTGAGCTTGCCGAGCGCGACCGCGCCCGCCGCGCCCAGGCGCTCGGTGACCGTCGATTCGTACGGCGGAATGAACCCGCGCAGGATCTTGGAGGCGCAGGTGGTCTCGAGGCCGCGCGTGCAGAAGATGTCCTTGATGCCGAGCGGAACGCCCGCCAGCGGCCCCGCATCGCGCCCGGCTTTCTGGGTCGCGTCCACCGCGTCGGCGCGGCGGCGCGCCCCGTCGGCGTCGACCAGCAGGTAGCAGCCGAGCCCGCCGTCGTGCCGCGCGATCCGATCCAGGTACGCCTCGGTCACCTCGCGGGCGCGCCATTTGCCGGCGCGCACCCCGTCGGCCAGCGTCACGGCGCTGACGCCCCGCACGTCGATCACGGCTCGTCCTCCGATGCTCCGGCCACAGGCGCGCCGGCCACCGGCACTATTCGCGGCACCTCGAAGAAGCTTCCCTCGCGGCGGGGCGCGTTCGACAGCGCCTCTTCCATCGACAGCGACGGCTTCACCTCGTCGACCCGCAGGGGGCAGTCGAACGGCACCGCATGCGTCATGGGCTCGACGTCGGTGGTGTCGAGGTCCCGCAGCGCGTCGACATAGTCGAGAATGGCGGCCAGGTCGCCGGCCATACGCGCCACCTCGTCTTCTGAAAGCTGGAGGCGCGCCAGCATCGCCAGCTCGCGCACCTCTTCGGGACCGATCCGGGCCATGCGAAAGTCCCTGTTCATATCACGGTTTTCCAGACCAATTGGCGAGTTGCGGCGGTCGACGTTATAGTGTTGAGTCCGGTCGACCCCCATGCCCCGTCTCCGCGCCGAAATTCGCGCTCGTCTTCCACTGGCCGCGCTCGTCGCGGCCGGTTTCGTTGCGGCCGGCTGCGACGG
>DASRLC010000251.1:0-10028 GCA_035648655.1 Polyangia bacterium
CGGGAACACCGGCGGCTCCAGCTCCACCGGAAGCGGCGGCGCCGGAACCGGGACCTGCGGCGGCGGCACCGCGATGGGCGGCGACGTGACCGTCAACCTGGCCAGCCTGCAGCAGAAGATCTCCGGCTTCGGCGCCTCGACGGCCTGGAGCTCCACGATGAGCGCCGCGGACGCCGCCACGCTCTGGTCGACGACCACCGGCGCCGGGCTCTCGCTGCACCGAATCCGAATCGACTACACCAACGGCCACACCAGCGAGACCAGCATCGCCAAGCTGGCCGTCGGGTACGGCGTGACGGTCTGGGCCACGCCCTGGACGCCGCCGGTCGCCGACAAGTCGAACAACAACTCCGTCGAAGGAACGCTCACCAACGGCGCCGCCTACGCGACGTTCCTGACCGGCTTCGTCAGCTACATGAAGGGTCAGGGCGTGCCCATCTTCGCCGTGTCGGCCGGGAACGAGCCGGACGCCAACGTGACCTATGAATCGTGCGTCTACACCGGGGCGACCATGGACGCGTTCATCACCAGCTACATGGGGCCGGCCTTCGCCGGGAGCGGCGTCAAGATCCTGGCCCCCGAGACGCAGAACTGGTGCGACTTTCCCAACTTCGAGCCGACGATCGTGAAGGACAGCTTCGTCTCGATCGTCGCGACGCACGAGTACGGGTGCAGCCCCAAGGCCTACCCGGACATCGCGCAAGCCGGCAAAGAGTTCTGGGAGACGGAGATCTACGACACCGCCAGCAACACCGCCGATCCGGGCATGGGGAGCGCGCTGCGCGTCGCCAAGCTGATCAACGACGCGATGACCATCGCCAACATGAACGCCTGGCACTACTGGTGGGTCTATCCGTCCTCGGCGGACAACGGCGCGCTGTGGGACAAGACCAGCGGCCAGCCGGCCAAGCGGCTCTGGATCGAGGGCAACTACGCCCGCTTCGTGCGGCCGGGGTTCCAGCGCGTGGCAACGACCGGGACCGCGCCTGCGGGCGTCCTGCTCAGCGCGTACACGAATTCCGCCAACGGCAGCGTGGCGATCGTCGCGATCAACAACAACACCAGCGCCACCCCGATCTCGTTCTTCATCTCGGGTGGCGCACCCTGCAGCCTGACGCCCTGGGTGACCTCCTCGAGCGACAGCCTGGCTTCGAAGACGGCCGTCTCGGTGTCGAGCTCTCGGGCCTCGTTCACGCTCGGCGCCCAGAGCGTCACGACGCTGGTCGGGACACCGTAAACCAACGCGTCCCCGCGCCCGGCCGCATTTTCGCGCATCGGGCTTGTCTTGGCCTGGCCAGCGGCGTAAGGCTGGCCAGGTGGACGAGAGTCGGACCATCGCGGTCTCGCCGCGGCACACGGTGCTGCTGGCGACCGAGCTGTACCCGCTGATCGAGAAGCCGCCGCGGCAAGATTTCGTGGTCCGCACCCGGGCGCGGCGCGAAGCCAACGGCCTGCCGCTCATGCTGGCGGAGCTGGTCATCGCGGGCGAGGAGACGCACCGGGCCCACCCGACCGCCGTGACCTATCCGCTGCATTTTCGAAAGACCTATTTACCCGGGCAGCTGCACGGCGATCCGAAGATCGAGTTCGAGCGACACCTGCTGGCGTCTCAGCTCTCCGCGACGCCGCCCCCGATCGGACACACCGACAGCACCTTCCGGAGCTGCCTCATCCCGGGGTTGGCCTATGCGCGCCTCACGCCGTTCGGCGGCGTTGCTGTAAGTGTCGCCGAACGCGAACTGGAGGACGCGATGACGACTTTCAAGAAGACCTTGTTTCTCGCATCGATGATAGTCGTCGTGGCTGCATGAGGTCCGGGCGACGGCTCTCCGACCGTCGCCGGTGTCGCGCGCGAGGCGACGGATCGGCGGGGAAAATCTCCGCGAATGCATCTGACTAACGGCGACGCGTGGTGGAGGTGTGTGGTAGCAGCCTCACGGTAACGGAGCATTGGACGCCGGAGAGGTCGCGTGTGGCGCTGCTAGGTTGGTCGTCGACCCAAACATCGCGCGGCAAGCTACGGGGCAAGCGTTGCGGCTAAGGGCTCGGCAGCCACGACGGCGCGGGCCAGAGTCATATCGGCCGCGTCTGAGGGGCCACCGTCGATCGCAGCGGTCATCGTCGGGCGGGCCCGAACTCTCCCGTCATCCATCATTGCAATTTCCAAGAACACGAGAACGTTCCCTATCTGAAAACCGGATGAGCTTGCGGACCAGATGCCATCCCGCAGTGACGCCCAGAACCGATACGGCTCACATGAACCGATGGTCTATCCGGCGCCTCGGTCAGTACCCACACCTGGGCTTCGGCAATCTCCTGCGCCACAAATCGTGCCAACGGCCCCTTTTCTCTGGACCATCGCCCGGGGAGCCGTCACTGCCTTGACCTCCATATCAGAGTGATCGCGGCTCCGCTGACAGGCCACGCAGATCTGAGAAGAGCACGATCTCGGCGATTCTTGGCTTTTGAATCGTCGAACGCGCCCGCTCTTAGATCGAGGAGGTCGTTTGAGAAACACAGTCGCCGAAAAGCCACCGGGAGCAGAACATTCCACGGGAAATGCCGCCGCATCATCGGCGTCAGATCGCGGCAGCGCGGGCTCGAGTGGCCAGGGACTGTTTACGTATTCTCTCTGCCTGTTCGCGTTACTGACTGGCTGCGGCGCTGGGAGCGGCGATACCGGCGGCGGCGCGGCTGGCGGTCCGGGAACGACGGGGCCTTCGGGAGGCAGTGGCGGAAGCACCGCCGGGACCGCTGGGGCGACAGGAGCTGCGGGCGGGCGACTGGGCGGTAGCGGTGGCACCGGCGCCGGGACCGGCGGAGTTATGAGCTCTGGGGGTAACTCCGGATCAGCGGGAGCCGCGGGTTTCGGAGGTATGAAGTCAGGGGGGGGAGCCTCCGGCTCTGGAGGCCAAGCGGCGGCCGGAGGCGCCTCGCAGTCGGGAGCGGCGGGCGGCATGGGCAATGCCGGGATCGGAGGCACCGGCGTCGGAGGATTGGCTGGTGTGGTCGGCAGTTCGCCCATGATGGCCTGTGGCGTTCGTGAGTTCGGCGACCAGGGCGATGGCACGTACGTCAACCGCATTCTTCCTGGCGACTATCAGAACACCGACGTCGTCCGCGTCGGAAATGACTACTATTACATCACTGCCACGAAGTCATTGTCGCCAGGCATGCAGGTCTTGCACTCTTCAGACCTCGTCAACTGGACGGCGATTGGCCACGTCGTCAACGATATCACCGCATTTAGTGCGGGGTTCAACTACGACAAAATGCAAAACGCCACCGGCGGTATCTGGGCCGGATCGATTGCGTACCACGCCGGCTTATTCTACGTCTATTTCACCACGCCGGACGAGGGGCTCTACGTCAGCTCCGCCAGCGATCCCGCCGGGCCGTGGTCGCCTCTCGTCCAAATGGTCCAAGGCGCGGGTTGGGACGATCCGGCGCCGCTTTGGGATAACGACGGCCAAGGATACCTTGCGATGACCCGGTTTGCCGCTGACCCGGTGACCGGCAAGACCTACAACATTCACCTCTTCGAGCTATCCGCCGATGGCAAGGCATTAGTCGCGAACTGGGATCATATTATCTATCAGGGCCAAGGGAGCGAGGCGAACAAGCTCTACAAGATCAATGGTTACTACTATCACTTCTTCAGCGAAGTGACGGGCGAGGGGCGAGTCCCGTTCACCAGCCGCGCTAGTGTCATCACCGGTCCTTGGGAGACCCCGCATGAGCTCATTCACGTCACAGCGGCCAATGGCGGTCCCAACCAAGGAGCGATTTTGCAGACCGCCGGCGGTGAATGGGTCTTCATAACCCATCATGGCACGGCGCTCTGGTACGGCCGGGGGGCCAGCTTGCTGCCGGTAACGTGGACCAATGGCTGGCCCGCGGCCGGAGAGGTCGGAGGTGACGGAATTGGGAACATGGTGTGGACGGCCGCGAAGCCGGTGCTGGGCTATCCGATCACTGCGCCCCAGACCGATGACGACTTCAGTTCCCCCATCCTCGGTCCACAATGGGAGTGGTTCTTCCAACCGCGGCCCGACAAATGGTCACTGACGGAGCGGCCGGGTTTCTTGCGTCTGCGCGCGTTCAAGCCGCTGGCCGCGGGCGACCTCAGCAAGACGGGAAATGTTCTGACTCAGCGGCCGTTAGGTGCGGCCCATAACGTCGCGACAATCACAATCGACATTTCGAACATGGCCGATGGACAGATCGCCGGACTGGGCTTCCTCGGGAACGCCTGGGCGGCCGTGGGGGTGCGGCAGGAACAGGGTGTGCGGCACTTCGTTTATTCGCGTTCAGGGCAGGCAATCGTGAGTGGGCCTGCCTTGGCGGCGACCCAGACGACAGTCGGTCTCCGCGCATCCTGGAACGCCGCAGCCGCGGCCACCTTCTCGGTGAGCACCGATCTGACGACATATGCGTCGCTGGGCTCAACGTTCGCGATCACGAACTTCGGGAACTACATAGGCGCCAAACTGGCGATCTACACCGCCAACGACGGACAAGAGGCTGGATACGTCGACGTCGACAGCTTCACCTACCCTTGCAGCGCCAACAACTGATCATCGAGCATCTTGAGCAGGACGCAGCGGCGACATCGTCGGCCGGCGAGCAGGTGGAGGACGCGGCCGGAAACAGCTCCCCAACGTCACATCTCATGCGAGTGAGCATTTAACTCTTAATGTCGAGGGGCGCGGGGATAGTTCAGCGGGAGGTTCTTGAGCGTGTCAGCGCTGCTTCGGAGGGCGTCAGCATTGGCCAGGTGTGTTGGGAGATGGCGGAAGACAAGGGAGCAGTCTTGCGACCTGGGAGTGCGACAGGCCCGCTGGAACACGGCGAGATTAAGTCGAGTTTCTACGGCAGCTTTCGGCGAGCGGTGCGGACTTCTGAGGCCATCCGTGCCCGTCTCCGATTCCACCGCCCGACCGACTTCGACGAGTTCTGCGCGTCGTACCCATACAGCAGCATGGCCGGCAGTTGCGGGAGCGCGTACTGCCACTCGTCCGGGAATACTTGAGCGAGAACAGAAAGCCGCAGCTCATCCCGGCCGACACCGAACTGTATGTCGTGGAGACCCGGATTGCCGAGAAAGCGCAAGTTCGCCCGGCGAACCGATGGAAACGGACTAAGCCCAGGATGATGGCCTCGCTCGCGACGCTCCGCGGTGAAATGCAGCAGGCTTCTTTTGTGGTCATCGTAAAAACTGAAGAGCTCTTCCGTGACAAGTCGGTCTGTCATAAGAAGTCCCTCGGCTGGCTCATGAGAACCGCGGAGGCAGCTCTCGGCGAAGGCGAGGTTGCCGCAACCGCGCTCCTGGAGGAGGTCAGGCTGCTCCACGAAGCCGCGCTTCCGAGGGACGTGCTAGAGCACGCGGCCTTAAAGAACCGGATTTGCACTATTGTCGACTTCCGAGCTGACCGAAGCCGCGCCGTATTCAAGCCCGAGTTCAAGACGTGGCTGCGCAACCGCGATCCAGATCTCGTAACGGCACTTCCCGATCACCTAGCTCGTGCCCCCTCTCGTGCCCCACCAGAATACGCGCCGCTAGGCGTGGACCTCTCCACGAGGTTCAGCCCGGTGCTTGACGAGGCTGTCGGCCGTGATGCCTTTCGATTACGGGGCTTCGTCACTGCGGCGTAACGAGTGCACGCCGCCGCCTCGAACAGTCGTCGAACGGTCCACATGGGCGGGAACGCTCCGCGGACCGTGCTTCGCGCCAGGTGGTCGAATACCACGTGGGCCTCGACGACCAGGTAACCCTGGTATCCCCCGAGCATGAACAAGACGTGACGCTCTGGCGCGATGACCACCCAGAAGTGGCCGCGCCGACACCTTTCGCGCGCCTGCACCAGGACGCCCGTCGCGTCCGTGCACAGGTACGGCGCGCGACGAGTGCCTGCAGGTGTCATGATTCACGTCGCTTGAGGAAACACCCCAGCAGGTCGAAGCCTGGCGCGTTGACTAGAACCAGGCCAGACCGCATTCTGCTTTGGGCCACCTCGCGCCGGCCCAGTACGTGGCGCGGTTGATCGAATGGAGCCAGTCAAACTGATGCCAGATTCGGAACCCTGAGCTGTCCACTTTTCAGGACCTGGTCAAAGTCCATCTCGACTTCTTTCTTCGGGTGTCCACCAAATCGGATCAAGCCCACTGGGTTGCCACCGCCGCCTGCAACCCATGATTGAGCTTGTCGCAGGCGATACGCGTCTAAGCGCGCGTTCTCGCGATAGCCGCACTCGCGGCGCCCCACTCACATCCGCCGGAATAGAGGTCGATGACTACGCGCCCAAGAGAGCGAAGCCGGCAGCCTACGTTTCTATGAACGTTTTGAACCCCTTACGTCGCAAAGGATGCCGCAGTTTGCGCAATGCCCTGGCTTCAATTTGCCGGATTCGCTCCCGGGTCACCACGAACTCCCGACCGACTTCTTCCAGCGTGTGGTCGGATTTCTCGTCGATGCCGAAGCGCATGCGGAGCACCTTCTCCTCGCGCGGCGTCAGCGTCGCCAGAACCTTGCGAGTTTGCTCCGCCAGGTTTTTAGAAATGAGGGAGTCCGCCGGGGAAAGAACGCTTTTGTCCTCTATGAAGTCACCGCGGTGCGCTTCCTTTTCCTCGCCAATGGGCATATCAAGCGAGATCGGCTCCTTCGCCAGTTTTAGGATTTTCCGGATCTTGTCGAGAGAAAGCCCCGTCTTCTCGGCAATCTCATCGGGCGTCGGTTCGCGTCCCAACTCATGGACCAGGCAGGCGCTGATGCGCTTGACCTTGTGCAGTGTGTCGATCATGTGGACCGGAATTCGTATGGTGCGGGCCTGGTCCGCGATCGCGCGCGTGATCGCCTGGCGTATCCACCATGTCGCATAGGTTGAGAATTTGTAGCCGCGCTTGTAATCGAATTTGTCGACGCCCCTCATGAGGCCGATGTTGCCTTCCTGGATGAGGTCGAGGAGCTGCAAGCCGCGGTTCGTGTACCTTTTCCCGATCGACACTACCAGGCGCAGGTTTGCCTCGATCAACTCCGTCTTGGCATTCTCGGCCATGCGCTCACCTTCCTGGATCTCGCGCACGATCTCGCGTAGGAGGCTTTCCGCGAGCTCGGCCTCTTCCTCGACCCTTTTGACCTTCTTCTGCGCGGTCGCGATGACACGCGCAATCTCTTCGACTTCGTCGGGGCAGATGCCGACTTTCTTGACAATGGTCGTCTGTCTCAAGGGCGCCGAGCGGATCTCCTGCAACAGTTTGCAGAATTCCTTCGAAGACAGGCCCGTCTTGCTTTCGCAGACCGTGATTTCTCGATTTGCCCGATCGATGCGGTCGACGAACTCCTTGAGCTTCCGAACGATCTTATCGATCTGCTTCTTGTTTAGTCGCATCCTCTGGAGAGCATCCAGGATCCGCTTTCTTAAATCGTCGATCTGATCTCGGCACTTCTTCTTGGTGGCATTCGGAAGCTTGGCGTTCAGCTTCTCACCGATTCTCTTCTGCTCGTTCCAGAGCCGGCGCACCTTCTCGATGGCGTTGCAAACACGCTCCACGTGCCACTGCTCGTCAAACTCGGCATCCTCCTCGTCGGCGTCCTTGACGACCTCTTTGATACGGATCTCCCGCTTACGGAGGCTATTGCCCAAGCCGAAGATTTCCTCGATCGCGACCGAGGAATTCAGCACCACCTGCAGGACGCGTCGCTGGCCTTCCTCCATTCGCTTGGAGATCTCGACTTCGCCGGCGCGCGTGAGGAGAGAGATCGAACCCATCTTGCGCAGGTACATGCGCACTGGATCGGCGGTCGTGGAATCGCCGTCGGCATCCTCGTCGTTTGGGGCATCGTTCTTCTTGACCGCGACGTCCTCGTCTTCTCCTTCTTCCCGCGCGGCTGCGCCCGCGCCGTTCTCGGCGACTTCGACCCTCGACGGCGAATCGACGATCTCGATGCCCTCGCTCGAGAACACGGACAGCCAGTCGTCCATCTGGCCGGACGACTGGCTGTCCGGCATGTGTTGGTTGATCTCGTCATAGGTCAGAAAGCCCTTGGCCTTGCCTATGGTAATGAGCGCCCGCCTACTGCGCTCACTTGCCTTCTGGGTCGTAATGCCCTTCTTGGCGGGAACGCCGTTCTTGGCGGCCCGGCTGCGCGCGACTCGTTGGATGTCCTTCCCGTCGTCGTCCTTATCGGATTCGATATCGGAGGTATGGTTCATTCTTACGGTCTCTCAAGCGCTCCTATCAGCCGCTGTTCAGTCGCGGTGACTGCCATGCCCCGAGCCCTAAACCGCGAGGTTCTCTTTTTCCTCTCCGCGTTCGAACGCCGACCATCTATACGTCCGTCATTGATTGCGGCCGCCTCTGTGGCGCGAACGCTTCGCCGGCAGACGAGTGCCTCGTTGGGCGGGTCTAATGCCACTATAACGTTTAACGATCTCGATGACATCGTTTGGTCGCCGACAAACGTCCCTCTCGGCTCAATCGGAAGTTCTATTTGCCGCACTGGAGAGGGCGAGCTTTAGCCCGCGGCGGCGCGGAGTCAAGTCGGAATAAGAAACCTCAACGTCCATTCCGTTTGTCCACGCGTTTGGAATAGGCGCGGCTCGCGTCTGGACCCGTACCAGATTCCGGTCGAGGTTCCCTTGACCTGGAGAGTGCGTGTGGCAAACCTGATGGGTATGGCCGTCCTCCCGATCGCTACGTTGCTGCCGGCGCGCTAAAGGTCGGGCATGGCGTCTACATGGGCGATGTGACTGGCGCCGGGGAAACGTCACTCCGGCGGGGGGACTGCCACGGCGGCTCGGCCGCCATGGGCGACGCATGAGACGCCAGCATGGACACGCGCGTTCGAATACCGGCGCCGACGATCCAATGACATGCGGTTCGGGTGGGACCGTCGAGACGGTCACCGCCGGCACTGGCGTACTGGGCTCTGCGGTATGGGCGGCTCTGGTACCGGTCGCGCGGTGTTGAGGGACCTCCCGTCGTTCCCGCCTCACCGGCAGACTGATGTGGAGCGGTTCCGACGTGGTGCAAGCGCTAACCACAATGCCCCCAGGACCTGTGAGGCGCGCTTCTAGGCGCGCCGCCGGCGCAGGAACACACCAACTAGCACGCCAAGCGCGACTACCAGAGCAGCAAGAGAGGGCGAAGCCGGACTGCAAACGGAACAGCCGTTCCCCCCTGAACTCGACGTTGCCGGAGCTGAACCCCCGTCCGAACCACCGGCACTGGCTTTCGAACCGCCAGTGCCAGTGGAACCCGCCGTCCCGGCGACTCCTGCAGCGCCCGTCGAACCTCCGAACGACCCTGCGTCAGGGGCCTGAGACGGCAGGGTGAAGGTGCAAAAGACTCCGTTACAGGTCGCGCCCAATGATTGGCATTTACAATCGGTGTCGGAGGTGCACCATCCGTCCGCCCCCAACTTCGACGGATCCGCCGCCTTGCAAGTCGGCGGCTGAGGATTGTAGTCACAGACTTGGCCTCCACAGACGGGGTTAGGACAATCGACATCATTGACGCATGTCGCCGACGCCCGCGGTGCTACCGTCAGGCCACCAAAGATCACGGCCGCCATCATCAGCCATTTGAACCGACACTTATTGGTGCTCATCCGGACTCCCTTTCAGGTCACACCGACTCGACGCTCGCGGAGCACGATACCCATTGGTCTCCATGATTCGCACCGCCTCCCCAAACGGCACAAGGACAAACTCGTGCCGATCCCTCATCACCACTAAATAGGGGAACGTGTCGGTATTTTGGTGCACGTCTGTACGCCCTCTCCGTATCTCTACCTCGAATTCACAACCGCCAGCATTAGCCCTGAAGGGACATTCTACACCGCCTGATCGAGGGCGGACTCGGCGCGCGTGAAGGCAGCTTGGACGGCGGCGTTGGTGGCGAGGCGGAGGATCTGAGCGCCGGCCGGCCTGACGAGACGAGCGGCGCGGTTCAGCCACTCGAAGCGGACGGTGCGGATGCTGCTGATGGCGAAGGACGCGGTGCGCTTCGCCGTTCGCTGTCGTGGC
>DASRLC010000252.1:0-2832 GCA_035648655.1 Polyangia bacterium
CACCGAGGCGTCCGCCGGAAGGAGCTGGGGGAGATCGAGATCGGCCCCGCCCAGCGCGACCCGCAGATCGGCAACCGAGAGGCGGATCCAGATGTCGGGGGGCTCGCGGCCCGGCGACGAGACCACCAGCCCGTCGTCCTCGACCGACAGCTGCCAGGCGCCGCCCCCGGTGCCCGAGACGCTGACCCGCACAACCGGGGCGCCGGCGGTCGCGCGCTGATCGGCCGCCGCGAAGGCCGCCGGAAGCCAGCGCTCGAACAGGTCCGACGGGGCGATCTCGGGCGGCGGGCGATCCCAGCTCTCCATGGCGGGTGACGCGACTATACTCCGCGACGAAAAATGATGCGGCCTCGGCGGTGCGGCTCCGGTATCCGACTGGCGCTCGGGATGGCCTTTGGGCTGGCGTGGTTCGGCTTTTCCGCCAGAGAGGCGCGCGCGCAAGCCAGCGATCCCGAGCTGCGGCCGACCCGCGGCCCGCTCATCACCGGCGCGGCGCGGGCCGGCGACGCCGACGCCACCGCGGTCGAGCTCAATCCGGGCGCGCTGGGTCTGCTGCCGGCCGAAAGCTTCGAGCTGATCGGGGCGGTCGCCGATGACGGCACCACCATCCCGCGGCGTGGCGCCGGCGTCTACTGGGCCACGCCGTTCTTCGGGCACAGCGCGCTCGGCCTGGGGCTGACCCACGTGACCGGCGCCGCCGACGCCGGGATCGACACCCACACCGCTTTTCGCTTGGCGTATGCGCTGCGTTTTCTGCGCGGCGCTTCGCTGGGTGTGGCCTGGGCGCACCTGTGGCAGGGCGCCTTTGCGGGCACCGATACCTTCGACTTCGGCCTATCGGTGCGCGGGGGCCGCTACCTGGCCCTGGGCGTGACGGTCGAGGACGTCGGTGCGCCGCACCCGGCCGCGCTGTCGGTCGCGTTGCCGAGGCTCTGGAACGGCGAGCTGGCGCTGCGGCCGCTCGGCACCGATCGCCTGGAGGTGGCGGTCGGCGCCGCGCACGCCGACGGCGACCATTGGCGCCGCCTGGTGCCGCGCGCCCGGCTGGCCGTGCGTCTCACCGACGGCCTGCGCCTCTATGCCGACGCGCAGACTTCGCCCCGCGGTGGCGAGCTGGCTTTCGCCGGCGGCAGTGACACCCGCGCCTCGATCGGTCTGGCCGTCGACTTCGATCACCTGGGCGCCGCGGTCGGCCTGCACGGGTACTTCCCCGGCGCGGGCGGCGACGGTGCCGGCGTCGCGGCGCGCCTTCACGTCGACGGCGAGCGGCGTCCGGCGCTGGCGGCGCCGTCGTACGTCACGCGCGTCAGCCTGGACGGCATCCGCGACGACCGCGCGTTTGCCTCGCTGGTCCGGCGCCTGCGCGCGCTGGCGGTCGATCCGGCCGTGGCCGGCGTGCTCTTCAAGCTGGAAGATCTCGAGCTGGGGTTCGGACGGGTCGAGGAGCTGCGCGACCTGATCGCGCTCCTCCGCGCGCGCGGCAAGAAGACCTTCGCCTATCTCACCTTCCCGTCGACGCGCGGGTATTACCTGGCGGCCGCCTGCGACGTCATCGTCCTGCACCCCGCGGGTGAGCTGGCGCTGACCGGCATCGCGCAGGAAGTGACATTTTACAAGGGGGCCATGGATCGCCTGGGCGTGCGGCTGGAGCTGATCCGGGTCGGCGCGTTCAAGGGCGCGATGGAGCCGTTCATTCTGACCGAGCAGTCCCCGTCGGTGCGCGCCAACAAGAATCAGCTCCTCGACGACGTCTTTACGCGGGTGATCACCGCGGTGGCCGCCGACCGCAGCCGGGCCGGACACCGTCTGGAAGCGGCCGACGTGCGGGCGCTGGTCGACCGCGGACTCTTCACGCCGGCCGAAGCGGCGCAGGCCGGCCTGTCCGACGCCACCATCGCCGAAAATGACCTCGAGCCCTACCTGGCGCGGGCGCTCGGCCGGACGCGAATCGCGTTGCGCGATCCCGATCGCGCGCCGGTTCACCCGCTGGCCTGGTCGAGCCGACGGGTGGCGGTGCTCCTCGTCGATGGCATGATCGTCGACGGAGCGAGCCAGAGCCTTCCCTTCGGCCTCGAGACCCTCGCCGGCGCCGACACGCTGGTCGAGGCGCTCAAGCGGTGCGAGCAGACGCCCACCATCGGCGCGGTGGTGCTGCGGGTGAACAGCCCGGGCGGCTCGGCCTTCGCGTCCGACGTCGTCGCGCGCGAGATCAAACGCCTGCGCGCCGCGGGCAAGCCGGTGGTGGTCTCGATGGGCGACACGGCCGCGTCGGGCGGCTACTACATCGCGGCGCCGGCCGATGTCATCTACGCCGAGCCCTCGACGCTGAGCGGATCGATCGGCATCTTCGGCTACAAGGTCGACGCCAAGAAGCTGCTCGATACGGTGGGCGTCTCGGTCGAGACCTACCGGCGCGGCGCGCACGCCGATTTCCTGTCGCCCTTCCGCCCCTGGACCGCCGACGAGATGAAGATCGCCGAGGACAAAATCCGGCACCTCTACGGGCTGTTTCTCGATACGGTGGCGGAAGGGCGCCACACGCGCGGCTTGACGCGTGCGCGCGTCGACGAGATCGGCCAGGGGCACATCTGGACCGGCGCGCTGGCGCAGGGGCTGGGCTTGGTCGATCGGATGGGCGGCCTCTCGGCGGCGGTCGACGAGGCGGCGCGGCTGGCCGGCGTGCCACTGGGGCGCGATCGGATGCCCGAGATCGAGATGCTGCCACACGAAAAGGGTGGCCTCCTGCGCAAGCTGGTCAGCGCGGCGAAGGACGTGAGCGAAGGCGCGGGGGTGAGTGGCTCGACGGGCGCGTCGGCGGCGATCGGCGGGGCG
>DASRLC010000253.1:0-2813 GCA_035648655.1 Polyangia bacterium
GCAGAGCCTTCAGCTATCCAGCGCGGATAGAGCTCAAGCCGGTCCCCGACAACCCGGGGCCATGACAACTCAATAGTTCCTGGGTCATGACCGTCTCACACGACGGTGGCGAAGAGGGGGAAGATTCGTTACGTCAGTGGCCGCGTCCGCGGTTGCCTGCGATCAGAGGCACTGTTTCGGTGCGCTTGTGACCCAGGCGGCCGTCGGCCCGCGTCCACGCACGTGGACGAGACGGATGAGCGACTGACCGCAGGAGTCGGCGATCAATGCTGTTGTCCCGCGCGTCGAGTGTCTCGGCCGGCGTAGCGCCGAGCACGTCGGACCCGGCGGGGTCTTCTCTGGGGCCGAGAGCAGCATGTTGAGGTCAGCGGAGAGCGCCGCAGCTCGGTCACGCCGGGAACCTATTCCGCCGTGACTGAAGACCCTGCCCCCGTCGTTGGTTGAACTGGGGTGCTCCAGAGAGGCAGCCGCTGGAGCACCCACCCGACCCCGGCTAGTTGCTCGTGTGACGGTCCGCGGCGTCGATGACCCCCGCACGGTCCTTGTGGTCGCGCTCGTAGGAGCGCACCTTGTGGGCGGTGTCAGCGTCGCCGTCTGCCAGCGCGGTGGTGATCGCGTCGACGTTTTGCTCGTCATAGCCCGGCCAGGGCTCGTCGCCCGTCAGCTTGGCGATCCTGTCGGTGATCGTCCAGCGGTTCTCGTGCTTGGCCTCATAGGCGCCGATGATCCGCAGCTCGCGCTGGCTGAAGCCCTTCAGCCTGGCCGCGATGTCGTGCGCGGTCTGCTTGTCGTAGTCGGCGATCGGCAGGTCCTGCGCGGTCGCCACAGCGCCGGTCAGGGCGCCTTCGGCGGCTGCGACTCCGGGGATCTCGCGTTCGGCGGCCTCACGGACGGCGTCGGCGGCACCCGTGGCGGTGACGTCGTAGGAAGGCTTGCCCTTGACGTCGGCATCGACGACGGCCTCGGTCAGCTTGGGTATCTCGCGCAGGATGCGCTGCAGCATCTTCTCCTCCTCGGCGAGAATCGACGCGGCCATACTGGCGGTCTCGTCATCGCCGACAGAGCGCGCGAGCCGCTCGATCGCCGTGTACGTGGCGATCTCGAGCGCCTCAGCGGCGCAGGCGTCCTTGGCGTTCTTGAGCACCTTCTGCTCGCGGCCGGAGCCGCGGAGGAGATCCAACGGCGTCTTGTAGAGGGCGACGGTCTGCCCAATGACGTTCTCCCAGAAGCCGACGACGGCCATGAGCGGGTTAGAGCCCTGGCCGAGCGCCTCCAGGCGGCCACCGACACGAGCGGCGTGCTCACGCGTCTCGCTGAGGTGCGCCTCCAGACCTGAGCGGTAGGACCCACGAGGGGTAACGGCAATCTGCGACTGGAGAACGCGAACGAGGGCGTCCTCGCTGAGCCGCGCCTCGTTGAGGTACTGCACGACCTTCTGCTGTGAAGCGTTCATATGACCTCCGACCGAAGAGAAGGATCCGGGAGCAGCGAATGGGAGCCCGAGAAGAATATGATGCGCTGGCTGAGAACTCCAAAAGCCGGGCGCGCCGATAGACGATATAGCCGTCTCGGTGCTAACTGAAGACTGCAGAGCCGTCTACGTGCTGACTCCTTCCCGCGGAGAAAGTGGCCGTGGTTGAGGGGTCGTTCCGTCCGGTTTGATCACCCAGAATTCCTGCCAGTGAGCGATGAGCGGGTTTCTGGTCGAAAGGAAAACCAACGTTGCCGGACAACACGACGACACCGCCACCGCGCACGTCCAACGGCCACGGGCCGTTTGCCAAGAGGCGAGGCGTCGCGGGGAGGTGGTCGAGCGTGGTCCGCGATCGCGCCGCTTGCGGCGAGGCAAAGCTTGACCACGAGGGAGGTGGTCAAGTGGATGGCTTCGGCCTCGGACCGTTCGGGATCGTCGACTACGACGGCCCGGATACGATCCGCATGAGGAAGTACGCCACGGGTACACAGGTACTGCTGGAGGAGATCGGGGTCGAGACAGGAGCTACGCCTAGAGAGGTGGTCTGGACCAAGAACAAGGCCCGTCTCTACCGCTACCGGCGCGCAGAAGGCGGTGGCGGCAAGAGACGAGCGGTCCCGATACTCCTGATCTACGGGTTCGTACTCAAGCCGTACATCCTGGACCTGGTACCTGGTAACAGCCTGGTGGAGTACCTGGTGGAGGAGGGCTTCGACGTCTACCTGCTCGATTTCGGGATCTCCGGCCCCGCGGACGCGGGGTTGTCGCTTGAGGACCTGGTCCTGGACTACATACCCGGCGCGGCCCACGAGGTTCTCGAAACCTCTGGCGCTGCCGAGATCAGCCTCTTCGGACAGTCCCAGGGCGGCACGCTATCCGCCATGTACGCCTCCCTGTTCCCCGACGGCCCCCTCAAGAACCTCGTCCTGCTCTCCGCGCCCACGGAGTTCGCCCCGCGAAACCCTGGTCCGTTCGGACTCTGGACGCTCGCGAGCCGCAACAGCGGAGCGTTCTTCGATCCGGCGATAGTACCGCGGTTTTTGGGCAACTTGCCGACGGACTTTGCCAGCCAGGTCATCAACTTGGCGGCCTCTTTGCAGGCCACCGGTGTCAGCGTGGCCGCCCGGCCCTTCGGCCGCGGCTGCAGTGTCTACGATGCCGCATTACAAGAGGCACGGAGGTTGGCCGAGCGGAACGTCTCCATGCGTTCGTGGCTGGCGGCGAGCAAGTGGGTCGACGACGCAGCACCCTTCCCGGGCGAGATCTTCCGAAAGTGGGTGGGGGATTTCTACCAGCGCGACGAGCTCGTCAAGGGGCGCGTGGAGCTCCGCGGGAGCAC
>DASRLC010000254.1:0-7044 GCA_035648655.1 Polyangia bacterium
GGGTCGATCGTCGAGCGAGAAGCGGACCGGGACGACGACCCGGCTGAACATCGGGACGCCGCCCGCGCGGGCCGGCTCGAAGGTCCAGCGGCGAACCGCGTCCAGCGCCGCGCGATCGAGCAGCGGATGGCCGCTGCTTCGGTTGAGCGAGATCGCGGTCGGTATACCGCCGGCGTCGACCGCCACATTCAATAGAACGACACCCTCTTCGCGCCGACGTTGGCTGGCGATCGGATAGTCGGGCTTCGCGTTGGTCCGGTAGCGTGCCTTGGCCACGGTGACGGCTCCGGTAC
Organism: Polyangia bacterium; assembly: GCA_035648655.1. Taxonomy (GTDB): domain Bacteria; phylum Myxococcota_A; class Polyangia; order Fen-1088; family Fen-1088; genus JADGRB01. The sequence continues at coordinate 294 of DASRLC010000254.1, forward strand.
CAAGCGGACCGGCGGTGGCGCTCGCGGAGGCCGCCCCGCCGGCGGGCCGGGCCGCCATCGAGGGATGGGCTTCGTCGGCGGCGGGCGCGATCTGCGTGGGTGCGGCGGCCACCACCGGCGCAGCCGCGGCGGCGGGTGCCTCGAGGCTGGCAACCGGCGGGGGCCGCCTGACGGGGTGGAATCGGCGACGCGGCGGTGGGGAGCGCTGAGCTCGATCGACGGCGCCCGTCGCGGGCGATGCGGCGGCGGCGATCGGATCGGGCGTCGCGCTCACGATCTCGACGTCGAGCGGCTGAGTCATTATGGCGGCCGCCTGGCGCGGCAGGTGTGAGAACACCGCGGCCGCCACCCCGAACAGGACACCATGACAAAGCAGGGCGACCAGGATGCTCAGACTCAGCCGCATGTTCAGCGATCGTCCAACCCGTCGGCCTCGCCGATGGCGCGACTGGCCGCCCCACTTCTCGTGCCACGAATACTCATAAACGTAACACTAGTAACACGTTTTCCTCGAACGGTGCCACCCGTTTCGGGTGGCACCGGCTGAGCCGCCGAGCTGCGCGGATCGAACCGATCGGATGGCGGCGCTATCGCCGCGGCACCTTGGGGCGGCCCGCCCGGGTCGGGGGCCGCTGCCCGTGATCCGCGCCGTGATCGTGGCCGTCGTCGGCGTGATCGTGGCCGGCATCATCGTGGCCGCTGTGGTCGTGATCGCCGTGGTCGTGATCGGGCGCGCGGGTGCGCGGTCGAGCCGCTGCGCCTGGGATGATCTCGACGCCGCCGTGCTTGACCCCGCGCATGGCCAACATGCGATCGGCGATCAGCTTGAGGCGGTCGGACTTGCCCTGCATGACCACCACCTCCAAGCAGAGGTCGTGACTGAGGTGAATGTGCAAGGCCGCCCGCACGTCATCCCCCAGCTGGTGCTGCAGCTCGGTCAGCTTCTCGCTGAGATCGCGTACGTGGTGATCGTAGACCAGCGTGAGAGCCGCGACCCCATCGACCCCGACAGGAACACGCGCCCGGGCGATTTCGGCGCGCGCCAGGTCTCGCAGCAACTCGGAGCGGGTGCAGCCCCGCTTCTTCGCCAGCGCGTCCAGATCGCGCAAGAGCGGCCGCTCGATGGCGACGCCGAAGCGAACCAGGGGATCCTTCATCGGCCGCAGGCTACCGCGCGCCGTCACGGTACGGTAGTACCGCCAGAAAGCTCGCCAGCCGCCCCAACGACAGTGGGGCGAAACTGTACCCGGCCGCCGAGCCGCCAGCACTTTCGCCACACGGTCGGCTCGACCTGACAGCCCCCAATCGCCACAACGCCTTGTAATTTCACGAGATCGCGGCGTCGGACGGGGCGTCGTTTGCTGGCATGGCGGGTGCTTGGGGAAGCTAGCGCCCCGGCATCCGATCGGGGCCTACTTCAACAGGAGAAATTCATGAACCTCACCCGCTCGATCTTCCTGGCCCTGGCCGTTCTGATCCCGACCTCTTGGACGATGGCGAAGGCCGAGGACGCGCCGGCCGCCGATGCGCCCGCCAAGAAGGAGAAGAAGTCCAAGAAGAGCAAGAAGGAGAAAGCCGAGAAGGCCGACGACAAGAAGGCCGAGTAGCTAACCCCCGTCGTGCGTCTGCACGACAGGATGGAAAACCCCAGCTCTGCTGGGGTTTTTTTTTGCCCGCGCCCCCGCTGGCGCCCACACCGAATCATTGCGCGGGCGAACGCCACCTCGGGCTTGGCTGACGTTGTCGCCACCCTACCAGCTTGGGCATGGCCACCAGCCTTAGCCGCTGACGGGAATGAAGAGCGGGGTTTCAACCGCCCGAACAGCGGACCTGCACGTCGTAGCGCACCTCGACCGTTGGCGCACCGGAGCCGGCCACCAACCGACAGCCGTCGATGGCGGCGACCCGCTCGAGGCCCCCGCGCGCCAGCACGCAATTGCAAGCCGGCAGACAGTCGCCGCCGGGTAGGCATCCGGCCGCTTGTGAAGTGCAATCGATCTGCGGAAGGTCTGCCGGCTCCGCATCGGAAACACCACCCGCGTCGGAGGACGCGTCGCCGGCGTCGGACGATGCGGCGCCCGAGTCGTCCCCGGACGCGTCGCGGGAGCTCCCCGGATCGATCGATCTGGCGTCCGCGCCGGCATCGAACGCGACCAACGGTGTGCCGGGCCTGGCGTCTAGCAGAAACAACTGATCGAGGTGCATAGGCGACGGACAGGTGCAGGCCCCGGCCAGAAGCGCCAGCGGGAGCGCCGTTACCACGACAGCCGGGGCGCGGCCACGACGGAAAAGTCCGGGCGACGGCCGACGCGGCCGAGCAAACCGGCGCGATTCGGGGGCTGAGCACATCCGACGGTCTAGCCGAGCAATCGATGTGCCATGGGGCGGCCGCGCCGCCCGGGTGTGTCGCCGCGCTAGGCGGCGATGCCCGGTAGCGGCGCCTTGCTGGCCCCCGTCAGGCCCGGGTCACCGAAACCGGTGTAGCTGGTGATCCCCATCGCCTCGCAGACGTTCAGCAAGATGCGCTCGTGCCGCTCGCCGGACTTGATGTAGCGGCCGTTGGCGGCGGTCTTCAAGTATCCGTTGTTGCCGCTGGCCAAGACGAAGCGCATCGATTGCTGATTGTGATTTTGTGCGTCGCCCATGTCGCGCGCCCAGATCATGAGCGTGGTGTCGAAGAGGGTCTTGGACCCCGTCGTATCGAGCGGGTCGGGAAGCCCCTTGAGCAGGTTGATGATGTTGACGAACTGGGTACAGAGGTAGGCCTCGAACTTGACCAGGTTGGCGTAATTAGACGAAGCGCCGCTGTGGATGTAGCCGCCGTGTTGATCGTCGTAGGGGAGCGCGGTGGAGGCCGGCGCGTTCACCATCAACCGCTGATCGTTGCCGTACTCTAGGCAGGCCACCCGCGTGATGTCGCAGGCGAAGGCGCTGGCGATGATCTGCTGATGGATGACGTTGGCGGCCAGCGCATCCAGGTCGCTCATGTACTGCAGCGTGCTGTCGGCCCCCGGCGCCGCCGGCTTGGTGCAACCGCCCGTGCCGCCGCTGGCGGTCAGCTTGTTCTCGAGCTGGCGGATCGAGTCCAGGTGGGCGTCCAGCTTGGCCTTTTCGTTGCTGCCCAAGGTGCCCTCGAGCCCGGTGATCTCCGCCGTGATGGTGTCGAGGATGCTTTTGCGGCGCGCCAGCTGCGTGGAGGCCGAGGTGCCGGTCGGCGTGGTGGTGCCGAAGACCGTGTTGTACGCCGAGAGCGGCGAGCCGATGGTCGGCAGGTTGCCGCCGTTGGCGCCACCGTAGAACTGGGACAGGCCGCTGTTCTCGTTGGTGTTGGCGCCCAGCAGCAACGACGAGATGGGCCGGTTGATTCCGTTCGCGACCATCTTGGCGGCCACGAACTGATCGACCGAGGTCTTGATCACCGGCACGTTGTTCACCGCGTAGTAGCCGAATCCCTGACCCGTGAGGCTGTCCGAGCTCCCGTGGTTGTCGCCGGGGTTGCCGCTCGGCATCCCTTCGACCAGTACGACGTTCGACGCCACCGCCGACAGCGGCTGGGTCATCGCGCTCCAGGCCGTGATGCTCCCGTCCGAGGCGATGGTGGTGGGCGTCCAGAGCGGCGGGTAAGTTCCCATGGTGCAGAAAATCAGCACCCGCGAGGACTGGGTGGTCGCCGCCGCCTGAGCCTTGCGGCGCAGGCCCATGTTGATGAAGGGCGCGAGCAAGAGACCCGCCCCCACGCTGCCCACGAACTGTCTACGGCTAGGCTTGCGCATAGGTCTCCTCTACTGGTCCTGAACCCGGGTCGTGAAGTTCGGCGTATGGAGGATCGCCATCAGCACGCTCTTGAGGGAGAAATTGTTGGTCTGCGACTCGCTGTAGACTGCGTTGTAGGTACAGGCGTCTTGACTCCACGAGCTGGACCCGAAGGTGTAGTACGTCCAGTACCTCTCCATGCAATGTGTGACGTCGTCGCTCTGGGACAGATACGCCGAGAGGCTGCCCGGCCCCGAAAGTCCGGTCACGTTGTCGTTGGTCCCCTCGGGATCCGAATAGATCGTCGCGGTGTCGACCGTCGGCAAGCCGTTGTCGGTGGTGCGGTAGCGGCCCCAGCCGTCATAGTTCTCGAACGCGAACCCGATCCAGTCCATCAGCTTGTGGCAGCTTCCGCAGACGCCCTGCTCGTGCTCGTTGATGAAGTGGTCGCGGGTGGTCTCGACCGTGGCCGACGGCATGAAGGTCGTGTTGAGCCCCGCCGGCGGCGGGCTGATGTCCTGACAGAGCAAGCGCGAGCGAACCAAGTGGCCGCGCTGGGTCGGCGAGTCGGTGTCGGGACGCGCATACCCATTCAGGATCGTGCCGGTGGCCAGCAAGCCCGGATCGCGGGTGAGGCCGGCGTATTTGACGCTGGTGAACGTCGTGCCGAGGCCGGTGGTGGGCAGCCCGTAAAAGGTCGCCAGGTCTTGGTTGAGGAACGAGTGGTCGGCGGTCAGGACCGAGCCGAAGGTCCCGGTCCCGTTGAAAGCCTCCAAGATCAGGTCCTGCGACTCGGTGGCCATCTCGTTCTGCGTCGTCGGCGACATGGCGTAGACGGTGCTGTCCTTGGCGGTCGTGAAGAGCCGCGGCAACCCAAGCCAGCCGTTCATGAAGCCCATGACAGCGGTGGCGTTGCTGGCGCTGCCGCTCGCGACCAGTCGCATAGCCTGCGCGTCGATCATGGACGACATCGTTGTCTTGCCTGAGCTCACCGAGTCGGCCGCCGTCAACAGGGTGCTATCGGGGGTCGTCCCGCTGAGCGTGTAGGCCAGCTCGCTGGCCACCTCGTAGGCGGTCAGATTGAAGCCGGTCCCGCTCTGCGTGCCGAGCTCGAGCCGGTATAGAAAGTACGGCGACTGCAACATTGCCGAGATGACCGCCTGAGCGCCGTCCGAGTTGGAGGTGCCGGCCATGAAGAGCTTGCTGTAGGTGGGCAGGCGCGCATCGGTCGTGGCCAGCGTGGTGCGGAACGCCACGCGGCCGAAGGCTTGAATGAACTGCGTGGCGCAGGTCGACGTCGGCGCCGTGGTGGTGGCGGCGCAGCTCGCGAATTGGGCGAGCTGGCCGGCCGAAGCCGCCCAGGCCGCCACCGCCTCCGCGTTGTCCTCCAACTGGGAGGCATTGAGGCCTTGGACGAGCAGGGAGTTCGCGTCGATCGAGAAGCCGAGGGCTGTCGGATCGCTGAACACCGTCGCGACGGGGGCGTTGCCCGCCGCATCATTGAAGATGCTGTGGATGCTGGCCGTAAACTCGGGCGCGCTCAGGCGCCAGACCTTGCGTGGGCCGGGAGCGCTGCTGGTGCAGGGATCTGGCGGGCTGAGCGCGCTCGGCGGGGCCATGACCGTCGGGCCGGCGTCGGGATCCCCGGAGCCGCCGTCGGGTCCGGTCGAGCTCGAGCCGCCACCGCCGGTGGAGCTGCCGCCGCCCGAGCTGCCGGAGCCCTGACCGCCATTACCAGATCCAGTTGTCGAGCCGCTACCCGTCGTCGATCCACCTCCCCCTTCGATGTTGCCCCGACCCGCACAACCAACGGCGAACAGAACTGCGGTGCCAGCGGCGAGAAGCGAGAGGCGTTGCATAAGACCTCCTGGGGGCCCAACAAAAACGTGGAGGCGAGACCCCGTAATGTTATCGCAACCGCCTTACTGGTCAATCCTTCACCGTCGGTGGCGACACAGTTTTTGATGTCATTGGGCGCCAATGAAAGTGCATGTGCGACGATGTGGGCGAGTCCCGCGTGCGAGGCGTCGCGACGCCATATTGCGGACTCAAAGTGCAACCTGCGGCGCAGGCTACGACGTTCTGCGGGGCACCTTGCCTCCCGCGCGACGCGCCTCCGAGAGCCCGATGGCGATCGCCTGCTTTCGGCTGGTCACCTTCTTCCCCGATCGGCCCGATCGCAGCTGGCCCTTTTTCTCTTCATGCAGGGCCCGTGCAACCTTCTTGCTCGCCGCAGCTCCGTAGCGCCGCGCGCTGGGGCTCTTCTTGGTTCGAGTCGCCATGAGATACCTCCCGAGCTGGACGATTGCAGCGGTTGTGCCAGGGGCAGATCGCCTTGAAGTCGCGGCGACGCTCCAAAGCAGGCTTTACCCGCGGGTGACGACCTGGCGCGTCCGTCACGCGGACGTAACGCCGACCGAGCTCCCAGCCCGTGGCCCGGCTCCGCGAGAAGGTTTCGATCGTCGCGGCGGGCGCTCGGCGGGCGCTCGGATCATCCACCCGCGTGTTGTGTTTCGGGAGCTCGGCCTTAGGTTCCTCGGATGGCGCCCCACCCAGGCCAGACCCCATGAAGGTCGTGATGCTCGTCGAGGACGACGATGAGACGCGCGAGGCGCTGGCCTCGATCTTGGAAGATGCGGACTACCGGGTGCTCCGCGCGGCCAACGGCGCGGCGGCCTGGAGCCTGCTGCAAGACCACGGCGCCGCCTGCGACATCATCCTGCTCGACCTGATGATGCCGGTCATGAACGGTTGGGACTTCCGGCGTAAACAGAAGGACAGCCCGAATTTTTCGGCGATTCCGGTGGTGCTGATGTCCGCGGGTGGCAACATCGCTTCGTCCTGCGCCGACCTCGACACCTCGGACTACATCGCCAAGCCGGTCGAGGTCGAAGAGCTCCTGAACAAGATCCAGCGGTACTGCAGCTGAATTCGGGGTGGTCCTAACTTTGTCGGTCGGCAGCCACAGCGTGCAGGGGGCGGGGGGGTTCTCTCAGCT
>DASRLC010000255.1:0-5760 GCA_035648655.1 Polyangia bacterium
CCGGGCTGCCGCTCATGCCGGCGACGATCCCGCTGAACTCGACCCGCGGGTCCTCGGCCCGGATCAGGATCACGTCCTGCTTGGGCAGGAAGTTCCGCATCACCGAGATCACCCGCACCTTGAACGGCTCGGGTTTGGTCCCCTGGAACACCGTCAGCGCCTGACCCACCATCCCGGGACGGACGTCGGCCAGCGGCATGATGGCCGGCGGCGGCGTCGAGGGGACGATGGCGTGCAATCGAACCGCCGCCTGGGCCGTCCCGGTCGAGGCCGCCACGAGCGCCGCCAGCAATGGCGCGCAGAGCGTACGACCAAGGCCCCGTCCTGCGCGTCGCACGGACTTTCAGGGTAGGGGGGCGATCGGGCGGAGTCAAACCGGGGTGGTCCGCTTGACACCCGCGGCCCGCCGCGATCATCATTGCGGGATGAAGTCGTTCTGGAAGTCGCTGTGGGTCGTCTGCGCGCTGGCCGGCGCCCTGACCGGGGCGATGGGGTGCGGACCGTCGCAGGCGTACTGCCCCAACACGGGATCGAACGGCACCTGCCCGATTCAGGGGGACGACGCGCAGGCGCCGGGGATAGACGCGCAGAACCCGCAGTGCCCGCCCGGAGAGACGTACGGAGTGCTGCCAGACGGCATTACCTTTGGTTGCCGGTAGTCCGATTCTCCAGGACGGTTCGTCCTAAGCCGCCTCCCTGGCTTACACCAGCAAGCGATGAAGCGCTTCAAGGCAGTCGTCGTCGGAGGCACCGGCTACGGCGGCGCCGAGATGATCCGGCGCCTGCTGATTCATCCGGACGTCGAGCTCATCCGGGTGGTCGCCATCGATCACGTGGGAGAGTCGTTGGGTGACGTTCATCCGCCGCTCACTGGGCGCAGCGCGCTGCGCTTCGAGAACCTGCCGCCGGCCGAGGCCGCGCGCGGCTGCGACGTGGCGCTGCTCGGTCTGCCGCACCGGGTGAGCGCGCTGCACGCGCCCGGCATCCTGGCCGCCGGCGTCCGGGTGGTCGATATGTCGGGCGACTTTCGCCTGACCAGCGCCGCCGACTACCAGCGCTACTACGGCGCCGCGCACCCACATCCGGAGGCGCTGGGCACGTTCGTGTACGGGCTGCCGGAGCTGAACCGGGCGGCGATCCGCACCGCACGCGCGGTGGCCTCGCCGGGCTGCTTCGCGACGACCATCGCGCTCGGTTTGCTGCCACTGGCGCGCGCCGGCAAGCTCGGCGGCGCGGTGGTCCACGTGGTCGGCATGACCGGCTCGTCGGGGAGCGGCGTGGCCCCTTCGGCCGGGACGCACCATCCGGTGCGCGCGGTGAACCTCAAGACCTACAAGGTGCTCGAGCACCAGCACACGCCGGAGATCCTCGAGACGCTGGCCGCCGCCGGCGCGCCGGGCGTCGAGCTCCGCTTCGTGCCGGTCTCGGCGCCGCTGTCGCGCGGGATCCTGGTGACCAGCTTCGTCGAGCTGCCGGCCGACACCCACGCCGAGGCGCTGGCCGGGCTCTATTCCGCGGCTTACGGCGCCGAGCCGTTCGTGCGCTTCCTGCGCGACCGCCTCCCCGAGGTGGCCGCGGTGGCCGGCAGCAACTACGCCGAGGTGGGCTTCACGCTCGGGCCACCGGCCGGCGCGACGCGCACGCTGGCGGTGGTGAGCGCGCTCGACAACCTGATCAAGGGCGGCGCCGGCCAGGCGATCCAGAACATGAACCTGATGCTCGGCCTGCCGGAGACGGCCTCGCTCGAGGATCCCGGTCCGTGGCCGTAGTCGACGCGGTCGTCAAGTTGGGGGGCGACGTCCTGGCGGCACCGGCGCTGGGAGTGGTTGCGGCGGAGATCGCCCGGGCGCTGGCCGCCGGCCGGCGGCTCATCGTCGTGCACGGCGGCGGTCCGCAGTCGACCGAGCTGGGGCGCCGGTTGGGGATTGAACCGCATCTGGTGGGCGGCCGCCGCATCACCGACGCGGCCACGCTGGACGTCTTGAAAATGGCCGTCGCCGGCCGGTTGAACGTCGATCTGGTGGCGGCGTTGCGCGCGGCCGGCGCGCCGGCAGTCGGGCTCAGCGGTTCGAGCGGCCTGGTGCGCGCGCACCGCCGGCCGCCGCGCGCCGTCTCGGGATCCGAGGGCGCCGCGGTCGACTTCGGTCTGGTGGGCGACGTCGACGGGTTCGATCTGGCGCTGCTGGAGGCGCTCGACTGCGCCGGCCGGTTGCCGGTGTTGGCGTGCCTGGGCGCCGCCGACGATGGCCAGGTGCTCAACATAAACGCCGACGTGGTGGCCAGCCAGCTCGCGACCGCCGTCGGCTCGGGCGCGCTGGTGGCCTGTACGGCGGTGGGCGGCGTCCGCCGGGACAAGGACGATCCCGCCAGCCGCATCCCGCGCCTCACCGTGGCCGAGGCCCGCGAGGCCATCCGCAGCGGTGCCGTCCAAGGCGGGATGATCCCCAAGCTGGAAGAGGCCTTCGTCCCGCTGGCGGCCGGCGTCGGCGCGGTCCACATCGTGGCCCCGGCCGACATCGCCGCCGCCCTCGATACCCCCGGCAGCGCTGGCACGCTCTTGGTCCCCTGAGCCGCGACCGCGCGGGTTTTGGCGCCCGCGTCCGTATCGGCGTCTAATGGCGGGCATGGGGCGCCTGCAGACCCACGTCCGCAACAAGCTGGTGGCGGGCGCGCTGGCGGCCGTGCCGGTCGCGGTGACCTTCTTCGTGCTCTGGTACGTCGACAGCAAGGCGCGCGAGCTGCTGCACCTGCGCTGGCCGCTGGTGGGGATCGCGGTCGCGCTGGGCGCGATCTATCTGCTGGGGATGTTCGTCACCAGCGTGCTTGGGCAGGCCTTTCTGGGCGCCGCCGACTGGATCCTGAGGCACGTGCCGGGGCTGGGCGATCTTTACCGGACCTGGAAGCAGGTGGCGATCTCCGACCCGCACGACGGGAAGCTCGGCATCTTCGCGCGGGTGGTGCTGGTCCCCGACGAGGCCGGTCGCGGCTGCGTCCTCGGCTTCACCAGCGGGCACGCCATCGAAGGCGATCCGCGGATCTCCTGCGTGTTCGTGCCGGCCTCGCCCAACCCGACCAGCGGTCGCCTGCAGTTCGTCCCCACCGCCCGCTGCATCGCGCTCGATCTGCGGCCGCAAGAGGCGCTCAAGCTGCTCATCTCGGGCGGCAACTACATGCCGCCCGGCCTCGGCGCCGCCACCGCCGATCAGTATAGGTTCTGACTCATTTCCAGTTGAGGACGACGATCTCCGTAGCCGGGCGGGCCTTGACCGAGGTCAGCACCACCGTCGGGCCCGCTTGGCGCCGCACGTTGACCTTGCGTTCGAGAAACGCGTCGACCGGTGCCAGATCCTTGGTCTTCGAGACGCTCGTCTGGTAATGCATCGGCACCACCATCAACCGCGGGTGAAGCTGGTCGACCACCCGGGTGGCCTGATAGGCGTCGACGGTGGTGCCGCCGCCCACGGGGACCAGCAGCACGTCGACCGAGCCGATGGCCTCCAGCTGGTCGTCGTCCAGCGTGTGCCCGAGATCGCCCAGGTGTGCGATGCGCAACCCTCCGACCTCGAAGATGAAGACCGTGTCGAGGCCGCGCTGCGCCCCGCGGTGATCGTCGTGGTAGACGCCGACCGAACGGATGGAGACATCGCGGAAGCGCTCGTCGATGCGGACCCAGCCCTTCTTGTCGGCGGTGAGGCCGTGGATGACGCGCACCTTGCCGGTGACCATCGCCAGGTTGTCGTGGTCGGGGTGCTCGTGGCTGATGGTGATCAGATCGGCCCGCAGCCCGGCCGGCAGCGGATAGCCGGCCGCCTTGCCGAACGGATCCATGAGCACGCGGGTCCCGGCCGCCGTTTCGAGCAGGAAGCAGGACTGTCCGAACCAGGTCAACCGCCCGACCACCGGTGGCGGCGCGGCGCGGGCCGCCGGCGCCCCGAGCGCGGCCGCGCACGCGAGCAGCAGCGCGGCGGAGCGGATCGCGAACATCCTTCGACGCATGCGGCGCGAATATAGCGCCGGCGGTATGTTTAAGCTCGATGTCCGAGGACCCCGAAGGCGGCGAACCCGCGGAAAAGCCGGGCCTGCGCGAGGCCGAGGTCTCGCCGCCGCCCAAGACGCTGGCCGAGATCCTGGACGGCCTGCCGACGGCGCCCGGCGTTTACATCATGAAAGACGCGCGCGGCAAGCCGATCTATATCGGCAAGGCCGCCGTCCTTCGCAACCGCGTGCGCCAGTACTTCCAGCCGGCGTCGGGCGACATCCGCGACTTCGTGCCGCTGCTGGAAGGGATCGTGGTCGACATCGAGACGGTCATCACCTCGAACGAGAAGGAGGCGTTGCTCCTCGAAAACACGCTCATCAAGCGCCACCAGCCCCGCTTCAACGTCAACCTCAAGGACGACAAGAACTTCCTGGTGCTGCGCCTCGATCCCGAGTCGGCCTGGCCGCGCCTGGAGGTGACGCGCCGCCTGGGCGAAGACGGCGCCTACTACTTCGGGCCATATCACTCGGCCAGCTCCTGCCGCGAGGCGCTGCGGGCGGTGAACCGGCATTTCCAGCTCCGCACCTGCACCGACCACGTGCTGCAGAACCGCCGCCGCCCCTGCCTGCAGTACCAGATCAAGCGTTGCCCCGCGCCCTGCGTGCTTCCCGTCTCGCGCGAGGCCTACGGCGAGCAGGTGCGCGACGTGCGTCTGTTCCTGACCGGCAAGAGCGACGAGCTGCTCGATCGGCTGCGCGCCCGCATGAAGGACGCCGCCGGCCGCACCGAGTTCGAGGTGGCGGCCGAGATCCGCAACTCGATCCGGGCGCTGGAGACGTCGCTCGAGGAGCAGCGGGTGGTTTCGGACGATTTCGCCGACCAGGATCTGATCGGCTACCACCGCGAGGGGATCGCGCTCGAGATCGTGGTGATGTCGATCCGGGGCGGCACGCTCAACGGCAGCCGGGCCTTCTCGTTCACCGGCCAGGAGTTTCCGGACGCCGAGCTGATCTCGTCGTTCATCGGCCTCTACTATGATCTGGGAGCGCCGCCGCCCGACGAGGTGCTGCTGCCGATCGAGATCGACGACGCCGACCTCAAGGGGGAATGGCTGACCGAACGGCGCGCCGAGGCGACCGGCCGCAAGAAGAAGGTCGAGGTCTGCACGCCGCAGCGGGGCGATCGCCGCAAGTTGGTGGACCTCGCCAACAAGAACGCCGCCTCCAGCTTCGCGACCCGGCGCAACGCGCGCGCGGACGTCGAGCTGTCGCTGGGCAAGCTGCAGAAGCGACTCAAGCTGCCGCAACTACCGCGCGTCATCGAATGCTACGATGTCTCGCACCTGCAGGGATTCGCCACGGTGGCTTCGATGGTGGTCTTCGTCGACGGGCGGCCCGAGAAGGCCCGTTACCGCACCTACAAAGTCCGCGCGCCCGCCAAGGCCGGGGCGCGGCGCCACAACGACGATTTCGCCTCGATGTACGAGGTTCTATCGCGGCGGTTCCGTCGCGCGCGCGAGGCCGGTCCGGACGACGTCGCGTCGTCCTGGAAGCTCCCAGACCTGATCGTCGTCGACGGCGGCAAGGGGCAGCTGGCGATGGCCCTGGCGGCCGCGCGCGACGTCGGGATCCCGGTCGGTCCGGGCGCCACGCTCTCGATCGTCGGCTTGGCCAAGGAACGCGACGACTTCGCGTCGCCGATCGCGGGCGATGGCTCGGGGACGGTCGACGGAGATGGGGTGGGCGAAGCGGGGCCGGTTGTCGCCGCGCTGCCCGCCGACC
>DASRLC010000256.1:0-2732 GCA_035648655.1 Polyangia bacterium
CACCAAGGGCGCCTGGCAAACGCACCGGCCAGACGGTCGTTTCTTTAAGTTGGCCGACGAGGGCGACAATTTCGAATGGCGCGAGGGCGGCACCGCGCAGGCCGCCGAGCTGGCCGACTGGATCGACGGCACCGTGGACACCCACCGCGGCCGCGCCGAGAACGGCTACAAGGCGCTCGAGATGATCCACGCCGTTTATGAATCCGCCCGCTGCCACGAGCGTGTGGTGCTGCCGATGCAAACCAGGGTGAATCCGCTCGACCTGATGATCGATAGCGGCCACTTAGTACCGCAGCGTCCCGGCCCGTACGACATCCGCGCGTTCCTGCTGCGCGGCGAGCGCCTGCGGGGCGACGGTTCCGCGCCGACCGATCCGTGAAGCCGATCCGGCCGTGACGCCGATCCGGAACAGCACCTCGAGCGACGGCCCACTCGCCGTCAACGTATTTATACCAGCGGCCCAAACCGTTGACCCATTGGCATCGCAGCCCCGATAGGGGTCGGGAAGGGTTTCACCCTCCCCGCCCTCCGAACCGTGCGGGCGGTTCTCCCGCACACGGCTCTCCAGTCGCTGGTTTCCTCATCGGGAGTGTCTCGCATCTTCAAAGGCCGCTTGCAGGGTGAACAGTCCTTGAGCCGCGAAGAAGGCATTGGTCCATTTGCGGTGGTCGGCCTCGCTCCGGCCGAGCGACGGACGCCGTTCCTGTTTGCGCAGGATTGCGCGCAGCCGTCGGCGGATGAAGCCGTCGAGGATCCTGAACAAGTACGGCTTGGCGTGCTTGAAGTAGCCAAACCAGCCCCGCAGCAGCGGGTTGAGGTCGGCCACGATCCGTTCCAGGCTATCGCCCCGGCTACGGCTCGTCTTGGCCCTCACCTTGTCCGAGAACACCCGCAGACTCTTGGCCCGCACGAACCGCCGGCCAGCCTCGAACCGATAGCCGAGGAACTCGAACCCCTGGCCCGGTTGTTGACTGTCGCCGATCCGTGTCTTGTCCGGGTGCAGGGTCAGGCCATTGGCCGACACCCACGCCGTTATTTGACGCAGTGCCGCCACCGCCTCCGCTTCCGATGCGCACAGGATCACGAAGTCGTCAGCGTAGCGCACCATCCGATACCCGCTTTGCTCCATTAACACGTCGAGCGGATGCAGATACAGGTTGGCCAGCAGCGGCGACAGCACCGCTCCTTGCGGCGTTCCCGTCGTCGGTTGCCAGCGCGCCATCGCCGTCATGATCTCCTGTTGCAGGAAGCCATCGATCAACGCCAGCACGCGGCCGTCGCTGATCGAGCCTGCCACCAGTGCCATCAGCCGGTCGTGCGGGATGCTATCGAAGTAGCCCTTCAGGTCGGCGTCCACCACGTGGGTGTAGCCTTGCTTCAGCAGCCGGTCGACTTCCCGCAACGCATCCTTGCAGCCGCGCCCCGGACGGAACCCATAACTGCCCGGCCGGAACTGAACTTCGTAGATTGGCTCGATGACCAGCTTCAACGCCGTCTGGACAATGCGGTCCTTCACCGTCGGTATCCCCAACGGGCGGGTGTTGCCGTCCGGCTTGGGGATCTCCACCCGTTTGACCGGGTTCGGCCGATAGCTGCCGTCCGCCAGGCTCGCCTGGAGTTCGGCAAGATAGCGTTCCGACTGCTGCGAGAACCGCTCGATACTCTGGCCATCCACCCCGGCCGCCCCCTTGTTACGCGCAACACGCTGCCACGCGATCTCCAGGGTTGCCGGACGAATAGCCTTGTCGATCAGACTGAACCACTTACCCCCTTTGACGCCGTTACCCAGCGCCGACACCATGCGTTCCGTCCAGATCGAAGCTTCCGCCCACCACAGTTCGCGGTGTTCCCCGCCGGTGGCGTCTCTCCCTTGCGTAGCCTTGACGGCACTATCGGGATTGTCTTGCTCCATACAGGACCTCTCGCATCCAGCTTCCTGCCTCCCTTCCCTCGGAGCGGGTTTCCCCGTCCCTCTCCACCGCTCGAGGCGGCCTCGGTAATATGAAGGCTCTGACCCCTGACGGTCTCACCCAGGCCGTCAGGTCTCTCCGCTTACTCCGCGTTGCCGTCCCGGCATTCCGTCCTCAACCACGTGATCCGCCCATCGGTCGCTTTATCAGTCGCCTCAGCGCCGACGGTTGTTCCAGGCTTCACCACGAATGAGCAGGCTCGCCACCAGACCCCGCCGAAACAGGTTCGTCATCCTACGGACTGCCAGTTCACCTCCGGTTGCTCTCCACCCCGCCTCGCGGCGACGCAGTTTCCTTCGATTACTGGGCTGCGACCAACCCAGGCACGGACTTGCACCGTGCAGACAACGCGTCCTCGCGGACGCACTCATGCCGGCGAATGCCGGTATCCACGTCTTGCCTTCGTCGCAGCAAAGAAAGCCGTGGACACCCGCATTCGCGGGCATGACAGGGTCTGCGATGCCAATGGGTCAACCGCCAGGGCCGCTGGTATAATCAACAATTCGAATATCCTCGAATTGTCGTTGACAGAATTCGCCGCTTCCTATAATTCGACCCTCCTGGAAAGGTCGGAGCCAGCCATGGATAGCAGCCACGCCGTGCAAGCCCTCGCAGCACTCGCGCACGAAACGCGCCTGGCGCTGTTTCGGATGCTCGTCGAGCGTGGACCGGACGGTCTTTCCGCCGGCGTCATCGCCGAACGTCTCGCCGTGCCGCCCTCGTCGCTGACCTTCCATGTGCAGCATCTTCACCGTGCCGGAC
>DASRLC010000257.1:0-3640 GCA_035648655.1 Polyangia bacterium
CTCAGGTGTCCACCGGCGTTTCGATGAAGGCAGATCGGTTTTTCGATGGCGAGCGGGCGCGCGGGGCATGGGGAACCTCCGATCCCCACTTCTGCCACCCCGCCCCTTCCGCACGCATCACGCCGCTCGTGGACGGCTTACGATTCAGGCGCATTCTCATTCGCTGGGAAACGCGCGAGGATACCTACGTCGCCATGCTCCACTTCGCCTGCGGCATTATTGCGTGGCGCGCCTCAGGCCTACTGAAATAGGTTCTAAGCTCGGCCAATAGTCCTTCGAGTAGGTACTGCCTTTCTTGAGTTTCGAGCGCCATAAGCGGCGTCGGCCCGGGTGACACGATATGACTCGACAGCCGGACGCTACGTTTAAAGACGTTCTTGATCCACCGAAGACGGCGAAAATCCCGAAGCCGACGAAAGGCGATGCGATATAGCCAGCCTGCTATATTTTTCCCGTCGAAGGCGTGCAATCGCCTATGAACGATGACGAAGACCTCTTGGGTCAGATCGTCCAGGTCGGCTGAATCCCCACCGAGTGCGCGGATCCATTGTTTCACTTCGCCGTACCAGGTCGCATAGAGTGAATTGAACTCACTGCGGTTGGATATAGGATCAGGCGATGGTGAACCACCGCGATGGCCGCTGGACGGCTCGTCGTTTTCAATCTGCTTTCTCCTCACCGCGCTAGTCTGTACGTGCATAATTGCCGAGCTTCTTGGTGCTGCGAGTGGTAGTCGCTTTGGCTGTCCGAAATTGTCGGCGGACGCGGAATGTCATCAATGCGAAGGCGAGTAGAATTCCGGGCGTCCGCGGACTGTCGACGGCGTCGCAAGCGCACCCGCCGATCTGTGTCGGGACGGCGAGGGTTCCATCGCTTTCCGCGTCCGACGCGGCGTCTACCTGCACGGCGCAGGAGGCGCCGATGGTCGTCGCCGTGGAGCACCATAGTGCGGTGCAGGACGTCGCCGGCGCATCGGCGGCGCACGACACTGGCGTTAGATCTGCCAGGTGTAGCAGCGGCGCGAACGTCCTGGCGCCATCTGTCGACACGCCGATGGTGAAACCGGACGTAGCTTCGTCCGCACACGCGAACAGACCGCTTGCCGTCCAGGTCAGACAATTGACGGGTAGTGTGCTTGTCGTGGTGACGGCAAAGGCGCTGCCGCCGTCCCCGGCGGTGCGCGTGAGGACCGTTATTCCGTTCGTCCCCCCTGCCGCGATCTGCTGGCCGTCGGGCGACAGAGCGAAGCCTGTCAGTGGAACGTCGGATTCGTCGATCAGACTCCAGGTTTCTGCGCCGTCCTCGCTGACATACAGACTGCCCTGAGGGAAATACGATCGCAGGTACACCCGATCCGGGTCCTGGGGATCGACAGCGCTAAGGTAGACGGAATCGACGCCGGCGGGACCGTCGTGCATGGTCCAACTGGCGCCGCCGTCGTCGGAGACGTCGATGAAGCCGGTCTCGAGGTCGCCGTCCTCCGCGCCCAGGTACAGCCGCTGGGGCCGGGAGGGGGCGATTTCGATCGTCAAGGGATAGGTGTCTGGAAGGAGATCCCCATTCAGAGCCCAGGACACGCCGTCGGTCGTGCCCGCGACCAACCCGTTGAACGCCCCGTTGACGGTCACCGCGGCCACCGCGTAGACGGTCGCTGGGGCACCGGCGAGCGCGACGAGATCGATCACGTTGTCATTCACCAAGCTCGGTACCCGCGTCCATTGGCACCCGCTACGGTCGCCGATCGCTAATCCGTCGGGCAGACCCATGTCTATTCGTCCGCCCGTCGTCACGGTGATCTCGGGATCTTGGAATCCGTCCGGACTTACGGCTTCCTCGCAGATCCACGACCAGGTCGAGCCTGCGTCGAAGCTCTGCAACAGGCCGAACGTCGCTCTGACGACGATGTGTCTGGAATCGGCAGGGTCCACGACCAGCTGTCCGGCAGCCGGATATCGACCGTTCGCCCACACGGCGGAAGCCAGTCCGGCCAAGACGCACCAGCTAGCAATCGAGCACAGATGAGCAACCCCGAACCGCACGGCGCTCCTCAGTTAGTCAGCCCGTAAACACGAAGAGACTTGGAGAACGTTCCGAGGTAGACGTGGCCGTGTGCGACTAGTGGCGGCGCGAATTTTGCGACATTCCATGTTCCCAAGGTGTCGCTCCACAGCACGTGGGTGATGTTGCTGGCATCCACCGCAAATAGGTCGCCGGCGGACGTGGTATGCCACGCGCCGTTCGTGCCGTTTTGGGTCGGGAACGACGCCCAGAGAATTCCAGTTCCCGCGACGTCACCGTTCGCGGACAGCGTGAGGATGGCGCCGGGATGGCCCGGCGTAAAGGTGGCCGTCGGGATAGGGTCGGTTACCAGCCCACCTAAGGTCCGTGTCGTCGCGTTGAGCGTGTACTCCATGAGAGGTGAATCTTCGGGCCACAGAAAGACCTTCTCGCCGCCGCCGTTGGGCGAGTCGTAGTAGATGGCGCCACCGTGGACGTGGCCGAGCGCACCGTTGGCCTTGCCCGGCGTGGTCAGCGTCTGAAGAATCTTGTCGCCACCGGCGTTGTACCCGCCCAGATTCGTCGCGTCGAGCACGTAGAGCCTACCGTCCTTACTGCCCGTTACGAGAAGGTTGTGGGGCAACAAGATGGCGCCTGAGCTGAGATCCGCGTCGGCGGCGTTCAGACTGCTGTAGGCCGCCGGTATCCAATAGTCCTGGATTGAATAGTCGGAAATGCGCATCCGGAAGACGCTCTCGGACAGATCGAGTGCAGCGGTGCTGGTGTTCGTACTGCCGTTTCCGACCACCACGTAAATATTCGTTCCATCGCTCGATAGACCGACACCCGCCTGCCAGATGCCGCCCTGGGATCCATTGGGCGATACGTTGAAGGCCAGCGCCTGCGAAAACTTGGTGCCGTCGTATGAGTAACCCAAGATCCATCCGTGGTAGGCGCCGGCGTCGCAGTGGCTTGCGAACGCTGAGTAGACCACTCCGTTCACCAGCAGGAGCCCGGGGCGGTTCAATTGCGTCGCTGGGTTGAATGCCACGTTTCCGCCACTCGTGCCGGCGCCTGTCCCTTTCACTGAAGCGGCGATCACAGTCGGCGATCCCGGACGCTCGACACCTGTGATGAGGTTGACGGCATGAATGCGCTGAACCCACGCTCCAGCCTCTTCCCCTTTAGAAATGAAGTAGATGGTTCCCGCCGCCTGATCGATGACCGGTGTCGAGGTGATGCCGATCTCCGGCGAGAGATTGTCGCAGCTGTTCGAACCCGAGGGGCCTACGTTCAGCGACCAGAGCGGCGCCGTAGCCGTCGCGTCGTCGGCATCGAACGCATAGAGCGTGTTGTGCTCGGTCGCCACGTAGACCACGTTGTGAACCTTTTTGTCGGCCATCGTGAGGCCGCCCACGTACAGAGGCTGCGCATAGATCTGCCCGTCGACAGCGCGCGAGAACAACAAGCCAAACTGATTCGCGTTCACATTCGCCGTCGTGAGCGTCGTCTCCTGCAGATTCACCCCAGAGCGGGCGTTGTCGTACCGGTTGGTGGTGACTGCGAAGCTGTTGCCGACTGTCCCGGCCCCCCCCGCGCTTCCGCCCTGACCTCCGGAACCACCCACAGCGATCGTTCCGCC
>DASRLC010000258.1:0-2455 GCA_035648655.1 Polyangia bacterium
CCACGATGTAGGCCGGTTTGAAGCGCATGGCCTTCTCGATCGGACTTTTTGGCGCGAGGGGGCGCCTGGGCGGGCGGCGCGCGTCGCGCATTTCCCCTGCTCCCCCGAATGAACGTGCCCGGTTTGTGCCCACGACCCGACGCGCGCGCAAATGAATACGCGGACAGGTTCGAGGAAAGGCCGACGGCGCCAAATCCTTAAGCAGAGATTCCCAGACTTACCAACGGATGGCCGGCGCACCCGGTCGCCCCCTCCATCCCCCTTCGGGGTCCGCCGGCCGCGATCGTCACCCGCTTTTGTCGGGAGCGCCGGGAATTCAAATGCCGAGGTAGGTGGGGTCGAAGTCCGCGAGACTCTGTAGACGGCGAAGGTCGTGAATCCGCAGGAATCCATGATCGAGGTCGATCAGCGCCTCGTTCCGCAGCCGTTGCAGGACCCGGTTGACGTGCACGCTGGTCAGACCCAGGGCGGCGCCGAGTTCCTGTTGCGTGAGCGGCAGGGCGAAGCCGCCATCACTCAGAAGCAGGCCGTGGTACTTCATTCGCCGCTCCAGTTCGCAGAACAGGTGAGCCATTCGCTCGCGCGCATCGCGTTGACCGAGATTGACCACCCAGGCACGCAGGATTGCCTGCTCGATCAGGGCCGCCTTGCGGAACCCCCCGGCGATGGCCGGATGGCGATCCACAAGCTCCGCGAAGCGGTGGGCGGGGATCGTGGCGATTCTCACGCGGGTGAGGGCTCGCACGCCATGATCCATGCGCCCGGGAGGATGGCCGTATCCGACGCAGATGTCCCCGGGCAAGAGCAGGGCGATGACCTGCCGCCGCCCGTCGCGGAAGTCCTTGTATCGGCAGGCCAGGCCGTCGAGAAGCGGGCGCGTCGCGCCGTCGGGCTCGCCCTCGTTGGCGATTCGCGCGCCGGGCGCGATCCATTCCGCCGACCGCACCAGAGCCTCAAGCGCGAGGCGGTCGTCTGGACCCAGCGGCGACAGCCGCTGAAGGTTTCGGATCAGGGCGTTCGCGCCGTCGATGGGCGCGGAGTCGCCCTCGAGATCGCTCATTCGAGGTAGCCTCGCTGAAGCGGCGGCCATTGCCATACGACTGTTCTCCCAGTCCGTCCGGGACCGCGGGTTCAGTGGCAGCCGGGGTGGAATCGTTCCCCACCGGACTGGCGGTCGCGCCTGTGTGATCGAGCCTCTACGCACGGGCGTTGTGCGTGGATCACTCCGCGAGGCGCCGGCCGGTCGATCCCGGGCCGGCGAGATTTCAGCCCAACGCCCGACCCGTCCACTCCGACGTCTTGCGCTCCATGAGCGCCAGGGTCTCGGCGCTGACATGGTGCTCGATGCCTTCCGCCTCGATCTCGGCGGTCTCGCGACCGACACCGAGGGCGCGGAGGAATTCGACCACCACCTGATGGCGCTGGCGGGACCTGTCGGCGATCGTCTCGCCGGAGTCGGTGAGGAAGATCGACCGGTAAGGGCGATTGCGGACCAGTCCCAGACCCTTCAACCGTTGGACGACCTTGGCGGCGGTGGCGTGGGCCACGCCCATGTGTTCGGCGAGGTCGGTCAACCGCGCCTCGCCCCGTCCGGCGATGAGGTCGCTGATCAGCTCGACGTAGTCTTCGGCCATCTCGGTGCTGTGCGCTTCCCGGGTCGCTCGGAAGGCCGCCGCCCGACGTTCCGCCGTGATCGGTTCGCTCATGGCGGTCAAGATGCACCACCCGCCGTCAAAGCGCGAAGCCAATTTCTCGCCCGAGCGCGCGCCGCTGGCAAAATCGCCGCGAGGCGCGGAACTTTAGCCTAGGCTGCACATTCATCAACCGGGCGAGACAGGCTCGCCTCCGGGGGCCGGATGGCGCGATGGTCGATCAAGGCAGGATCGGTGGATCAGGGTCCCGGCGAGCCGATGAGCGCCGAGGACGCGGCGCGGGCGCGGCACCGCCTGGATGTGCGCCGGACCCGGATGGCCGGCCGCAAATGGCGGCTCCTGTGGCTGCTGGCCGGCCCGGGCGTTCTGGTCATGGTGGGGGAAAACGACGGCCCCAGCATGGTGTCGTACGCCACCACCGGGGCGACCTACGGGATTGGCTTCTTCGTGCCGTTCATCCTGCTCACCTTCCTGATGGCTTTCGCCGTCCAGGAGATGACGGTGCGTCTCGGCGCCGCCACCCATCGGGGCCACGCCGAACTGATCTTCCAGCGCTTCGGGCCGTTCTGGGGGTATTTCGCGATGGGGGATCTGGTGTTCGGCAATGTGCTGACCCTGGTCACCGAATTCATCGCCATCCAGGCCGGCGGCCTCTATTTCGGCCTGGCCACCTGGCTCTCGGTGGCGATCGGCGTCGCCCTGGTAATCGCCTCGCTGGGGCTGCGGCGATACGTGACCTGGGAACGCCTGCTGATGGGGCTGGCGTTCTTCAATCTGTTGTTCGTTCCCGCGGCCCTCTACGC
>DASRLC010000259.1:0-3530 GCA_035648655.1 Polyangia bacterium
GTGGCACCGCTGGTGCCGGCGGACGGACGGGCGGCACAGGCGGCGGAGCGGCTGGCAAAGGTGGAGCCGCGGGCGCAGGCGGGGCGGGAACCAGCGGTACGGGTGTGGCGGGAACCAGCGGCGGCGCGGGCGTTGGCGGCGCCGGGGGAACCTACGTGTGGCCCAACGCGACCAGCTTCACCAACTCCGATCCCTGGATCGAGCAGCACCACGATCAGATCGTCCAGATGAATCCCAACGTCCTGATTCTCAACTACGCCAACAAGTGCGGTGCCAACGATGCGGTGACCTGCGATCCGACCGAGATGCAGAAACTGGCCCAGGAGCACATCAAGGCTTTCCAGTGGGCCAGCCGCTACCACGGCTACAACAACGCGAACGCGCCGGCGTTCCTAAACTACAACGTCGTCAAGATCGTCGACCTGCGCGACGGCACCACCAACGTCGACAGCGCCATGTTGCCGCTCTCTTCCGATGGCAGCGAAGTAGATTACGCCCAGCTCGACACGCCGGCCTACGCCAACCTGATCGGGATCGCCGACCCGGCCAACCCGGGAACCAACCTGACGCTCTGCCAGCTGTTCGAAAAAGGGATCATCAACGAGGTCTGGGGCAGCGTGGCCGATCCGGCGCCGAGCAGCGTCAAGTTCGGCGAGTCGGCGGAATCTAAGATGGTCTACAGCGCCGCCAACGTTGCGGCCTCGCCGGTCAAGTTCGTCACCGTCGGCAACGGGCCCGACATCTCGCCGAATTCTCGCGACGCCTCGACCAAGCTGACCTGCGGCGTGACCACCCGCATCTGGGACTTCAACCCCACGCGCGGCTCGGGCTGCCACCTTCACTCGCTCGGCCACTTGCTCGAGAACTACGCGCGCGACGCGGCGGTGCCGGCCTTCGGCAAGGTCGCGCTCACCTTCTTCAACCTGGACTTCCGGACCCGCTTCGGCGCGCCGTTCAACAGCTTCTACGACGTCTGCCCGTACACCGACGCCATCTGCATCGCCTGGCAAGCGGCGGCCGCCGGCATGCCGGACCTGGAAGCCAAGAGCGGCCCCGCGTCGAGCCAGACCTTCGACTTCGCGGACATGTCGGCCGGCTGCGGCAACGTCCACTTCCCCGCCAACGCCACCACCCAGTACGAGACTACCGGCGACGTCTCGGTGGCGACGTCCTGCGAGAACTACGGCCTGCACAACGGGACCGGCGGCAAGGACCTGACGACGCCCTACACCAACGCCATGGCCGCCACGAAGTACGGCGAGGGGACGCGCCTCGACAACGGCTTCGACAACTTCGCCAACGGCGTCGCCAGCGACTGCGGCGCCGAGCAACCCACCTACATCTTCGGCAGCATGCCGGGCCTCGGCACGACCGCCACCTTCACCGACGGCACGCCCATGCACAACTGGTGGGTGTATTTGTTTTATTAGGTCCTGACAGGCAGCCAGTATAGGTGGGAGAACCAGCAGGCGGCCGCTTGCTGCCAGCCCGAGACTCCCGCGAAAATCTTTCTCAGGCACGACGTCTGCGCCTCGGACGCCTGACGCCGGATTTTCGGGCGTGCTAGGGTCGCGCCGATAAGTATGTCCACGTCCAAAGACGTTACCGGGTGGGAAGCCGGCCTGTCGGGCGACGAACAGATCCGCATCGCTCTGAGGGAGATCATCAAACGAGGCGGCCAGGCACGCACAGGCGGGACCAATCAGTAGCGGGTCGACCATCGGTTCTTCGTCAATTTGCCGTTCGAGGCTTTTTGGCCTGGTTGCCGATCCACAGACGCAATAGAGCGCCGGTTGACGCCGACAAGAGAGCGTGAGCGGGACCGCGCTGTACCGAATCGTGTGGTCGGAAGAGGCCGAGCTGGAAATGAGGAAAATTCGGAGCTTTTATCGGCCGTCATCCAGACCACCATCGCAGAGTTGTCTCGACGACCGGTCATCGAGACGCGAAACCGCAAGCGTCTACGATCTGCGTCGGACCTTCCGCCAGAATATCCCGACCCCACCTGGGAGATCCGGGTCGGAGCAACTTAGAACTGGTCAGTAGAACAGCAGCGGCCACCAATTTTTCATGGGCGTGCCGTCGGAGGCGGTGGCTTGGTTTTGATAGCCCGGCATGCTCTGGCGCCAGTAGATCTCCCAACCGGCGGGACATTGTGAAGTGCCGGTGTAAGTCTGATCGTAGCCGGCGATGACCGAATCGGCCGAGTAGGGCAGATAGGTATCTTGGCCGTTGGCTCCATCGCGAAGCCCGAAGTGCGCGCAGCGCGAGTTGACTGGGGTGGTGTTCTCGAAGTCGTCACGCCCCACTGCATTGGGGGGAAAAAGGGAGCTACCGCACCCCTGCAAAAATGGATCGATTCTGAAGATGGTCGCATCGCCCGGTGTGCTGGCAGCGATGGTTGGGCCGCCGAGCGAAGCGGAGTAACTGATGCAAGGTGAAGCGGCGCAGATCTCCGGCCAGTCATCGAAACTCACGCCGAACCGGGTACTGAAGTCTTGGTTCAAGAACGCGTTGCCGTCGACAGCCAAGCTGGACGGTAGCGCCGTCCACATGCCCTCGATACCCCAGCCCCGCACTTGCAGGTCACAACCAGGACCGCCCGCCGGGGAGGGATCGAGGTGCGCAAGTCGCACCGTCACGTTGCACGGAACGTCGAGGCAGCTGGAGGTTCCCGAGCTTCCGCCACCGACGCACTTCGCAAAGCTGGACGGTATGGCGACCCCGTCTTGGTCGTACATTTGCTTTCGCTCGGCGTAGAGAGGCGCGCGTGGGGTGAGGCTGCCGTTGGGCAACGCCGTGCCGCCTCCGTCTTGAATCCAGACCTCGTTGACGACGCCCTGCTCGAAGAGCTGGCACAGGGACAAGAAGCCGCCGGGCGTGTTGGGATCCGGATAGCCGTAGTACTGCGCAAACGACGCATTCGTGAAGAGCGCGGTCGGATCGAACTCGCCGGCCGAGTTGAGAGGGATGTTGACGTTGACAGCTCCCGCCTGGGGGGAATCGGTCAGATCGACCACCTTCGCGATCTCGTAGTTGAGGAATGCGTGCGCCGTGGGATCGGAATAACCGTGATACATCGACCCGGCGGCCAGCGTACTTGCAACTCCTTGCGCGTACGTCATCGTCCGGTCGTCGGTCACGCCGTCGTCGAAGTTCAGGACCAGCACCTGGGGGGACATCGACGTGATCACCTGATTGTGGGTCACGAGCCAAGGATCGGAGTTCGCGGTGTGCGTGTGCCCCACAGTCGGCCAGGGTGTCGCCGCGCAATCGGGATCGGTCGACTGTGGCGTGCAAGTCATCGTCACGCCGGCCGCGGTGACCGCGTCGACCACCCGGGTGCAGCCTCCCGCGCACAGCAACCCGACGAGTCCGACGTAGCCGACCACCAGCCTCATAACCGAATCCCCGCCGAGCCGCCGAGCCATATCAGCGGTCGCCCCGCGCGAAGGACGTCTTCACCGTCGATGCGCACCTCGGTTGCCGTCGCGGAGACCAGAACGCGCGCGTCGATGGCGATGATGAAC
>DASRLC010000260.1:0-2649 GCA_035648655.1 Polyangia bacterium
GCCGCGCATGTCGCTGCGGCGCACGATGACCATCGCGCGCCTCGGCGGCGACCGTCTGGTCCTGCACAGCGCGATCATCCTCGACGACGACGGGATGACGAAGCTGGAGGCCCTCGGGACGCCGGCCTATCTGATCGTCCCCAACGGGTTCCATCGCAAGGACGCGCCGGCCTACAAGCGCCGCTATCCCGGATTGACGGTGCTCGGCCCGCGGGGCGCGCGCGATAAGATCGAGAAGGTCATCCCGCTCGATGGCACGCTGGAGGATTTCCCCAAGGACCACGCCATTCGGTTCGAGGCGCTCCAGGGGATCGGCGACGTCGAAGCGGCGCTGGTGGTTCGATCGGCCGACGGGATCACGCTCGTGCTGGGCGATGTGGTGTTCAACATGGACCGCAAGCGCGACCCCTTGGGCTTTCTGTTCACCACGTTGATGGGGTCGGCGCCCGGACCGCGCATCTCGCGGCTGTTCAAGACGCTGGTCAAGGATCGCGCGGCGTTGCGACGAGACCTGGAACGCCTGGCGGCGCTGCCGGGGCTGACGCGGTTGATCGTGGCCCACGAAAAGCTCGCGCGGGGCGCCGAGGCCGCCGCGGCCCTGCGGACGGCGGCCACGTTTCTGTGAGCGTGCCCGAGCGTCGCGACTATTCCGTGATGTGGTACAGGATCGACAGCTCGACGCGGGAGTTCTCGCCGCGCCCGGCGCTGGTCGTGTCGTCGGCGATCGGCTGGGCCGATCCTTTGCCATCGACGCTGAAACGTTTGGCGTCGATCCCCCGCGACACGAGCGCCCAGTAGACCGCGTTGGCCCGCGCCAGCGACAGCGCCACCAGCTCGTCCGGCTTGCCCTGAGCGTCGGTGAACCCCGTGAGCTGCAACGGATAGCTCGGGTATTTGGCCAGCAGCTCCTTGAGCGCGTCGAGCACCGCGGCCCGCGCCGGCAATATCACCGAGCGCTTGTCGGCGAAGAGGCCGTGCAGCAGCAGCACCAGCCGCTGCAGATCGGCCTGCCGGTCGAGGCGGGTCGCGACGCCGGGGATGGCGGTCGCGTCGGCTTCGAGGTTCCGATCGCGGATGCTGTTGCTCATCGCCTGGGTGGCCTTTTCGTACTGCGGCCGCGCCAGCGCGACGGCGTCGGTGGCCTCCGCCTGCGCCAGGGTGGCCCGCGCCATCGCCTCGTCCCAGTGGCCGGCGTCGAGCTCTTTGTGCGCGTCCTGCAGCATGCCGGTGGCCGCCACATACTTGGTCTTGGCGTAGTGGGGCGCATCGACGGTCTCGGCGGTCTTGAGCGCCAGCTCGACCTGGCGAACGGCGTCCATCGCATCGCCCCGCCGCTTGATGGCCGCCAGCTGATCGGCCATCCGCTGGTGTTCGCTGGCCGCCTGCTTCTTGGCGACGTCCATCTGCTGCGAGAGCGCCTTGCGCTCCTCGGCCGATGACGCCGACATCGTCCGCAGCTTCTCGGCGATGGCGATCCCCTCCCGGTCGGTCGCGAGCTGGTCGTCGAGCCGCGTCGCCTCTTCTTGGGACAGCTCGATCTCCGCGTCGAGCTCCGCCAAGCGCGCCTGCAGACGCTCGGCCTGCAACAGCGCGAGGGCGGTCTTGAGCTTGATCTGCCCCATGAGCGCGTCCCGTCGCGCCAGCTGATCGTTGCCGCGCTCCCAGTACCGGCTGGCCTGAACCAGCAAGCCGTCGGCGGCCGCCAGCAGATCGAACGCCCGTCGGTCGGGATCGGAGAGCTGGGGATCGGAGCGCAGCCCCTCGAGCGCCACGATCTCCTTGAGCCGCGGCGACGTGGCGCAGCCAAACGACGAGAGGGTGACGATGGCCGCCAGCAGTCCGATCCGGTGCGCGCGCATATTCGGCCCGACAGCATACCGCCATATCACGTCCGCCGATCGAACCTCCGGGCGAGCACGCACTCGAATCGACCGCGCCCTCGGGTCGACCCCTGGGCGGCGAGGGCTACTTCGAGCCCTTCTCGACGTGGCCGCCGAACTGGAAGCGCATCGCCGAGAGCACCCGATCCTGGAAACCGGCCTCGCCGCGCGAGCTGAAGCGCTCGAACAGCGCCGCGGCCAGGACGTGGGTCGGCACCCCCTCGTCGATGGCCGCGTCCAGTGTCCAGCGCCCCTCGCCGGAATCCGACACCCTCCCAGAATATTTTTCGAGCTGCGCGTCACCCACCAATGAAGCCGCGGTCAGATCGAGCAGCCAGGAGGCGATCACGCTGCCGCGCCGCCAGACCTCGGCGATCTCGCCCAGCGGCAGGTCGTACTGGTAGTACTCCGGGTTGCGCAGCGGCGTGGTCTCGGCGTCCGCCACCTGGGCCTGCTTGCCGATGCCAGCGTGCTTGAGGATGTTCAGCCCCTCGGCGTAGGCCGCCATCAGGCCGTACTCGATCCCGTTGTGGACCATCTTGACGAAGTGGCCGGCGCCGCTCGGGCCACAATGCAGATATCCCTGCTCGGCGGTCCCCTGCCCCGGCGCCCGTCCCGGCGTCGGCGCCAGCGCCCCCTTCCCCGGCGCCAGCGTCGCGAAGATCGGATCGAGCCGCTTCACCACCTCGGGCTCGCCGCCGATCATCAAGCAGTAGCCGCGGTCGAGCCCCAAGACGCCGCCGCTGGTGCCGCAGTCGACGTAGTGCAG
>DASRLC010000261.1:0-2372 GCA_035648655.1 Polyangia bacterium
AATAGGAATTGACCCCTTACCGGATCGATCTGCTGCGCCTCTTCGCGCCCGGTTCGATCCAGACGCTGACCCTCTTCGGCCGCTTCGACTACGCCAACACGCAGGCCTCCGTCCCCACCGGCTTCGTCGCCGACAACTCGCTCATCCGCTACACGTACACGGCCGGCCTGCTCTACCGGCCCATCCCGCAGATCGGGATCAAGCTCGACGACCGCCGCCACGAGCTGGGCGGCCCCTCGGGCGACGGCAACCTGGGGATCGAATCCGGATTCAACGAGGTGGCCACCGCGCTCACCTGGATGTTCTGAGACGTGACCGGCACGGAAGGCAAATGACAGCCTCGGCGGATAAGTTGAATCGGACAGACTCGATCAACCAGGTCGCGACCAGCCGGCCTACCCGACCGCCTCGACTATTTTGTTGGCCAGATTCCGAGCGACTTGACGAACGCCCGAAGGGTAAGAGCCGGGATTTCCAGCACCCCACAGGCGCTCTGCACCGAGGTCTTCTCCGGGCGGTCGTTTCTATCCTCGGTGACGACGGAGACCTTCCGCCCTTCTTGCTTGAGGTGGAGAGCCAGTCCGACGACCCAGGGGTCGGCGTCGTCTCCCGGCGACGCCTTGTCGTAGTCGATCAAGTTGTCGACCGCAGCATTGACGATCCGAACGGGCTCGAAGAGATCCGCGATCGAAACATCCCCTTGTGCGTCGTCCTTATGCTTATCGGCCCAGAAGAACGCGCGATCGTCGGGGTCTCCGTCGTGACCCCGCTCCAACTCCTCATAGACCTGATGGGAAAAAAGAGAATTCCCTGCTCGACGAGGACCCCGAGCGCCGTATAGACACGATCCTTCTCGGCGGCCGGCTCGGAGGACATCAGGCGCCGAGGATGGATGATGCTCGAGGTGTCGATTACATAGAGGCGCGGGTCCTCCGACGCCTCCGCCATCTCAGATCATTTCGCGAAGCTGATCGAGGTTTCGGTACGAGACGTCGAGGAAGCCCATCGCCTCCGCGGGTCCGATGATCTCCCGGTCTATTCCCTCGAGGACGAGGCGGGTGGTCCGCCGGCCGTACTCGTCGATCCGGATTTTCGGCCGAGTCCTGCCGGTACCGCCGCGAGCCGTACCCTTACCGTCGGTTGCGGCCTTGACGGCCGCGTAGAGACCCCAATCCGCGTGGCCGAGGCTGACCATTCTGAGTGCCGCCGCGCGAAGGCTGACCCTGAAGGCCACCGCGACCTTGCTCGCGGTCTGGATGCTAGGGTCGGGGTTCCCCCAGCCGCTGAGCGCACCCGCAATGGAGTCGCGCGGCATTAGGGCGGCCGCCGCCGTCTTCTCACACCATCGCTCAAGGCCGCCGTCCGGCGTACCGGAAGAGCCGGCCCCGACTTCGGCGCAGATGCTGTTAGTTCGGGTGACGAGGTGCCCGAGCTCGTGAAGCATCGTGAAGATCCGCGCCGTGGTGTTCCAGGCAGTGTTGACCGCGATCGCTGGCGCGCTATCCGAGAAGAGCGAGAACCCCCGCGCCGACTCCTTCCCCAGCGGGAGAAGAAAGACGAGGACGCCGATACGCTCCAGGGCACTCCGCCAGGCTTGAAGCGCGGCTCCCTCGCCCTTCCACGAAAGCTGCATGCCGATGCTGATGTCGAGGATCGCTCGGATCTGTTTCCCGACGTTCTCCGGGTCTGCCGACGTAGTCGTCTGCGGCAACGGCGACACCTTCTCGCGGAGCTGGTCCACAAGCCAGCTCGCGATCCGCTGAAGTCGGGTCACCTCGCGGATCCGCCGATGCTCGATTGGAAGCAATTCTCGATCGAGCTCGCCGGGCGCGTGGCGAAAGGCGACCGCGGGGCGTGGCTCGCCCGGCGGTGCCGGCAACAGAAACGTGGCTGTCGGTCGCCGTAACAGGCTCGCGAACTGGCGGAACTTTCCAAGCGAGGGCTTCTCGCGACCGTCGAGCCATCGGTCGACGAGGTCCGCATCCAGGCTCAGCTCGGCCGCCAACGACACCGGCTCATAGCCGGCCTCGTCCATCGCCCACTTGAGGACGGAGGGCGTGATTGGGACGGGGATCTCGCGCGCCACCGATCAGTGCCTACCACATCGTATTTCAACGTGAGCAAGGCTCAAATTTCCCGCCACTTTGGGTCCAACCTCGGCCGGAGCTGCGACGGGCCTGGCATCCTTCCGACCGATGCCGCCGGGCGGCCGACCTTACGCCGCGTTCGGTGCAGTCACCACCTCTTTAGAAGTCCTTTGGGTTTCGATGTGGCTCGGAGCAGTCAACAGCTTCTGAAACGTCTCATAGAACTCCATCGGAATGAATCCTTGCTGATCGGCCATGGGGACCCGGAGGGCAGCCGTAATCCTC
>DASRLC010000262.1:0-15772 GCA_035648655.1 Polyangia bacterium
CCTACGCCCCCGGCCGTCCTGCGCCCGTCATCGATAGCGGCGCCGTCTCCGGCCCCCTGACGTTGCCCCCCAAAGAAGCCTAGGCGGCCCTCAGGCCTGCCCTAATTCGCGCACTGGAGCGCGAGGACGGTGATGTTGTCGGTCCCGCCGGCCGCGTTGGCCGCCTCGATCAGCTTCGAGACGGCGGCCTCCAGGTCGGTGGCGCTCTTGACCAGCTCGAGCAGCTTGGGATCTTCGACCATGCCGGACAGGCCGTCGGAGCAAAGTAAAAACGTGTCGCGGTCCTGGATGTCGTGGGCCAGCACGTCGACCTGGACGTTCTCGCGCATGCCGAGCGCGCGCGTGATGACGTTCTTGTGCGGGAACTTGCGCTGCTCCTCGTCGGACATGTTGGGCTTGGCGTCCTTGTAATCCTCGAGCAGCGAATGGTCGCGCGTCATCTGCTGGATGGCGGCGCCGCGGATCCGGTAGCAGCGTGAATCACCGACGTGCGCGATGTAGAACTTGTCGCCCACCACCTGGCCGCTCACGATGGTGGTCCCCATTCCTTTGTATTTCACCTCCTTGCTGGCGGCCTGGAAGATGCGCTGGTTGGCCATCTTGATGCCGTTCACGAGGCGGTTCTCGACGTAGGACAGATGGCGGTCCATCTTGTACGGCCAGGTGGCTTCCTCGTCCTTGGTGCGGACGTAGAACTCCTGCATCACGTCGGCGGCCATCTTGGACGCGACCTCGCCCGAGGCGTGGCCGCCCATACCGTCGGCGACCAAGAAGAGCTGCTCCTCCTCGACGAGCGAGAAGTAGTCCTCGTTGTGGTTGCGCTTCATGCCGACGTCGGTCTTAGCGGCGTAGCGGATACGCATGGACCTCACAGGGTATCGACGCCGCCGAAGGGCGTCAATTCAGGAGCGCGGATAACTTCGTTGACACCCCATTTGGCGACGGATAGGGTACTGCTCAAATGTCTAGTTCTACGGTCACGACGCAGCGTGCGGCGCTCCTGGCGATCGGCGATGAGGTGTTGCGCGGGGAGATCAGCAACACCAATGCCGCTTTCATCGCCGAACGTCTGTTCGAGCTGGGCTATGAGCTGACCGAGCAGCTGGTCGTCTCGGACGATCCCCAGGCCATTCGGGCCGCGCTGGTGCGCCTGCGGGCCGAGACCGACGTCATCGTCGTGACAGGCGGTCTGGGGCCAACCGAGGACGATCGGACCGTCGACGTGGTCGCCGAGCTGCTCGCCACCGGCACCCACGCCGACGAGCCGTCGCTGGAGGCGATGAAGAAGCGTTTTTCGACCCATGGGTTCGAAATGACGCCCAACAACCTGCGGCAGGTACGGATCCCGCACGACGGGCGGGCGCTCCCCAATGCGGCCGGGATCGCGCCGGGCTTCGTGGTGCGTTTGGGCGGCGCCGAGGCCTACTTTCTGCCCGGCGTCCCGCGCGAGATGGAGAAGATGTTCACCGACGAGGTGGTGCCGCGGCTGCAGCATCGGCTGGCCGAGACCGGCGGCCCGCTGCCGGCCACCCGGACCTGGCACCTTTACGGTATGGGCGAGTCCCACATCGATCACCGCCTGGCCGGAATCCTCAGCGGGGTGGAGGGGGCCACGCTGCACTTCCGGACCTCCAACCCGGTCAACCACGTGAAGCTGGTGGTGCGGCTGGCCGATCCGGTCGAGGCAAAGGCCACCGTCGACAAGGTGGACGCGGAGCTGCGCAAGCGGATTGGCCCCGGCATCTACGGCATCGACGGCGAGACCTTCCCGAACGCGGTGGCCAAGGCGCTCCGCGCGCAGGAGGCGACGCTGGCGTTCGCGGAGTCCTGCACCGGTGGGCTAGCGGGCGAGCTCGTCACCTCGGAGGCGGGGTCGAGCGCGTTTTTTCGGGGCAGCATCGTCGCCTACGCCGACGACGTGAAGACCGGCGTTCTCGGTGTCAAACCCGAGACCATCACCGACTTCGGCGCGGTTAGCGAACCGACGGCCCGCGAGATGGCCGAAGGGGCCAAGCGGGTCTGCGGCTCGTCGGTGGCGGTGGGAATCACCGGCGTGGCCGGTCCGGCGGGCGGCGCGCCCGACAAACCCGTGGGGACGGTCTGCTTCGCGATTTGCGGCCCGGGGACCACGCGCACCTCGACCAAGCTCTTCGCCGGCAGCCGAGAGCGCGTGCGGATGGCCGCCGCGTACTACGCGCTCGATCTGGCGCGGCGCTACTTCGACACCCGCAAACGATGAACGAGGCGCCGGCCAAGCAGAATGTGGAAGCCGCCGGCGCGACCGTGCGCAGCTTCGTGGCCGCGCCGCTGTCGGATGCCGTCAAAGCCGAGCTGTTCTCGGCGGCGCAGTCGCTGGCGGGGGTGCTGCCGGCGGTGAAGTGGTCGCGCAAGGTCGAGAACCTGCACGTCACGATCAAGTTCCTGGGGCCGGTCGCCGAGGCGCGGATCGGCGAGCTGGCCGGCGCGCTCGACCGTGCGGTGGGCGATCTGCCGCCTTTCGAAATCGCCCTGCGCGGCCTGGGGGCCTTCCCCTCGCTGCAGAAAGCCCACGTCATCTGGGCGGGGGTCGAGGATCGAACCGGCGGCCTGGCCCGGATCTCGGCCGCGGTCGAGACGCTCAGCGCCGAGCTGGGCATCGGCAACGCTGAGCCGCGCGCCTTTCAGCCCCATGTGACGCTCGGCCGCTCGAAGGCCGGCCTAGACGCGCGCGCGGCGCTGGCCCCGTTCGCCGACCGCGCCTTCGGGGTGGGCGCGGAAGTCCGGATCGACGAGCTACAGCTTTACGAGAGCCGGCTGGGTGGCGCCGGCTCGACCTACATTTTGCGGTCCAAGGCCGCGCTGGGTCCCAACAAGGAGAGAAACTGATGGCGACGACCGAGAAGAGCGAGATCAAGCACGAGCTCAAGATGGACAGCAAAGAGACCCCGGCTGCGGCACCGCCGCGCGATGCAGCGCGCGACAAGGCCATCGACCTGGCCGTCTCGACCATCGAAAAGCAGTTCGGCAAGGGGAGCATCATGCGGCTCGGCGAGGGGATCGCGCCGCCGGAGGTCAAGGTCGTGCCGACCGGCTCGCTGGGGCTGGACATCGCGCTCGGCGTCGGCGGGTTGCCGCGCGGGCGCGTGATCGAGATCTATGGACCGGAGTCCTCGGGCAAGACGACGCTGGCCTTGCACGTGGTCGGGGAGGCCCAGAAGCTGGGTGGCATCTGCGCCTTCGTCGACGCCGAGCACGCGCTCGACATCGGCTATGCGCGCAAGCTGGGCGTGCGCACCGATGATCTGTTGGTCTCGCAGCCGGATTGCGGCGAGCAGGCCCTGGAGATCACCGAGATGCTGGTGCGTTCGGGGGCGGTCGACATCATCGTGGTCGACTCGGTGGCGGCGCTCACGCCGCGGGCCGAGCTGGAAGGCGAGATGGGCGACGCGCACGTCGGCCTGCAGGCGCGGCTCATGAGCCAGGCGCTGCGCAAACTCACCGGCACCATCTCGAAGTCGAACACGCTGGTCATCTTCATCAACCAGATCCGGATGAAGATCGGCGTCATGTTCGGCAACCCGGAGACCACCACCGGCGGCAACGCGCTGAAGTTCTACGCCAGCGTGCGCATGGACATCCGGCGCGTCGGCGCGCTCAAGGACGGCGACAAGGTGGTCGGCAACCGCACGCGCGTCAAGGTCGTGAAGAACAAGATGGCGCCGCCGTTCCGTGAGGTCGAGTTCGACATCTTGTACGGCGAGGGGATCAGCCACGAAGGCGACCTGGTCGATCTCGGGGCCGAGTGCGGCGCGGTCGAGAAATCGGGCGCCTGGTTCGGCTTCGAAGGCGACCGGATCGGGCAGGGGCGTGAGAACGCCAAGCAATACCTGCGCGACCACCCGGACGTGGCGAACCGGATCGAGGCCAAGGTGTTGGCCCACCACAAGATCGCGCGCGACGTCGGCGCGCCCGCGCTGGCGGTGGGTGGCGGAAGCGGGTCTTCGGCCGGCGCCGGCGCCACCGTGCACACCCTCACCCCCCAGCCCAAGCCGGTCAGCGAAAAGCGCGGGCGGTAAAAAGAACGCAAGCCATGTGTGTCCTGCTCGCCCGTTTGCGATTGATGGGCCGCTTCGAGCAGCGTCGCGGACATGGCGGCGCCAGATCGGACAGTCGGCATTTGAAAAACTTGTGCTGAAAGAGAATGCCGTTCGGATCGGAAAGCGAATCGCGCGACAGTTGAAAGCTCATTACGAGCGCGCGTTCTGCGGACGGGACGAGACAGCCATGACGATGGATCTAGCCGACCCGACCGCCGTTCTGCTCGCGACCGCTGAGGCATTCGAGCGAGCCGGCATACGGATCGCGGCATACGGTGGCTTGGTGCTGGCCGCTTATGGCACGCCCCGCGAAACGAAAGATGCGGACCTGGCGGTGCGGCTGGTCACGCCCGAGGACTTTGTCATCCTCAAGATCCTCTCCACTAGAGAACGAGATCTCGAGGATGCCTCCACCGTGCTCGGCGAGCTTTGTGGTCGAATCGATTCCAAGTTCCTCGAGCAGGAGGTCGCGGAGCTGGCACGAGAGATGGCCGAGCATGACGTAGCCGGTCGCTATCAGCAGTTGCGTGGGTTGGTGAGTAACCGAACCTGAGGATGAGTGCCCGACCACCTCTCGACTGGCGGAAGCGCCCGGTCGCGTATACGATCGATGCATGGCGTCCAAGAAACCGGTGCCCGAAGGGCCAGTCGAGGTTCCGGAAGTCATCTCGATCCTGCCGTTGCGCAACTCGGTCCTGTTTCCGGGGTCGATCATCCCGATCGACGTCGGCCGCAAGAAGTCGGTGAAGCTGGTCGAGGAGGCGATCTCCAAGGAACGGCCGGTCATCGGCATCGTGACCCAGCGCGACGCCCGCACCGAGGAGCCCGGCCCGGGCGACCTTTACATGGTCGGCTGCGCGGCGCGCATCCTCAAGGTCATCAAGCTGGCCAAGGACAACTTCTCCGTGATCCTGCAGGGGGTCTCGCGCATCCGGCTGCTGGACGTCAGCGGCCAGGATCCGTTCATGACCGCGCGCGTGCAGGCGCTGCCGGATCTACCCACCAACGACGTCGAGCTGGACGCCCTGGTCCTGAACGTCAAGGACGTCGCCAAGCGGGTCATCAAGCTGATGCCCGAGCTGCCCAAGGAGGCCAGCGCGTTGGTCGACAGCGTGGTCGAGCCGGGGCAGCTCTCGGACGTCATCATCTCGAACCTGGACGTGCAGGTCGACGAGAAGCAGGACGTCCTCGAGACGTTCGACCTCAAGGCGCGGCTGCGCAAGGTGTTGCAGTTCCTCTCGCGCCAACACGAGGTGCTGAAGGTTCGCGAGAAGATCAACAGCCAGGTCCAGGAAGAGATGGGCCGCAACCAGCGCGAGTACGTGCTGCGCCAGCAGCTCAAGGCCATCAAGGAAGAGCTGGGCGAGATCGACGAGACCGGCGGCGACCTCGACGATTTCCGCGAGAAGGTCATGGCGGCCAAGATGCCGCCCGACACCGAGAAGGTGGCCATCAAGCAGCTCGAGCGGCTCAAGATCATGCAGCCGTCGTCGGCCGAGTACACCGTCACGCGGACCTACCTCGAGTGGCTGGTCGAGCTCCCTTGGTCGATTTCGACCGAGGACAAGCTCGACATCCAAGCCGCGCGCGACATCCTCAATACCGACCACTACGACCTCGAGAAGGTGAAGAAGCGCATCCTCGAGTACCTGGCGGTCCGCAAGCTCAAGAGCGACAAAAAGGGCCCCATCCTCTGCCTGGTGGGGCCGCCCGGCGTGGGCAAGACATCGCTGGGCCGTTCCATCGCGCGCTCGCTGGGTCGCAAGTTCATCCGCATCTCGCTGGGTGGCGTGCGCGACGAGGCCGAGATCCGCGGGCACCGGCGCACCTACGTCGGCTCGCTGCCGGGGCGCCTGGTCCAGGGGATGAAGAAGGCTGGCTCCAACAACCCGGTCTTCATGCTCGACGAGCTCGATAAGCTCGGGCACGATTTCCGCGGCGATCCGGCAGCCGCGCTGCTGGAGGTGCTCGACCCCGAGCAGAACCACACCTTCTCGGACCACTACCTGGAGGTCCCGTTCGATCTGTCGAACGTGATGTTCGTGGCGACCGCCAACATCCTCGACCCGATCCCGCCCGCTCTCCGGGACCGATTGGAGGTCCTCGAGCTGCCGGGCTATACGCGCGAGGAGAAGCTCTCGATCTCGAAGCAGTTCTTGATCCCCAAGCAACTCTCGGAGCACGGCCTGTCGTCCGAGAAGCTGGTCTTCGAGGATGCGGCGCTGTCTGAGATCATCGATAGCTACACCCGCGAGGCGGGGGTTCGCAATCTCGAGCGCGAGGCGGCCAACGTCATCCGCGCCATCGCCGTGCTGGTGGCCGAAGGCAAGGCGCAGCCGACCGAGCACGTCACCGCCGAACGGATCGGTGAGCTGCTCGGGCCCGCCAAGTACATCTCGGAGGTCGCCGAGCGAACGGCGGAGCCGGGCGTTGCGACCGGTCTGGCTTGGACGCCCGTCGGCGGCGACATTCTGTTCATCGAGTCGACCAAGATGAACGGCAAGGGCAACCTGGTCCTCACCGGCCAGCTTGGCGACGTCATGAAGGAGTCGGCGCAGGCGGCGCTGTCTTTCATTCGGTCGCGTGCCCGCTGGCTGGGACTGGAAGAGAACTTCCTCGAGAAGACCGACATCCACGTCCACATCCCGGCCGGTGCCATCCCCAAGGACGGCCCCTCGGCCGGCGTCACGATGTTCGTGTCGATGGCCTCGCTGCTCACCAACAAGCCGATCCGCAGCGACGTCGCCATGACCGGCGAGATCACGCTGCGCGGCCTGGTGCTGCCGGTGGGTGGCATCAAGGAGAAGTTCTTGGCCGCCCACCGGGCCGGCATCAAGCGGGTCATCCTTCCCGAGCGCAACCGCAAGGACGTCAGCGAGATCCCCGAGCAGCCGCGCAACGAGATCGAGATCCTCTACGTCAAGCGGATGGACGAGCTCCTCCCACTGGTCTTGACCGAGATGCCGAAGCTGGGGCTGGTCTCGTCCCCCTCGCTGCCGCCGCAGGCGCCTCCCCCGACGGCGTAGCTCGGACGCTGTCTAGGCGGCGCTGTCCTTCACCAGGACTTCCGTGACGTGGAAGTGTCGGTGGAGAAGCCCGTGGCCCAGGTAGATCACGGGCGTGAGCCCGATGGCGAGCGCCAGCTTGACCAGATACCCGTTGCGCGCCGTGCGCAGGATGAACCCGATCGGCTTGGCCCCGGATAGAAAGACGAAGCTCACCACCAGCGAGTCCACCAGCTGCGACACCACCGTCGAGCCGGTCGAGCGCAGCCAGAGCAGCCGTTCGCCGGTGATCCGGCGCAGCAGGAAGAAGATCGAGATGTCGAGCAGCTGACCCACGAGGTACGCGGTGAGCGAGGCGACGTAGAGCCGAGTGGACCAGCCGAAGATGTTCTTGAATTGCTCACCCGCCATCGGCGACTCCGGACTGGTAGGAAGAATGATCGCGATGTTGATGACGATGAAGACGAACACCGCGACGCCCAGGCCGACGAAGGTGATCCGGCGCGCCCCTTCGGTTCCATAGAACTCGTTCACGATGTCGGTCAGCAGGAACGTGAGCGGAAAGGGGATCATCCCGACCGAAAAGTCGAGCCCGCAGACGCGGAAGTACTTGCCGCCGATGAGGTCGCTGACGATCAGCGCCGCGACGAAGAGCGCCGTCAGGTAGACGAAGAAGCGCTGCTTCCTACTCAAGGCCCCGGCCGCCCGCGGCGCCCGACGCCGCTCGATCGCTACGAATCATGGCCGGCAGACTACTAAGAAAAGGACCCTCGGAGCGTCCTTTAGATCCCCCGCGGGCGAGCGCCGCCGCCGGGCGAAAGCCGATCGGCGCTCACGCGACCTTAGGTTCGGCGGAGCTAGGGTGTTAGGTTCGGCGCGATGGCAGGTCCGGCGCGCGCGACATTCACCGTCGGGGACGACGACGTGGGGCGGCGGCTCGATCAGGTGCTGGCGGCCCGTATTCCCGAGCTGTCGCGCACCCAGGCGCGGGTGCTGATCGATATCGGTGGCGTCTTCGTGGGCGGACGCCGGATCAAGATGGCCGGCCGGCCGATGCGGGCCGGCGAAGAAGTGGTGGCGGTGATGGGCGGGGCGTTCTCCCGCGCCACCAAGCGCCCCGGTCGCGGGGCGCGCGCCGAGGACGAGAGCCGGTTGCCCCTGCACACCATCGTGTTCGAGGACCAGGACCTGGTGGTGGTCGAAAAGCCGGCCGGCCTACTCACGGCACCCACCCCGGAGAGCGACCGCAACAACCTGGCGATGTTGCTCGCGCGCCGCCTCCCGCCCGGACCCGAGCCGGCGATCTTCGTGGTCCACCGCATCGATCTCGAGACCAGCGGCCTGGTGGTCTTCGCCAAGACGCCGCAAGCGAACCGCGTGCTGTCCGAGAAGTTCCGCACCCATGACATCGAGCGGGCGTACCTGGCGGTCGTCGGGGGGGCCTTCCCCGACGGCATCACGCGGATCGATCGGCCAGTCGGGGGCCGTCCGGCGGTGACCCACCTGGCGATCCGCGAGCGACTCGGGACGCTGGCGACGCTGCTCGAGTGCCGCCTCGAGACAGGACGCACACACCAGATCCGCCTCCACGCCGTGGCGCTCGGCCACCCGGTGATCGGCGACGCCAAGTACGGTGTGCCGTTCCGGACCGCCCCGGCCCCCCGCATGGCGCTGCACGCCACCACGCTCGGCTTCAGGCATCCGACTTCGGGCGCGGCGCTGTCGTTTGCGAGCCCCATACCGGCCGATCTGTCCGAGTGGTTGACCCGGGTGCGCCGCGCGAGCGCGCCGGACATAGACGCGGGGCAGGAACCCTAGGCGGCGGCCGCCCGGTCGATGGCGGTGCCGAGCTTCTCGCGCAGGCCGAAGTAGTCGTCGCTGATCGCGAAGCGGAGCAGCTCCCGCAGTGGCTCGCTGGTGCGCGCCAGGCCGCGAATCTCCTCGGTCGAGGGCGCCGCCGTGTCCGCCGCGCCGCCGTCCTTGATCACGATACGCGCCGCTGTCGCCAGCTCGCCGCATAGGACCAGGCCGGTGCGGTTGCCGATTTGGTGGACCACGGCCCGCCAGCGCAGCGAGCTCCAAGAGGTGGTCCCGAGGCCCTGGAACAGCTCGACCAGTTGCTTGGAGACCTTGTAAGGGACGTTCTTCTTCAGCTTGGCGGCCTGCTCGGCGGCGGCGTCACCGGTGGTCGCGCGGCGTTTGGCGTGGCGCGGATGAAAGGCCTTGAGCACGCCCGCGAACAGCGCCGTGAACTGCTTGGGGCGGACGCCCGCCGCCAAGATGTACTCCGGTCGGGTCAGCTCGAGGCCGCGCGCGATCTGGAACCGCACCTCGGCGGCCGGCACGTCCGCCGCCAACCCCGGGCCGACGATCAGAGCCGGGGGCGCCTGCACGACGATGGTCACCTCTTCCGGCGGCCCGTCGCCGCGCACATAGAGCGCCGTCTTCTTGTTCCCGAGCGCCTTTCCGACCTGGCCGAAGATCTTGCCGAGATCGAGATCCGCCATCGGCGAGACCTTGTCGCGGGCCGAGACCCCGAAATCGTCGAGGCGCTGACCGATGAGGCCCGGCGCGCCCGCCCAC
Organism: Polyangia bacterium; assembly: GCA_035648655.1. Classification (GTDB taxonomy): domain Bacteria; phylum Myxococcota_A; class Polyangia; order Fen-1088; family Fen-1088; genus JADGRB01. The sequence goes on from DASRLC010000262.1 coordinate 9,665, forward strand.
AGGCAGGAGAAGATCTCCGACATCATGGTCGCTTCGGGCAGCGCCAGGTGCGCCTGCCGATCGGCCTCTTCCAGGATCGATGCGTACGGCTCGTCGGCGGTCATCGCGGCGGGCGGATTGGTCTCGAGAAAGCTTTGCTCGGCCGGCGTGGCGGTGCCGATCAAGGCCAGCACCTCGTAGCAGCAGCGGGTGCGATCGATCTGCCCGCGGCGGGCGTAGATGCCGGCCAACGCGCGCAGCGACGACGAGCGGGTGATGTCGGCGTTCAGCAGCCGCCGGTGGTTCTCGATGGCGTCGTCGTCGTGGTTGGGGCGATCGCCGTAGAGCACGGCCAGCTCTTCGCGCGCCGGAAGCTGATCGGGGACCAGCTCGACGACCCGCTCGAAGGCGGCGATCGCCAGGTCGGGATCGCGCGCGCGTGACAGCTCGCCGTGCCGCTGCCAGAGGCGCGCGCGTCGGGCCCGGGCGGCCGGCTGATTGGCGGGCGCGGGCAAGGTGTCGAGGGCGCGGGTCAGGCGCTCCGCCAGGCCGAAGCCGGCCGGCAGCCGCTCGGCCAGATCACAGAGCGCCGCCAACGCGCCCTCGTCGTTGGGATCCTCGCCGAGCGACTGGTCGAGCAGCGCGGCCGCCTCCCTGACCTCTCCCTGTTCGGCGAGCAGGACCGCGGCGTCGCGGCGCCGCTCGGCGCGTTCCTTGGGATCCTTGACCAGATCGATGAGCAGGGCCGAGGTCTGCGCGGCGTTCTCCGACTCACCGCGCGCCCGCTGCAGCTTGAGGGTCTTCTCGAGCAGGGCGACCTGCTCCTCGGTGGGGGCGCCCGAGGCCCGCCGCGCCTCCCCGTAGGCCCACAGCGCCTGCTCTTCGTCGTCGAGCTCGACGTACTGATCCCCGAGCTGCTCGAAGGTCTGCGCGCGCTCGGCCCGATCGGACGACTCCTCGGCGATGCGCCGCAGGTAGCTGGCTCCCTTTTCCTTCTCGCCCCGCTCGAGCGCCAGATCGGCCAGCGCGCGCAACGACGCGCGGTGGTTGCTGCGCAACTGGAGCGCCCCTTCATAGAGCTCGATGGCCCGCTCCGGATGGCGCAGCTTGGTCTCCGCCTGGGCCGCGTGCGCCAGGGCGTCCGCCACCTCGTCGGGGTAGAGCGCGGCGTCCGGGTGATCGCCGAGGCTACCCAGGTGCAGCGCCGCCTCGCGCCACTTGCCGGCGCGAAAGCGGTTCTCACCCAGCGACAGCTTGGTGAGCAGCTGGCCGGGCCCCATCTTGTCGGCTTCGAGGAGCTGCCGGTACGCCTCGTCCAGCTTGCCGGTCTTCTCGTGGACCTCGGCCAGTCGCTGGAAGAGCCGCGCGGCCTGTTGCGGTTGGTGGCGCAGCCGCCGCACCGCCTCGGTGAGCCGCTTTTCGGCCTGCTCCCACTGGCCTTCCTTGTAATAAATGTCGGCGATGGCCAGGATGGCGGGGAGATGATCGGGCACCAGCGCCAGCGCCTCATCTAGGTGGCGCTGCGCTTCGGGGGCGTCGGCGAAACCCTCCCAGGCGATCCGGGCCACGTCGGTCAGCACCCCGGCGCGGGCCGTGGGCTCCTGCGTGATCTCGAGCTGGCGGGCCAGCACCTTGCGCGCCTCGTCCCACTTGGTCTCGGCGGCCAGCACCGCCGCCAGCGCTTGCAGCGCCGCCGCGTTGGTCGGGTCCTCGACCAGCGCCGCCTCGAAGCACGCCTGGGCTTTTTCGGGCGCGCTCAGCTGCTCACGGTAGACGCGCCCCGCGTCGAGCAGGGCCTCGACGGCCTCGGGGGTCCCCTTGAGCGCCTTGGCCTCCCGTACGCGGGTGGCCGAATAGCCAGTGAAGTCGTTCTCCTTCAGGTACAGACGCGCCAGCGCGCCGAGGGCCGCCGGGTTGTCGGGCGAGGCTTGCAGCGCGGCGTCCACTTCTTTGCGGGCGGCGGCCGGATCGTTGAGATCGTCGAGCCGCAGCAGGCTCAGCTCCAGGTTCAGCTCGGTGATGCGCGCCATGTCGGCGTTCTTCTTGCGCGCGCGTTCCATTTCGATCCGTTGCGTCAGCACCCGCGCCGCCTCGTGGGCCAGGCCAGCCCGCCGGAGGTTGCGCAGCAGCGCGGCCAACAGATCGTCGTCGGCGAGCGCCTCGGCGCCGAGATCACGCAGCGCGCCGGCCGCCGCCTCGGGGTTGTTGAGGCGATCCTGAAGGATGCGGGCGCGGCGCCGCACGATCTCGATCCGCTCCGGCCCCGTGGCGGCCGCCGCCCGGCGGCGCAGGATGTCCTGTAGATCGTCGAAACGCCCGTGGGCCTCGGTCAGGCGATCGAGCGCGGCCAGCGCCTCGTTGTCCTCGGGGATCTCCGTCAAGACGGACTGGTAGGCGTCGATGGCGCGGTCTGGGAGCGCCAGCTCCTTTTCGTAGACCGCGGCGACCTCCAGACGCAGCGTACGCGCGCGGGCCCGATCGCCCGTCAGCTCCGCCTGGCTCTGCAGGCTCTCGACCACCTTGGGCCACAGGCCCACCCGCGAGTAGAGGCGCGCCAAGGCTTGGTAGGCGCCGAGGGTCTCTTCGGTGGTCGGCGGCTCGGCGGCGCCGCGCTCCTCTTCCGACGACTCGCCGATGAGGCGCTCGAGCGTGTCGATTGCCTCATACGGACGCTCGAGACGCTCTTCGTACAGGCCCGCCAGCTCGCGGAGCCGCTTGCGGCGCTCGAGGCCGTGCGGCAGCGCCTCGGTGGGGCCGCTGGTCCGCTTCTCGAGGATGTTGGAGAGATCCTCCCAGCGCTCCTGTTGCCGGCAGATCTCTTCGACCCGTTGGATGGCCTGCGCGTCGTCTGATTTGATACGGAGGATGGCCCGATAGAGCTCCTCGGCCTCGGCGATCTGTCCGAGGCGCTCGCGCAAGCGCGCGGCGTCGTGGTGCAGGGTGACGGCCGCTTCGATCGGTCCGAATTCGTCGATCGAGCCCAGGTAGATCTGCGCGATGCGATCCCAGCGGTTGTATTGCTCGCCGATGCGCTCGAGCTCGGCGCGCACCTCGGTGTCGGTGATGTCGAGCCGGAAGGCCCGCTCGAGCGCGTCGAGCGCGCGATCGACGTCGTGCTGCCCTCGCTCCCAGACCTCGGCGATTTTGCGCAGGTAGACCCAGCGATCGTCGGTATCCTCGGCGGGGAGGCCTTCGTAGGCGGCAGCCAGCTCCTCCCAGGGGGTCGCGTAGGGCTCGTCCTTGACCGCATGCGGGGAAGGGGGGGCCGGCGGTCGCGCGGCGGCCTCCTCGTCCTCGCGCTCCTCGAGCAGCTCTTCGTCGCCGATCTCCTCGATCTGCTCGTCGCCTTCGTCGGAGAAGTCTCCGGCGGTCGCGGACTGCACGTCCGAGGTCGAGATCTCCCCAGCCACCGCCACCGGCGGCGGCGTGACGGCATTCGCTTCGTCGAAGAGGCTCGGCGCCGCGGCCTCGTCCATGTCGACCTCGACCGACACCACATCCAGATCGTCGGCGTCTGAGTCGGTCGCCTCGACATCGGCTTTCGCCTCGGCGATTTTGGCTTCGCCGGTTTCGGCTTGGCTGGCTTCGGCTTCGCCGGTCTCGGCTTCACTGGTTTCGGCTTCACTGGTTTCGGCTTCACTCGCTTCGGCTTCGCCGGTTTCCGCCTCGGCGCGCCGGTGCTGGTCGCCCGTGTCCGCGCCCGCGACGTCCGCGTCGATGCTGGCTTCGGCTTCGGCGCCCGCCGCTGTGGCCCCGGCGGCCTCGGCCGCTTCGATGTCGGCGGTGGCCCCAGGGTCGGCGGCCCCGTCATAGCGCCCGATGAGGGCCGCCAACCGCCAAAGGTGCCCGACCACCTCTTCGTCGTCCGGGGCCAGCCGGAAGGCGTTCAGGTAGGCGCGGAAGGCGCGCACCAGATCTTTGACCTCGTGCTCGACCAGGTGGGCGGCGCTGCGCGCGACCGTCAGCTTGTCGGTCAGCTCCTCGGCCAGCGCGAAGAGCTGCCCCTGGACCTTGATCGCCTCTTCCCATCGGCCCGTGACCCGCGCCAGCCGCAGCACCTCTTCTTGGGTCCGTGGATTTTTGGGCTCGATGGCGAAGCTGCGCAGCGTTTCGTCGAGCGCGCCCGAGGGATCGCCCATCCGGCGCTCGCGAACGTCGGCCCGCAGCCGCAACAGCTCGACCCGCTCTTCGGTCTCGGTGCGCGCCCGCGCGACCTGGGCGTAGACGTCGAGGAGGCGCTTCCAGTCGCCGGTCCGTTCGGCCAGCCGCTCGAGGTTGTGGAGCAGCTCGTCGCCGGCCGGATCGGCCGGCAGCGTGTCGACCAGCGTCTGAAAGGCCCGCGCTGGGTCGCCCATCTTCTCTTCGTAGATGAGCGCGATCTTGAGCGAGGCGGCCAGCTGCTCGAAGGTCTCGGTCGCGCGCGCGCGGGCGCCTTCGTAGATCTGGATCAGCTCCTCGAAGAGGTTGTGGCGCTCGGCGGCCTGATCGACCAATTGCAGGTTCTCGGCGGTCGGCTCCTCGAGATAGGCCCGGCGGTACCAGTCGAAGCCGCGGCGGGGCTCGTCCAGGTGGTTCTCATAGATCTCGCCGATCTGGACCAACAGCTTTCGGCGGCCGGCCGGCTCCTCGATTCGTTCGAGCAGCTTCTCGTTCGCGTAAGCCAGGCGCTGGTAATTCCCGGTCGTGCCGTAGAGACCGGCCACCGCCTCGAGCGCCGTCAGGTTCTCCGGATCGAGCTCCAGCACGCGCTCGTAGATCGAGATGGCCTTGCGATCGTCGCCCAGACGATCGCGCACCAGCGCCGCGAACTCCATCGACCGCGGCACCCGCTCGGCCGGATCCTCGGTCAAGAAGAGCTGCCGCTCGGCGATCTTGACCACCCGCGGCCAGTCTTCGTCTTGCTCGTAGTAGGCCCGCAGCCGCTTGTGCGCCTCGGCGCTGCGCGGGTCGATTTCGGCGATCAGGCGCTCGAGCGCCTCGGCTGCGGCGTCGACGTCGTGCAGCTTCTCGTCGAAGATCTGCGCGCGCAGCAGCGCCAGCTCCACGGCGCGCCCGGGCTCGGTCGCCAGCGGCGCCTGCCGGTCGAGGATCCGGACCAACATCGGCCAGTCGCTCTCGGCGTTGTAGAGGCGGGCCAGCGCGTCCAGCGCCTCGGTGTCGGTGGGCAGCAGGTCGGCGATTTGCTCCCAGGACTTGCGGGCGCGCGGGCCGTCGCCGAGTGGACCCTCCACCAGGCGGGCCAGCTGGCGCAGGTACTCGGCCTGTTCGGCCGGATCGGCGATCACGCGCTCGACCTGCAGATCGAGGATGCGCGCCAGATCCTCGTGGCGGCCGAGCGCCGTGTAGATCTCCATCAAGCCGCCCAGCGCCTTGGCGTCGTCGGGATCGAGGCGGACCACCTCCTCCAGTCGCCCCGCCGCGCCAGTCGGATCCTGTAACTTGGTGTAGAGGATCTCGGCGATGCGCCGGTAGAGCTGCAGCTTCTCGTCGGCGTTGGCGGCGTGCTTCGCGTGCAGCTCCAGCACCCGCACCAGATCGGCCGGTTGCCCGGCGCGTTCGAGGATCCGCTCGAGGCGCGTCAGCGTGTCGCGGTCGCCCGGGACCGCCTGCAGGATCTCGCCCGCTGCCCACTGCCCCTGCACGAGATCGCCGGTGCGCTCGTCGTAAATGACCAGCACCCGCCGCAAGAGGCCGACCCGCTCCTGCTTGGCGGTCGTGAGCTCGATTTGCTCGCGCAGCGCGTTCGCCAGGCCCGCGAAGTCCCCCTCGCGTTCGTAGATCTCGACCAGCGCCCGCATCGACACGGCGTCGTGCGGATCGGCGCGCAGGATCTCCTTGTAGACCTCGATGGCGCGCTTGGCGTTCCCCAGCTTCTCGCGATGGAGCTGGGCCACCCGGCGCAGGATGTCCATCCGCGCGGCCGGCTCGGTCTGGGCGGCAGCCTCGCGCTCCAAAAGCGCCGCCAGCCGATCCCAACTCTTGGCCTTGAGCAGGATCCGGCGCTGCGACTCACGCGCGCGCCCATAGGCGGGGGCGATCTCCTCGGCGCGCTGCCAGGCCGCCAGCGCGCGCTCGGGATCGCCGAGCTGCTTCTCGGTGACCGCCGCGATCTCCTCCAACCGCGGCAGC
>DASRLC010000263.1:0-3623 GCA_035648655.1 Polyangia bacterium
CCGCCGAGCTGCTCGATCGAAACCTGATCGCGACCCCGGCCGACCTCTTCTTCCTGACCGGCGCCGAAATGGGGCAGCTCCCCAGCTTCAAAGAAAAATCGATCGCCAATCTGGAGGCGGCGATCGCGGAGGCCAAGCGGCGCCCCATCGATCGTCTGCTCTACGGCTTCGGGATCCGCCACGTCGGCGCGTCCGCCGCGCGCGCGCTGGCCGACGCCTTCGGATCGATCGATCGGATCGCGGGCGCCTCGGTCGAAGAGATCGCCGCCGTCGACGGCGTGGGCGGCGTGATCGCGGGCGCTGTGCGCGCCTTTTTTGATCGCCCCGAGACGTCCGAGCTGCTCGACAAGTTGCGGCGGGCGGGCGTCCGCCTCGACGAGCAGCGCGCCGCCCGCAGCGGCCACCTCGTCGGCAAGACCTTCGTCATCACCGGTACCCTGAACACGCTGTCGCGCGAGGCCGCCAAGCTCCGGATCGAGGCGCTGGGCGGCAAGGTCACCAACAGCCTCTCCAGCAAGACCGACTACCTGGTGGTCGGCGACAGCCCCGGCTCCAAGCTCGACAAAGCCGCCAAGCTGGGCGTGGCCACCGTCGACGAAGCGGCGTTCACGAAGCTCCTGAGCGGTGAGATGCCGGCGGAAGTCGAAGAAGAAGCGCCCCGCCCCGACCCGACCGACTGAGGCCACCTGCCCGGGCCGGCGTAGCCCGCTCGGGCAACATGTGTTGCGCGAAGTCTCACCCCGCCCGCACCGGCCGCGACCACGCCGCATCCGGTGCGGCGGGCACCACCGGCTTGGCCGGCAGCACGGGCCACGCGGGGACCACTGGCGCGGCTGGGACCACCGTGCCGTCGAACTACTCGTCCGACATCGCTTCACTCGAGCCGTCGCTGAGCGCGACATGTGAGTAGGTGTGGATCGGATTCGCGGAGGCTCGAGAGCCGGGTAGACTGCGCTGCCATGCAGCTCAAGATTGTTCAGGCGGGAGATCCGGTCCTGCGCGAGGCGGCGCGAGCGCTGACACCGGCGGAGATCGCCGGCGGCGAGATTCAGCAGCTCATCGAGCTGATGCGCGAGACGATGCGGGAGGCGCCCGGCGTCGGGCTGGCGGCGCCGCAGATCGGGCTGCCCCTGCAACTGGCGGTCATCGAAGACGTCGTTGAGAACGACGCCACCCAGCGCGCGCCGGTCCCCTTCCACGTGATCGCCAACCCACGGCTCGTACTGGGCGAGGAGATGATCGACTTCTTCGAGGGCTGCCTGAGCGTCGACGGCTATCAAGCGGTGGTGCCACGCGCCCGCACCGCACACGTCGAGGCGCTCGATCACCGTGGGACGCCGGTCGTGATCGACGCCAGCGGCTGGTACGCCCGCATCCTGCAGCACGAGATCGACCACCTCGGCGGTACGCTCTACGTCGATCGGATGCGCACCCGCACGCTCACGATCAACCGCAACTTCGGCCGACACTGGGCCGGCGTGCCGATTCCCGAGCTGCTCGACAAGCTGGCCGCGCGCTGAGCGAACGCTGGTCGCAAAATTCTGGCCGGTCTCGTCTCAGGTTCTCTTGGAGGATGCCGAGAAGCCGCGCGACAGCGTCGTGCAGGCCGTCCGGCGGAAGCAGCCGACGGTGTGATCGTTGACGAGCCCGCTGGCTTGCATGAAGGCGTAGATGATGGTGGAGCCCACGAAGTTGAAGCCGCGGCCGCGCAGCTCTTTCGATAGCGCGTCGGAAAGCGGCGTACGCGCCAAGATGTCGCCGCGACCGCGACTGGTCCCGCGGAGCGGTTTGCCCCCCACGTAGCGCCAGATCCAGGCGTCGAAGGAACCGTGCTCCTTCTGCAGCGCCAAGAAGGCCCGGGCGTTGCCGATCGCGGAGCGAATCTTCAACCGGTTGCGAACGATCCCCGCATCGCCCATCAGCCGCGTGACGTCCCGTTCGGTAAACCGCGCCACCGCCACCGGATCGAAGCCGCGGAAGGCCGCACGGTAACCTTCGCGCTTCTTGAGGATGGTCAGCCACGACAGGCCGGCCTGCGCGCCGTCGAGCAGCAGCTTCTCGTACCAGTGTCGATCGTCGTGGATCGGCACCCCCCACTCCTCGTCGTGGTACGCGGCGAGTAGGGAATCGTTCTCGGCCCAGAAGCAGCGACGGACGGCGCGCGGCATGGCGGCGAGCTTAGCCGGTTCGGCATCGACTGGCAGCCCTAGCCGGCGTCCCCGATGGCCGTCTTTTGTGCGGCCTTCTCGTCCGCTTCGGCGCGCTTCATGAGGTGCTTTTCGAGCGGCTTCACGGCGATCAAGATGACCATCGTGCCGCCGGTTCCGATCACCACGTGGCGCCAGGTCCCAGCGGCAGCCACCATGCCGATCGCGGCGGTCACCCACAGGGCCGCGGACGACGTGAGCCCCTTGACCCGTTCCTGTCCGTCCCGAACGTGGTGAAGGATGTCGCCGGCGCAGAGAAAGCCGATGCCCGTCGCCACGCCCTGAACCGCCCGGCTGGAATCGGCCAGCCCCGCGCTGAGCGGAATCGAAACGATCAGCGCCGCGCCGAGCGCCACCAGCATGTGGGTACGCAAGCCGGCCGGGCGGCCTCCCATCTGCCGATCGAAGCCGATCACGCCGCCGGCCAGGACGGCGGCGCCCATGCGAAAGGTGGTCTCGAGCCAGGGGTTGGTCATCGCCGAACGGTGCGGTAGGCCAGCCAGGCCAGCAACGCGGCGGCCGCGCCCAAGATGAACACCGATCCGCCGTCGTGCTTGGAGTGCGGGCCGCCGGGGTTGACCGGCGGCGCATCCCCGACCTGAGCGGGCGGCGCATCGACAATGCGCAACGCGGGCGGAAACGGAGAAGGCGTTTGGCAGTAGGCCCCTATCTCCGCGATCGAATAAAAGCCGTCGCCCTTGGCCTCGCCGACCCGCAGGTAGCGAACCGTGGTAACCGGGATAGCGACCGCCCGCGTCCGAAGTCCGTGCCCGGCGCTCTCGACGACGTTCGCAAGCTCGGCCAAGACCTTGAAGCTGGCCGCTGTTCCGTCGTCCGAACCAGAGATCTTGTAGGTGTCGTTGGCGTCGGCCTGGAGCAGCAGCGCCGAGATCGCGCGCGGGCTTCCTAGATCGTAGGTAACCGAAGCGGCGCCCCCTTCGAGCGTAACGGCCACCGGCGCGTCCCATTGCGCCCCTTCGGGCGCCACCGCGCCATCGGTCATGAGCCCCAGGTTGCCGATCACCTGCTGTGAGGCGCTCGGACGCCGGCCGGCCAGCAGATTCTCAGGCCCGCACGGCGCCGATGCGGCCGGAGGTTTGTCGCCCGGATCGTGTTTGGCGGTCGCGGGCCCACCCGCTGCCCAGGTCGTCGCGATCAGAGCCAGGGCGATCGGGATCGAGACCGCCATCCTCGAGGGGGAACGCTTCAAGCCTCCATGTTACCGTCGTTATAGGTTCGGATGGAAGAGCCTCCGTCCGTGGCCTCCGTCCGTGGCCGGGTTGCCCGAACGGATGACGCCCGAGACCGAACCGGGCGGCGGCGCCGCGCGGGCCGCAAACAAAAAAAGGCCCGCGACATCGCGGGCCTTTTCTCTTTGATCGATTTGGATCTATTTGCGCGCGGAGGCTACCAGCG
>DASRLC010000264.1:0-7337 GCA_035648655.1 Polyangia bacterium
CTCCGAGGTCTTTCTTGTTCGCAACCTCGAAGTACCGCGGCCGGCTCTGCCCCTTCAACTCCCGCGTCCACTTTGTCACCGGCGCCTCATCAGCCCGTCGCCATCCCTTGCGAATTCACGTCAGGATGGGATCTCCACCCAATCCTTTGAGCTACGTCGCGGCGAACGTCGAGCTGGCGATCGAAGAACTGAGCGCAATAACGGGCGGCTCGGCATCCGGCCGTCTGAAGGAGTTCGAAGACATGATGGTGGAGGCGCGCGCCGGTATCGTGCGCGTGTCGAAGATCGTCCGCGCCCTCAAGACGTTCTCCAGGATCGAGGACGAACGCTCCGACGTAATCGATCTCATCCCGGTGATCGAGCTCTCCATCAACATGGCCTACAACGAGATTCGCCATTGCGCGCGGGTCGTCAAGGATTACGGTCCGCTGCCCCTCGTCGAGGCGGACGACGCCCGGCTCGGACAGGTCTTCATCAACCTTCTGGTCAATGCGGCTCAAGCCTTTCCGGAAGGTAACGCGCAGCCCAATGAGATCCGCATCGTCACCTCGACCGACGCGGCGGGCCGCGCACTGGTCGAGGTGCGGGACAACGGTCCCGGCATCGCCCCGGAGATCCTGACCCGTATCTTTGATCCGTTCTTTACGACCAAGACGTTGGGCGCCGGGACAGGATTGGGGCTGGCCATCAGCCACAATATCGTGACCGGTATGGGCGGTACGATCGCCGTGCAGAGTGAGCTCAATCGTGGAACTATCTTCCGGGTGACGCTGCCGGCGTCCGCTGCTCTCGAGGTCACCGCTCGGGCGTCCTCGGCGCAACCCAAAACGAGAACCGGTCGGCCGGCGACGGTGCTCGTGATCGATGACGAGCCTTCCATTGGACTGGCAATCCGCCGGGTTTTGCGCCATCACGACGTCACCGCGGTCACGACGGCCTAGGAGGCCTTGGACATCCTCGGCACCGGAAAGGAGTTCGACGTGCTCCTCTCTGATTTGATGATGCCGGGAATTTCTGGAATGGAGCTGTACCGGACATTGAGTAAGACCTCTCCCAAGATGGCCGCACGAATCGTGTTTCTCACGGGAGGTGCCTTTACGCCGGAGGCGAATGTGTTTCTCGATGGCATCAGCAACGAACGCATGGAAAAGCCGTTCGTCGCCAGCAAGTTGAGAGAAATGGTCCAGAGCTTCATTAGATCATGAGCGTCGCGGTCGATGCGCTCGGCGAGCAGAGCTGCCGGCGCTTGGTGGACGCGGCGACGGGGCACGCGATGTTTCTGCTCGACGGTGGGGGGCTCATCGTGAGTTGGAACCCAGGGGCCGATCTGATGACGGGCTTCTCGGCGAAGGATGTGATTGGCCGCCCGGCCTCCTGCCTCTATCCCCCGGAAGACGTGCGGGCCGGTAAATATGGCGCCGTGCTTCACGTGGCTGCCCTGCGCGGCAAGATTCAGGACGACGGCTGGAGGCTCAGAAAGGACGGCTCGCGTTTCTGGGCCGAAGTGGTGGTCACCGCCATCGCCGATTCCTCCGGTGCGGTGATTGGCTACGCCGAAGTCGCGCGCGACGGCACGGAGCGGATGTATCTCGAGCAGAATCTCGCGGATGCCCACGATAGGATGCGCGCCCTCGCCGCTCGCCTGGCGCAGGTCGCCGAAGAGGAGAAGCTCCGCCTGTCGCGGGAGATCCACGACGTCCTGGGGCAGGAGCTCACGGGCCTCAAGCTGGATGTGAGCTGGCTGGCTCGGCGACTCGCGGCGATCCCGAGCCCTCCACTCGGGCCCCTCCTGGCACGGCTGGGGACGATGGCGACCCAGATTGATGACTGCGTCCAGACGGTCCGGCGGATCGCCAGTGGTCTTCGGCCGGCCGTTCTCGACGATCTCGGCCTCGGTGAGGCCATCGAATGGCAGGCGCATGACTTCCAGACGCGGTCGGGCATACGGGTAGACCTCTCGCTTCCCGACGGCGAGCTCGAGCTCGACCGGGATCGCGCCACCGCACTCTTTCGGATCTTTCAGGAGCTCATTACCAATGTGAGTCGGCACTCGGGCGCTACCGCGGTGTCGGTGCAACTGACGCCAGAAGCCGGGTGGGTGATGCTCGAGGTCTCGGACAATGGCCGAGGCATCACCGAGCGCGAGCTTGCGATGCCGAATGCGCTCGGGTTGCTCGGGATGCGGGAGCGTGCAACCCAGTTCGGTGGCTCGGTGGGGATCCATGGCAACCGAGGGCAGGGCACGCGGGCCGTAATCCGAATGCCGGTATGAAATGTCGCAACCTCCGGTGCTACCCATTCTCCTGGTTGACGATCACGCGGTCGTCCGGCGCGGCCTGCGCGAGCTCCTCGGAGAGGAGTTTCCCCGCGTCGAGTTTGGCGAAGCGGCTTCGGGGTCCGAGGCTCTCGCGCAGCTCGCGGCCCGTTCCTGGGGGCTGGTCATTCTCGACATGTCTCTTCCGGGACGCGACGGCTTGGAGATCCTAAAGGAGGCGTTGGTTCTGCAGCCGGGTGTGCCGATCATGATGCTGAGCGTCCACGGTGAAGACCAGTATGCGATCAGAGCGCTGAAGGCCGGCGCCGCGGGCTACGTGACGAAGGAGACCGCCGCCGACGATCTCACCGCAGCCGTCCGCAAGGTCCTACAAGGCGGTAAGTACGTCAGCCCGAGATTGGCCGAGCAAATGGTGGCGACCCTCAGCACCCGCAACGGGACCACGCAACTCTTACACGAGGGGCTCTCCGACCGCGAGCTGGAGGTCCTGCGCATGCTGGCGGTCGGCAAATCCGTCAAGGAGATCGGGGCCGACCTGGCTCTGAGCGAGAAGACCATCAGCACCTATCGAACGCGGATCATCGGCAAGATGAAGATGCGATCGAACGCGGAGCTCATGCGCTACGCGTTGCGCGCCGGCCTGGTCGAGTGATCGGTCAGATCCCCTGGACCTCCGTAGGACAGACCCCGACGTCGCCTAGGGGCCGGGTCCCACAGCCAGATCAGCATCGGGGCCCTACCTGGAGCCGTTCGGATGGTGGATGTTACAGAGGCGCCACACGTACTACCCAGGTGGCTCAGTAACGACAGGAGCGACCTTTGCCAGATGCCTCAACCGAAATCGAGACACGCAGTCGGGCGGCGACTGCGGTGGCTGAGCGCCTGTCATTACAGGGCTCGATCGTCGATTCCACGCTCGACGCGATCATCTCGGTGACGCCCGACGGTATCGTCACCAGTTGGAACCGCGGTGCCGAGGCCATGTACGGCTACCGCGCGGATGAGATTGTGGGCCGGTCGGGATCGATCCTCACCCAGGACGGCGCTGCCGCAGAGGCGGAGGAGATGCTGACGCAGATCAATCGCGGTCAGCCGGGGGTGCATTACGAGGCGCTGCGCCGGCACAAGGACGGACATGCGATTTTCGTGTCGATCGTCGCGTCGCCCCTCTACGACAGCGCCGGCGTGCTGGTGGGGGCCTCCGCGATCGCCTCCGACATCACGGCGCGCAAGAACGCCGAGAAGCAGGCCGGAACCGATTCCCTGTACACGCGCAGCCTGATCGAGGCCAGCTTGGACCCGCTGGTCACCATCAGCCCCGAGGGCAAGATCACCGACGTCAACGAGGGCTCCATCAAGGTCACTGGTCGACCGCGAGAAACCTTGATCGGTACGGATTTTTGCGACTACTTTACCGATCCCGATCAGGCCCGACAAGGGTACCAAGCCGCCTTCTCCAAAGGCTCGGTTACCGACTACCCCCTCACCATTCGGCACAAAGAGGGCCACCTGACGGAGGTCCTCTACAATGCCAGCGTCTACAAGGACCCACTGGGCCGCGTCCTGGGCGTGGTCGCCGTGGCCCGCGACGTCACCCTTCAGAAGAAGGCCGGTGAGGAACGTTCGCGGCTGGCGGCCATCGTCGACACCACGATGGACGCCTTCATCGGCAAATCCATCGCGGGCGTCGTGACCAGCTGGAACAAGGGCGCCGTGCGAACGTTCGGTTACACCGCCGCCGAGATGATCGGTAAGCACATCGAGATGGTGATTCCGCCGCACTTGCGGGCCGAGGAGCAGCGAACGCTCGACAAGTTGGGACGCGGGATCCGCGTCGAGCCCTACGAGACCCTGCGGGTGCGTAAGACCGGTGAAGTCTTCGATGTCTCGTTGACGCTATCTTCCGTCCAGGACGCCGACGGCAGAATACTCGGCGCATCGAGCATTGCCCGCGACATTACGACGCAGAAGCACGCATCGCAATACGCGCGCAGCCTGATCGAGGCCAGCCTGGATCCGCTGGTCACCATCAGTCCCGAAGGAAGGATCACGGACGTCAACGAGGGCGCCATCCGGGTCACCGGTGTGCCGCGGGAGCGCCTGATCGGGACGGACTTTTCCGATTATTTCGCCGAGCCCGAAAAGGCGCGGGCCGGCTATCAACAGGTGTTCTCGACGGGATTCGTCACCGACTATCCCCTCACCATGCGACACAAGGACGGCATGCAAACCAACGTGCTCTATACCGCGTCGCTGTACAAGGACGTACGCGGCAACGTGTTGGGCGTCTTCGCGGCGGCCCGCGACGTAACCGCGCAGCGAAAGGCGGAGGCCGAGGTCGCACTGCAACGGACGCGAGAGCTCGAACGGCTGGCCGAGCTGGAGCGGTTCCAGCGCCTCACGGTGGGCCGCGAGCTCAAGATGATCGAGCTCAAGAAAGAGATTGAAGACCTCAAGAGGCATGTGGCCCCGGCGCCGCCGGCACGATGACCATCGCCGATTTGGGCGAGATCCCCCCCGCCGCCTACGCCCAGGCGCTGGTCAACATCCTCGAGGATTTCGGATCGGAGAGGTTGCGTCTCGAGGATACGCAGAAGGCGATCCTCAACATCGCCGACGACGGAGAGGCGGAACGGGTGCTCTTGCGGGAGTCTCAAAAGGCGGTGCTCAACGTCCTGGATGATCTGGCCGCCGAGAAGGCCCTGCTCGAAAAAACTCAGATCGACGTGCTGCGTTCGGAGCTGACCGTGCGCGCGTCGCTCAGAGAGAAGGAGGTGCTCCTCAAGGAGATTCACCACCGCGTCAAGAACAACCTTCAGGTGATCTCCAGCCTCTTGAATCTGCAGGCCCGCTACCTCACCGACCCAGCGGCGCGCGCGATCTTCAGCCAGAGTCAAACCCGCGTGCAGTCGATCGCTCTGGTCCATGAGAGGCTATATGAGAGCGCCGACCTGTCGCACGTCGACTTCGGGAAGTACGTCGCGGTTCTCATCGACAATGTCTTCGACACCTACGACGCCCCCAGCCGGGGTATCGCCAAGGTCATCGACGTCGGGGACGTGCATCTCACCGTCGATGTCGCCATTCCGTGTGGGTTAATCGTGAACGAGCTGGTGACGAACGCGCTCAAGCATGCCTTCCCGGATGGGCGCGCCGGAACGGTGCGTGTGGGCCTGTCGGAGAGTCCGGAGGGGACACTCGACCTGACGGTTCAAGACGATGGCGTCGGCATGCCGGCTGGCGTCGATCCGCGCAACACCGTCTCGCTGGGGTTGGACCTGGTGGTCACATTCGCCGAGCAGCTCAACGCGGAGATGACCATCAATCGCGAGGACGGTACCCGTTTTGGGTTCCGATTCAGAAAGGTGGGCCTGTGACCGCGGCCCAAGAACGGCTGCGCGCGATCACGGACGTTGCGATAGGGCGGACGGTGCCGCTTTCGAAGACGATTCTGGTGGTCGAGGACGAGCGGGTCGTCGCCCGAGACATTCAACGGAGTCTGGTGGAGTTGGGATACCAGGTGCCCGCGACGGCCTCCTCCGCCGAACAGGCCATTCGGCTGGCCTCGGAGCGATGCCCCGATCTGGTCCTGATGGACATCCGGATCAAAGGGGAGCGGGACGGGATCGAGGCGGCGACCATTCTCCGCCAGCGCTTTGATGTCCCCATCGTCTACCTGACGGCCTATGCCGACGAGCCCACGGTGGAGCGGGCCAAGCTGACCCAGCCCTTTGGGTACCTCATGAAACCGGTCAAGACGTACGAGCTTCGCAGCGCCGTCGAGATCGCCCTCTTCAAGCACGAGATGGACAAGCAGCTGCGGGACCGCGAACGCTGGCTGGCCACGACGATGCGATCGATCGGTGACGCGATCATCTCGACCGATGCCGCCGGGCGGATCAACTACATGAATCCGGTCGCCGAAGCTCTGACCGGATGGAACGCCGCGCAGGCCCAGGGGCGGATGTCCGAAGAGATCTTGCGTCTCGTTCGTGACGATCGTCTTCGAACCCCCATCGCAAATCCGCTACAAAGCGCCCTGGACGAAGGCCGTCCGCTGAGCGTCGATGGGGTATTGGTTCGATCGGCCGGCCAGGAGCATTTCATCTCGGACAGCACCGCGCCGATCGTGGGCGATGGGGGATCGGTGCTGGGTGCGGTGATGGTCTTCCGGGACGTGGGCGAGCAGCGCCGCCTGCAGCGGCAACTCGAGCTGGCCGACCGTCTGGCCACCGTCGGGACGATGGCCGCGGGCATCGCCCACGAGGTGAACAATCCCCTGACCTTCATTCTTTCCAATATCACCTTCGTGCTCGAGGAGATCCGGGGGCGGCTGGCCGAACCGGGGGCGCCGACCTGGCTGAAGGAGCTCGAGGCGGCGCTGGCCGACGCCGAGGAGGGAACCAAGCGAATCGAGAAGATCGTCGCCGATCTCAAGACCTTCACCCGGCCGGCGGCCGAGGCGGCCGAGACCGCCGATCTCAATGAGGTCTTGAACTGGAGCCTCGCGGTCGCCGGGCACGAGTTGCTGTCGAAGGGTCAGGTGGTTCGACAGTTCGGCGATGTCCCCCGGGTGGATGCCAGCTCGGCCCGCCTGGGCCAGGTCTTCGTCAACCTCATCATCAACGCAGCCCAGGCGCTGGACCCAGCGCGGCGAAAGACGAATGAAGTCGTCTTGACGACCCGCACGGATCTACGAGGACGCGCCGTCGCGGAGATTCGAGACACCGGTTGTGGGATGACGGGCGAGGTAATGGCCAAGGCCTTCGACCCCTTCTTTACCACCAAGCCGGCCACCCAAGGGACCGGTCTGGGACTCTCCGTCAGCCACGGGATCGTGGAGTCTTTCGGTGGGACGATTGCTTTCGAGAGCGAACCTGGCAAAGGCACGCTGGCGCGGGTCGTGCTGCCCCCCGGCGAGGCTCTAGCAGCCCGTTGACGAAGTCGTGTTTCTCACGCGGTGGCCTGAGCGCCGCGGAGTTCGGGTAGCCGCCGCGGCGTCGTGGGAAGTTCGGGGTTGTAGCGCGCTGGAAGGCGAAGTAACGCAGCCATAGTGTCCAGG
>DASRLC010000265.1:0-8219 GCA_035648655.1 Polyangia bacterium
GTATAGGGGGCGGGCGGGTGTTCTGCCAGAATGGTTCAGTTGCGCAGTCGAGCTGACGACTATCCCAACCCATGCCGTTGCTTGCCGAAAATTTCGGGCTGCGGAAGCTGCGCGCGAATAGAAAAGCTATGCGTACAGGCATGCGCCTCCGCTGTTGAGGTGGACCCATCGACTTGACGCTACTTGCGCGGCGGGCGATTCTTGGGTAGGTGGTCGTGGCGATGACGCAGGTGATGCCGGCAAAGCTACGCAAGAGCCCACTCTTGGAAGCCCTCTTCGAGGTCAGATTCGTTCCTGTGGTCGAGGGCGCCGGCGATGTTCTTCCCGGCCTCATCTTCGGGAGCCTGCGCTCAAAGTATGCGCGCGTTGAGCCGCTGCCCGCTGCCGGCGTCCCTCGGAACATCAGAGCTGCTCAGGAGGCGCTGATCTATCAGGCGTCACATCGGCTCCATGGGTCTGATGGCTCCTCGATCCAAGTCGGTGACCGCGTGGCGGCGGTAAGTACGACGTCCTACCCGGGCTGGGAAGCCTTCCGGTCTTTGATACTTGAACTCGTCAGCGTCCTTCGGGAGACTGGCCTCGTTAGGACCGTTGAGCGGTTCTCTTTCCGCTACATCAACTTGCTGACGTCGTCCGCAGACGCCAAGCAACTACCGCTCTTGAACCTTCACGTTGAGCTGGTCGGTCGATCCCCTGACGAACGAGGTTTCCTCTTGCGGACCGAGTTCGACAGCAGCGACATTACATCCGTGGTTCAGATTGCGCCTAACGCCTCAGCCAAAGGTCCCAATAATATAGAAGTGTCTGGGTTGTTGGTTGATATCGACACGGTCCTGAAAACCCCCGGGTCAACGTTTTTCACCGAGCCAACCGCGGACCTGGAAAAAGTACATCGCGTAGTAAAGGAGACCTTCTTCTCCCTGCTAACCAAGGAAACGCTTGCAGAACTCGGCCCGGAGTGAGCCCATGACCATTGCAGACCAGCAGATCATCAGACTGGACAGAGGCAGCACATCTGGATCACGGACGATTGTTGCCAGCACGGCTTTGGCGGTGGCTCTTCTCTGCGCGCAGTATGCATCATCAGACGGGACAGTCGCCGACCCGGACATATCTCTCAGCGGGACGGCTGAGACCAATTCCCGGCTGCAATCGCTCACGATTGGCGAGGTTGATATCGCCAAACAGATCAGCAGGGTCTATGACGAATTGTTGCGAAGTCAAAAGGAGATTGACCCCGAGACTCGGGCAGCTCTTTACGCCAATCTGTCGGATCTGTACGCGTGAATGACGAACAGGAACTGCTCGACTCGATCCGCCTCTACCTTCCGAAGTACCTAACGCCAGAGCAGGCCCGCGACCTTTGGTCAGGGTTGGCCGATTTTCCCAAGAACACCGACTACTACTGGTTTGATTCTGGCCTAAATGACGAGATTCTCCAAGGCGACGGCTGGCGTGGGTTTGTGGTTCGTGATTTCTTCTCGGGTGACAAGAGAGCCGTGTCGGGTGTGGTCCTATCAAACTCCTGCGATGTCGCCCCCGAGAACGAGACAAACACGCCGGCCCACATCGTCTTTGCTCCGCTGATCAGCGTGTCGAAATTTGAAGACCTACTGCGCGGACGTGGAAAGACGCTCCAGCAGGTGGCATCACTTCTCACCGATGTGAGACAGCAACGCCTAACGAATATCTTTTACTTACCTGCGTACTCGGACGTCATAAAGGAGAGCATGATCCTTCTGGACGACGTTCACGTGCATCCAGCCACAGACTTTCGCGGCTGTGATCGCAACGCGCTGTTCAAGCTGAATCAATATGCCTTTTATTTGTTCCTAATGAAGCTGTCGATCCATTTCTCTAGATTTAATGAGAAAGTTCTGCGCTTTCGTGCTGCGTAACATAGCGTCGCAGCCGATGATCGTCCTTCCTCGCTTCGCTCGGGCGGCGGACCCCAGGTGAACGTCAAATCGTCAGGCAGAGAGTCATGACCATTGTACCAACCTTCGACGACTACATGCGACCAATGATCACGGCTCTGCGGCGGTTGGGGGGGTCCGCGACAATTCCGGAGCTATACGAGGCTGTCGTGGATGCGATGAAGCTCACGGAGGAGCAGCTCTCGGTCCTTCACGATGCAGAGCGGGGCGAGCAGACCGAAGCGGCCTACCGCATGGCCTGGGCACGGACCTACTTGAAAAAGGCCGGATTCCTGACCAACAGCGAACGGGGCGTCTGGGCGCTGACCCCTGCTGGACGAGAAGAGGAGCCCGACCCTGAAAGGTTCTTGAACAAGTTCGCGGCGAGTACGCCGCGCGGCGCTCTACTGCCGAAATCGTCGCAATTGGCGGGCCCACGGCAGCTGGGGTAGCCGTCACGCCGGAACTTCTTCCGGAAGCAGACGCGCCGGACGCACCAGCGAGCTGGACGCAGACACTCGTTCGAAAGTTGCTTTCGATGCGCCCGGACGCCTTTGAACGTCTTTGTCAGCGTATCCTTCGCGAGAGCGGCTTCATCGAGGTTCGGGTGACGGGACGCGCTGGCGACGGCGGAATCGACGGGATCGGTATCTTGCGTCTCCAACGGGTCGTGAGCTTCCAGGTTCTGTTTCAGTGCAAGCGGTGGCAGGGCGCCGTTGGTCCGAAGGAGATTCGAGATTTTCGTGGTGCGATGGTCGGTCGTTCAGACAAGGGCCTGTTTCTCACGACAGGTTCCTTTACACGCGCCGCGCAGGAAGAAGCAACGCGCGATGGTGCTCCGCCCATCGATCTTATCGACGGCGAGCGTCTTGCTGACTTGCTAAAGGACCTTCGTCTTGGCGTCCGCACCGAGATGCTCGAGAAGGTCGAAGTCGAGGAGACGTGGTTTGATGGAATCTAAAACCGGAAACCGGAAAGCGCTTCGCTGCCTGACTCCGGCTTGCTTGCAGCCGCGGCGCTCCCACCACTCAACTCACGCGCGGTACGTTAGCCAGACGCGCGGACTCGGCGCGTCGGTCCGCTCGGGATCGGAATTCCCGCCGGCATCTCGTCCCACGTCCGCCCGTCGAGCTCCCGCCCCGTTCGGTGTTTCCACCGTCCGCCCCACTGCTTGAAGAAGAACGGGACCTCCGCGCCGAGGCACCGCTCCCGAATCTCACGAACCCACTCCGGATCCATCGCGCGTGCATGGGGGCCGCTCTCGCCACCGACGATGACCCAATCGATTCGGCGGAGATCGATCCGTCCGAGCGGCGCAAGAAGCGGCTCGATGCTCAAGAAGCGCACCCGCGCATCGACCTGTCGGAGGCAGTCGCTCCGCCAATGGTATGCCGCGCTCTCGACGCTGACACCGAGCCACACGTTTGGTGGCACCTTCCGAGACCCCGCGAACTCGAGAAGCCGGTCGGCCCGTTTCGTCAGCACTTGAAACTGATGCTGCGCGGCCTCCGCCATCACCTGGAAAACCCGTTCAATGAAAGCGGTGGGCACGTCCTCGTGGAACAGGTCGGACATGCTGTTGACGAAGACGAGACGCCCGTCACGCCACTTGATCGGAAGGTCGAGCGCGGACGGGATCAAACGAAGATCGAAACCCTGCTCGAACGGGTGCCCCGGCGTTCCTCGGAATCGCTCGGAGAACCTCTCCGCGTAGCAGTGCTTGCAGCCCGGCGAGACCTTGGTGCAGCCCCGAACGGGGTTCCACGTCGCATGCGTCCATTCGATTTGGCTGCCGTCACTCACCTGGTTTGTCTCCTGAACAGATGTATAGTATCATCTCTGTCAAGTTCGGCGGGTAGGACGATCGGAGGATAGCCGTGGCGCCATCGGGGCTGCGGCCGCTGAACGGCAGTATCGTCGGTCAGACCATGTCGACCTCAGTGGAAGATCGGGTGAAGGGGATGCTTCTGGGTGGCGCGATCGGGGACGGTTGGGGGAGGCCGTACGAAGGTTCGACTGCCAGTGCTGACCCACTGCCGCTCGAGCTCGTCGTCACCGACGACACTCAGCTGACGTTGGCGACCTGCGAGGCGATCGTCGAGAGCCACGCCGTAGATCCCGCGTCCATTGCCGCGCGGTTCCTGGATTGGTTTCGCGACGGGCGTCTCAGCGGATTGGGATCGAGCACGACGAAGGCCCTTCGCGATCTGGACGCCGGTGCTCACTGGGCGCTCGCTGGGGCGAAAGGGGAGAGAGCCGCGGGAAACGGTGCTGCGATGCGGATCGCCCCACTGGCCTTCATGCTCGACCCCGCGGACGAAGCAGGGCGGCGAGTTCTGCGAGACGTTTCCCGGATCACGCATCATCATGACGAGGCGTACGCTGGTGCGCTGGCCGTCGCGGCAGCCGTTCGATTCGCCGCCACTCCGGGCTACCAGATGGTCCGACTGCTCGAGGATGTCGCCGGCATCCTTCCCGACTCGCAGGTGCGAGATCGACTCGTGAAGTACGCTGCCTTCGGTGATGACGTTGAGCCAGCTGACATCGGGCAGACCTGGGGGAGCTCGGGTTTCGTTGCCGACTCGGTTCCGCTGGCGCTGTTCGCCGCCCGTCGAATCGGCCACCGCCCCTTCGCCGCGATAGTCGGAGGTGCCATCGGCGCCGGTGGGGACACCGACACCATTGGGTCAATCACAGGTCAGATCGCGGGGGCAGCCGTCGGCGTGTCTGCTCTGTCCGAGGACCTGTTGGCTCGGCTCAGAGGTCGAACGGAAATCGCTATCGCTGCCGAACAGTTCGCGCGCGCAGTGACGGCCGGCTACCCTGGATCGCGCGCGATGTGACGAGGCGGCGCACCCACCAAGCGGGTAGGCCGATGGCGGGTCGGTGCGTTGAGCGGCGACCTCAACGGCGGCCGATGAAGTCGCGCACGTCCATCCCGATGTCCCTGGCGATCACGCGAAGGAGCGCGGGCGAGATGTCCCGCCCGGGATGAAACGGCACGGTGGTGCCTCGGCCATCGGGGTGGCGGTACTGGCGGTGTGATCCGCGCTGGCGGACCTCCACGAACCCCATTCGTTCCAGGATGCCGGCGACCTCTCGCGGCTTGAGGACCGGGATGTCACTCACGACTACGCGACCTTGACGGTCTGCGTGCCGACGAACTCGCCTTCCAGTTTGGGCTCACCGTCTTCGAGAAGCATGGCCACGACCTCTTCGAGGTTCTGACGTAGCTCGTCCACGCTCGCCCCCTGAGAATGGGCGCCGGGCCAACCGGGGACGTAGCCCACGAACAAACCCGTGGCTGGGTCGCGCTCGATGACGGCGGTGAAGCTCCGCATGAATATTAAGGTAGCGCGGTGTGCAACCTCGGACAAGTCGGCGATCCGAAGAACGAGGCTCGACGACGGCAGTCGGTGTTGCGCAACCCGCAGGGCGAGGTCGAGCCCCTCACCGACGATATCGACCAGTCGGAGCGTTTGGATCCGTCGAGCGGCCTCCGGTTTTCGGTGCCCTAAAACGCTGACCGATGTCCGCCGCCAGATCCAGAGCGCCGAAATGTCCGGCCGTCGCCGGGACCGGGCCTCGACGTTCTCCACCAAGCGCCTTCGCGATCTTATCCAGGTTCAGCCGCGGCTTCATGACTCACCTAGTCTACTCCCCTAGGAGACGATGCCGGCGGCGTGACGCCTCGTCCTCAGACGTAGATTTTATGCTACACTTCCACCCATGGATCGAACGGCGTTCGACGACTTCTTCGACGAGCAGATGGCGGACCCGGTGCGCGCAGAGGCTTACCGCGAGGCGCGCGCCGAGATCGACACCTGCGACCGCTTCATGCGCGCGATGAACGCGCTGCGGAAGAGCCGCGGTGTCTCCAAGGCGACGCTCGCGAGCAAGAGCGGCCTGCCCGCGCAGTCGGTCCGGAAGGTCCTCACCGACAAAAAGGCGAACCCTACGATCGCGACGGTCTTCAGGATGCTCTCGACGATGGGGTTCGGGCTGCAGGTCGTGCCGCTCGAGCGCAAGCCCCCGCGCCGGCGGGCCGCGAAACCCGGGAAAGGTCCGAAGAGGACTTCGGCAGGGCGGCACGCCCGCGCGGCTGCAACCCGTGCAACAGCCTAGATAGGGGCGTGAACCGCCGATAGTTGGGCGATGCGGCCCATGCTACGATCTTCTCGACGGGTCGAGCTGCTCCTCTACCGCCACCGGGATTCGACGAGATGTCCGTCGAAGACAAGTTCGAATATGTCCAGGCGCTTTGGGATCGGATCGCGGCGAACGAGTCCCAGGTGCCCGTCCCGGAGTGGCACCGTGAGGTTCTCGGCGAACGCCTGGCGGACTATCGCGCCAACCCGGACCTGGGTCGACCCTGGGAAGAAGTCGAGGCCGATCTCCTCAAGCGACGGGGATGACCCATCTGATCGTCCGGCCCGCATCGTCGTGGCCGTCCTTCACCGGGGTAGAGCGCCGTTGGCGTGGAAGAAGCGCGTCAAGATCGAAGGTAGGGGATAGGGCACCATGACCGCCATTCCCGAGCTCACCGAGAAGCAAATGGCGCGCGCCATTCCGGCTCGTGTGCGGAAGCGGCTGATCCTCGGGCAGATCGAATCCGGTGGAGACGTCGCCTCGCTCCGGCGTTTCGTGGGCCTTTCCCAGTCTCAGTTCGCGCAGGCGATGGGCATCAGCGTGCACACGCTGCGGAACTGGGAGCAGGGGCGCAGGCGGCCGGAGGGGCCGGCGATCGGCCTCCTGAGGATCGCGGCGCGTCACCCTCGTATGATTCGCGAAAACCTCAAATCAGCGGCTTGACCGACCGCACGCCGTTGAACTTACGTGCTCCCATGACGGCTCCGCTGTTTCTGCGCCGGGTCTACCTGCGACCGGGCGCCAAGCTCACGGATGGCGAGTTTCCTTGCACCCTGCCGTTCGTTCGGAGCTTCGACCTCCAGTTCGAGCAGCCGGTCACGATCCTCATCGGCGAGAACGGATCCGGCAAGTCGACGGTCGTCGAGGCGATCGCGCAATTGTGCGGGCTCCCGGTTGGCGGCGGCGGCCGGAACGAGCTCGCCGATCTGAGGGCGCCTCATAGCCGGAGCGAGCTGGCACCGTTCCTTCGGGCGGCGTTCCAGAAGAAACCGAGGGACGGATATTTCTTCCGCGCGGAGTTTCAGGCTCACTTCGCGTCCCTCCTCGAGGAACGAAAAGCGGATCCCGATTTTTTGGGAGATCCCTACACCCGTTACGGCGGGCGTTCTCTGCACACGCGGTCGCATGGCGAGGCGTTTCTGTCCGTGCTTTCGTCGTGGATGGCGCCTGGCCTGATCGTGATGGACGAGCCGGAGGCGGCGCTTTCGCCGCAACGGCAGCTGTCGCTTCTCGCGCAGATGGTGAGGCTGGTGCGCGACGGCGGTACACAGTTCGTGATCGCCACCCACTCGCCGATCCTGATGACGTACCCGGGCGCGGCGCTACTTTCGTTCGACGGGGACGCCCTCGCACCGACGCGTCTCGAGGACACCTCGCATTTCCAAATCACGAAGGGTATTCTCGACAACCCCGGTCGGTACTGGAAACACCTGCTGGCCGAGGACGAGCCTGACTGACCCGAGACGGCCGACAGCTGGCCACCGTTCGTCGTCGACATGTTGCTCGCCGCGTGGGGCGCGGCGGTCGGGCATCCCGCCTATGTGACCACCACGGTCGCCGACCTGACCGGAGCGCCCGCTCGCTCCTTCCACGACAGGGCCACCGCGCACGCCGACAGCTTCCGGAGCGCGGGCGGGTAGGGCGATGCTTCTGCGGGGCGGCCGCGGAGTACTATTCTTTTGCTATGCAGCCAGCGAAGACGACGGTTATGGCCCTGCTGGAGAAGCTGCCGGACGACTGCAGTCTGGAAGACGTGCTCTATCACCTCTACGTCATCCAGAAGATCGAGGCTGGACTGGCCGAAGCGGATGCGGGCAAGCTGATCCCGCATGAAGAGGTCGCTAAGGAGCTCCGCCGCAAGTGGGTGACGGGCGCCGCGTAGTCCTCTGGACCCGCGCCGCGCGCGACTCGCTCGACGAGATTCTGGCTTTCATCGCGCTCGACTCGCCTGCGGTGGCGTCCAAGGTCGCCGAGGTCGTGCTCGGCGCTGCCGATCTTCGTCTATCGATATAGGCTGATGTACCAAGTCTCCATCGGCGAGGTACGAATTCTAGCGGTCGTCCATGGCGCGATGGACTTCGAGGGATGGTCGCGACGGCAACGGTAAGAGCGCTGCCGAATCATCGTTTCAAACGCGCGGAAGGGCGATCTCGG